>CAZOBB010000180.1:0-38132 GCA_964577975.1 uncultured Thermodesulfobacteriota bacterium | reverse complement strand
GGATCCCTCGTGCAACGGGTACCTGGCCTTCGCGGCCATGCTGATGGCGGGGCTGGACGGGATCGAGAACCGGATCGACCCGGGGGAGCCGTTGGACAAGGACATCTACGGGCTCTCGCCGGAGGAACTGGAGAACGTGCCTTCGACGCCGTCTTCGTTGGAGGAGGCGCTTGCGGCGTTGGAGGAGGATCACGAATTCCTGATGAAGGGGGACGTCTTCACGGACGATGCCATCTTCACGTGGATCGACTACAAGAGGGAACACGAGGTCGATCCCATCCGCCTCCGCCCCCACCCCTACGAGTTCGCCCTGTATTACGATATATAAATAAAAGAGAGGGGCGGGAATTTCCATTCCCACCCCTTCTTCTAGGAAAAAACTTCCCCATTCTTTAGAGGTAGGCAAATCTTTCCTGAGATTGAGTGATTCTGTAATGTTTATAAAAATAGTTCTACATATCTAACACATTAAAATAACAGAAGAAATGTGTATCCTCGTGTAGTGGCATACTACTTGCGTGTGAGCTGGCAGGTTAACCGGGAGGTGAAAAATGGCATCTGGTCTTGTGGTAGCAGAAAGCATGATTCTCGCTCCCACGAGTGTGAACAAGGTAAGCACGGCGACACATACGCCTGAAGGTAAAGGCGAAATGATTTCTGGTGATGAGAAGGGGACATTCCATGAGGTGTTAGAAAAAGAGGTTGATCGAGTAAAAGAGAAAGACGTGAGGGGAAAGACGGGAACTGCCTCAAAAGTGGCAAAAGGAAAGGATGAGGTGTCCAGTGCGGAAACGGGAGAAAAGAAAAAAGCTTCAGGAAAGAATCTGCGGGATGTGATGGCCTATTTTCTGCAGTTGATTCAGAAAGGAAGGATTTCGCTGTCAGAACTAAAAGAGTGGTTTTCTGAGAATATCCTCCAGGATGACAAGGTTTTACAGGAGTTTGAGAAGGCTTTGAGAAAATTGGTACAGGAGATGGAAGCGCGGGTGTCAAAGGGGGTGTCGGTCAAAGAGATGGAAGTCTCGTCGGCGCAGTTACAAGAAGGTAGCATTCAAGGATCATCTGAAGAGGCGAAGAAAGAGGTAGCGAAAACTTTAAACGAATTGTCAAGAATATTTAAGGAAAAGGTTGAACCACCGACGAAGGATGGTTTTGAACTCACGATGAAGGAAGATCCGTCTTTCCCTGTAGCAACGGCCTCGGAAGAGAAGGGGGAATTTTTCCAGTCCCTTTTCGAGAAAGGGATGGGAAAGCTGTTTGGAAATGGGGAAGTGTCACAAAATGACGCAGTTGGTATCAATTCTTCCGGATCGGGAATACGAGAGGAAGTGGAAAAAGCTATGATGAAAGGGAATCAAGGATCCCTGGGGAAGGAGCTGTCGTCTTATGGATCTCTCACGACGGGGGTGGAGAGACATCCAGTGGAATCTGTGAATGTGGCATCAGATGGAGGGATAAAACCTTCTTCAGTGGTGGATCAAATTGTTCAGGCAGTAAAATTTTTTCAGAAAGACGGGCAATATACTGTGCGGGTTGCTTTGAATCCGCCTGAGTTGGGAAATGTGGATGTGTCGGTTTCTGTGAGGGGACATCATGTCCAAGCGATTTTTCTCGTGGATAATTCCACGACCCATAAACTTTTGACGGGTCAGTTGACGGAGCTGCAAGCCATTTTGAACCGGCAAGGATTGATCGTGCACGATGTTTCTGTTCAGGTAGGAGGCGGAAACCCTCAAGGATTTCATGATTTTTCCAATGGTTCCTGGAACTCCATGGCACACACATGGTCTCGAGGGGATGATTCTGTGAAAAAGGAGCCGGTTGCTATGGACGTGCTTTCTCCAATGGTCGAAACGGTGGGGATACCTCGGTTGTCAAGGAATCCGTGGGAACGGATTAATCTATTTGCGTAGGGAGGATATAGTAATGATTGCGACGACGGCTGTAACGTCTTCGAGCCCTCAAGGAGCGGCAGACAAATCGAAAGAAACAGGATTTAACACTCTGGGGAAGGATGATTTCTTGAAACTGCTTATTAGCCAGATTCAATATCAGGATCCATTGAATCCGATGGATTCCACGGAGTTTACTTCACAGTTGGCGCAATTCAGCCAACTGGAGCAGTTGACGCAGGCGAATGGGAACCTGGAAGAGTTGATGAAATATCAAGCGTCGATCAACAATGCCCAGGCAATCTCTCTTATCGGGAAAGATATAAAAGTGGAAGGAGATACGGTAGAGCTGAAGGAAGGAACGCCTGTAAAATTGGGCTATACTTTAGGGGAAGACGCGGTTTCAGTGGCGGTTTATATAAAAAATGAGGAAGGGAACCAGGTGGCTTCTCTGGTAGGCGGCCAGCAAAAGGCTGGTTTCAATGAAATGGTCTGGGATGGGAAAGACAATGAAGGAAATCAGCTGGCTCCAGGAAATTATACGTTTCAAGTTGTTGCAAAAGACATGGACGGCAACGACATAAACGTGACCACTTTCGTCTTTGGAAGGGTGAAAGGTGTTGAGTTTGTGAATGGAAAACCGTTTCTGTCAACGGATTACGGGAGATATGCGCTGGGAGATGTCGTTTCGGTTCGGTTGCCCGAGGTAGAGGTGTCTTCTCAAACAGGGGAAGAGACTACCGAACCCAGCCAAGCGGATGAAACGGGAATGCCATCGGATGAATAAAGGAGGGAGATAAAGATGTTATCATCATTGTGGACAGGCATTAGCGGGTTAGATGCCAACGGTGCAGCCATGGGTGTGATTGGAAATAACATTGCTAATGTCAATACCATAGGATTTAAAGGGAGTACGATCGCTTTTTCCGATATTCTCAGTCAGACCTTGACGGGAGCGTCGGGAGTCAATCAGATTGGCCGAGGTGTAAAATTGAGCGCCGTCCAGACTCAGTTTCTCCAAGGTTCTTTTGAAACTACGGGGAGCGCCACAGACATGGCCATTGATGGCAATGGCTTTTTTATCGTGAAGAACCGTGATGGGGGAGTTTTTTATACACGGGCAGGCCAATTTATTATTGATGAAGATGGATACTTGGTGAACCCAGATAACCTCGTTGTTCAAGGGTATGCCATCGATTCCGACGGAACCGTTTCCACGACGTTAAGTGATATAAATTTGTCAAGGTCTATTTCGAATCCGAGGATCACTTCTCAGGTAAGCATATCCGTGAATCTCGATGCCACGTCTGATGTTCCTACGACAGCATGGAACTTGGCAAATTTGAGTTCTGATATGTATAATTATACCACGTCCGTGACCGTTTATGATTCGCAGGGGGGGGCGCATTCGGTTTCCATTTATTTCGTGAAAACAGGAGCAAACGCATGGACGGCACATTATGTTTATACGGATAATACAGGAACGCTTCAGGAGGCTGGAACTCAGAATCTCACGTTTGGAACGGACGGGTCATTAACCAACGACAATGAAGCCCCTATCAATTTTGCAAACCTGGGGGATGGCACAACAACCCCGCAGCCCATTACCTTCGATTATGGGGAGGGAACGGCCACAGGCGGGACAGGTTTGGATCAATCGACACAATTTGCTTCATCAAGTGTGACAAACATGATCAATCAAGATGGATATCAGTCTGGATCCCTTTTGAGCGTGACAGTCGATTTGGATGGGGTGATCACCGGCTTGTTCTCCAACGGTCAGACGAGGCAGATCGCCCAACTGGCACTTGCCGATTTTGCTTCACCGTGGGGATTAACGAAGATGGGAGGAAACCTCTATGCGGAGTCCCATTCGTCCGGGCAACCTGTGATCAACAAACCGGGTGTGGGAGGTGTGGGAACTATTCATGCAAATGCCCTTGAACAGTCGAATGTAGATCTGGCAGCTGAGTTTGTTAAACTGATTACTACCCAACGTGGATTCCAAGCGAATTCGAAGATTATTACTACCAGCGATGAGATGTTGGCCGATTTGGTTAACCTGAAACGGTAAGGTGTCAATCTCCTGACTTAAGTATCGGAACTTTGACATTATGACGGGGTGATGGCGGGGTGGAAAGAATCCATCTCGCCGTTGTTTTATTAACTGGTTGCTGAGAAAGACGACTGCGAAGCACCTTGTAATTAAAATATCCTTTTTATATCAATGTGTTGAGGATTTCGTAAGAGGGTCCTCAAAATATAGCCAACGGAACTGGATTTTTCTGGCAAGTCTGGCATAAATCTTGCGCATTTTTCAGTGAAAAAACGAAAGTGGGGTGTGTCCGTGGATATTGCAACCATAATCGGTTTTGTTGTTGCATTTGGGTTGGTGGTGGCAGGGATCCTTCAGGGGGGAAGTTTGGCCACCTTTATTGATCCACCTTCCTTGCTTATCGTGGTGGGGGGAACGATTGGGGCGACACTTGTGAACTATTCCCTGCCCCAAGTGTTGGGATTGGTGGGAATTATCAAGAATGCCTTTTTTTCTCAATCGTACAATCCTGACAAATGGATCGAAGTATTGGTGGAATTCGCGGGAAAGTCGCGAAGAGATGGCATTTTGTCGCTGGAATCTTCTTTGAACGAGATCAATGATGATTTTCTGAAGAAAGGTATCCAGCTTGCAATTGATGGGCTGGAACCTCAAGTGATCCGGAATATCTTGGAGACGGAGATAGACCATATTGAAGAACGCCATAACACGGGAAGTGATATATGTATGACGATGTCGGCGTTCGCTCCTGCCCTGGGTCTCATCGGAACGTTGATTGGATTGGTATTGATGCTTCAAAACATGGATGATCCAAGTTCAATTGGGCCGGCAATGGCGGTAGCATTGTTGACAACCTTTTATGGAGCGATATTGGCAAATCTTGTCTTTACGCCTATCGCTGGAAAACTGAAAGGGAAAAGCAAAGACGAAATTTTGACTAAGGAATTATTGTTGGAGGGAATATTGTCGATTACGGCCGGCGATAATCCCAGGGTGCTTGAGCAAAAACTTCATGCCTTCTTGGCCCCGAAATTGAGGAAGTCAAGTTTCGAATAGCGAGTACCAATGGCACGTAAGAAAAAGAAAAAAGAGGAAGCCGAAAGCGATCCTTTTGTGGTCATGATGACGGCTTTGAGTATGATCCTTCTGGCCTTTTTTATCGTGATGTGTTCCATGTCGGTCGTCGATTCACGGAGGGTGAAAAAGGCGCTGGGGTCTTTGATAGGAAGTTTTGGCCCCATGCCGGGTGGGACGATGGCGGAAAAGGGGAAAAGTGGGCCTTCCGGTGCGCCCAGCCTTCAAAGCAGTGAAATCGTCAACCGCCCTTATTCATTGGAAAGCCCGAATCTCCAAGAGGCGAAGGCCTCCCTGTCGGAGATGGAGCGGCTTTTTGAGGAAAAGGGAAAGGGAATGAGGATGGAAGTATCGGTGACGACCGAGGGGGTCAAAGTCGCCTTCACGGGGGATGTCTTGTTCAAGCCGGGGAAAGCGGCAATCGAGAAGGATATGTATCCAATTCTTGATGAGTTGGGAAAGGCCATCGAAGAAACGAAGCGGCCGGTGCGTATTGAAGGGCATACCGATAACGTTCCCATTCATACGAAAAGGTTCCCCTCTAACTGGGAATTGTCTGTGGCGCGAGCCGTAAATGTTTTGAAGTATTTGGTGGCAAAGGGGTATGTAGCGCCGGAAGACATTTCGGCCGTTGGTTATGGACCTTATCGGCCGATTGCTTCCAATGATACCCCTGAAGGAAGGGCGAGGAATAGAAGGATTGATGTAATCTTTCTGGGGACGTACTTGTAAGGGATGAGCCATGGCTGATATTGATCCCAATGCGTGGATGATTTCGTTTTCCGATTTATTGACATTGTTGTTGACGTTTTTTGTCTTGATATTCACCATGTCTTCTGCTGATGACAAGGCGGTCAAACAGGCCTTTGGTTTTTTCAATGCGGCTTATGGGCCATTGGAGATGGGTGCCTCGCCTGCTCCTTATCCTCCGGCGACGGTAAAAGATTTAAAAAAGTTTGAAGCAACGGCGGTTATTTTGCCGTGGGCGCTTGTGAACGAGGCGTTTGGTGATGCGTTGGCCTTTGGAAAGCCACACATGCGGACCAAGAGGATGCAGAAATATGAAGCAGCTCGGAAGCTTCGTGAAGCCATTAAGGAAAGTGGATATAACCTGTCAGAAATCCAGGTGAGAATGGAGGGGAAAAACCTCCTAGTGAGGTTGGGAGAAAAATTCTTGTTCGATTCGGGACGGGCAACGCTTAAACCGGAGAGTTTGCCTTTGATAGCCAAGATAGGGAAGATTATTAAGAAAACCCCTTTTGATATTCGAATCGAAGGACATACGGATGATGTTCCCATTCACACGGATTTATATCCATCTAACTGGGAGTTGTCCGTGGCGCGCGCGGTGAATGTCCTCCATTATCTTGTAAAGGTGGATGGTATTTCTCCTGCAAGGTTGTCGGCGGCGGGATACGGGGCGTCTCACCCGGTTTCAACAAAAAACACGCCAGAGGCTCGAGCGCTCAACCGGCGGGTGGAAATCGTTTTATTAGACAGAGGGAAAGGAGAAGGGATCTATGGCAGATAAAGAGGAAAAGAAGCAGGAAACAGAAGTCAAGAAAAAGTCGCCATTAAAATTGATCATTATCCTTGTGGTGGTTTTGGCCGTTGTGGGAGGGGGCGGTTTTTTTGCCTATTTGAAATTTCTAGCACCGAAGCCGAAACCCACAAAGACACAAGTTATCAACCAGGAAGAGGAAGAAGAACCTGAAACGGAGGGGGATGAAGTTCCCAAAATGGGGCAAATGTTTAATTTGGAGCCCTTTATTGTAAACCTAGCCGGAAAAAAGGAGGCTCATTATTTGAAGGTAAAAATGAGCTTAGAGCTGAAAGGAAAGAAGATTTTGGATGAGATAAACATGCGATTGCCTCAGGTGAGGGACATCATCATAGAGATCTTGAGCAACAAATCGTTTGAAGAGTTGGCGACGCTTCATGGAAAAGAGCATTTAAAGAATGAAATCACGATTCGTTTGAACAGTATTCTGAAGACGGGATCTGTGAAGCATGTCTATTTTACAGAATTTGTAATGCAATAGCGGAAAAACGATGAGCGATCAGATTCTAACTCAGGAAGAGGTCGATTCTCTCTTACGTGGAATTTCAGGAGGGGAGATTGAGACCGAGACGGATATTGAGGAGGATGAATCGGGGATAGTTCCCTATGATCTGACGAGTCAAGATCGGATCATACGGGGGCGGATGCCAACCCTAGAGATCATCAATGACCGTTTTGCCAGGTTTTTGAGGAATGTGTTCACGTCGAGTCTCCGAAGGATCGTGGATGTCACGTCACTCTCCATCGACATGGTGAAATTTGGGGAGTTTTTGAAGACGTTACCTATTCCAACAAGCATTCACCTCTTTCACATGGAACCATTACGCGGAATTTCTCTCTTCGTGATTGAGGCCCCGCTTGTGTTCTCGATGATAGATATTTTCTTCGGGGGCAACGGTTCTTCTCACTATAAGGTGGAAGGGAGGGATTTTTCTCCCATAGAAATGAGGATTATCCGGCGTATCGTCCAAATGGTTTTTACGGAGTTTGAAAGGGCATGGGCGCCTGTTTACAAGGTCAAGACGAACCTTGTTCGTTCGGAAATCAACCCTCAGTTTGTGACGATCATGCCTATGACAGATGTGGTGATTATTTCGAAATTTAGTTTGGAGATGGAATTTGGTTCGGGGAATATGATTTTTTGCTTTCCCTATACGATGATTCAGCCGATTAAAGAAAAGTTAACGGCGAGTTTTCAAAGCGAGCAGATGGAGCAGGATTCCGGATGGATACGTGAATTCCGAAAGGCGATGCTCCAAGCGGAGGTGGATCTTACGGTAAAATTAGGGAACGCGAATATGAAAGCGAAGGATTTAATCGAATTGAAGGCAGGAGACATCATCCGCCTGGATCGGTATGCCTCTGAACCCGTGGATGTGTTGGTGGAAGGTGTGAAAAAATTTCTTGGTGTGCCGGGAATTTATAAAGGGAATAAAGCCGTGAGGGTCGTTTCTAAGGTTCATGAGGGTTTGTAAAAAGGGAGGGTAAAATGGAAATAAAAGAGGAAGAGGTGATGGGACAAACAGAGGAAGAAGCGGTGAGCGAAAGTGAAGAGGACGTGGACGAAATCTCATGGGAAGATGTCCAGGAAGATCTTGAGAAGCAGAAAGAAATAATTCGGCAGGAGCAAGAAGAGAAAAAAGAATCGGCGAGTTCGGGGGAGGAAAATGAGGGGGAACTTTCTGTGGAGATACCCAAAAATCTTGATTTCATCTTGGATATTCCCCTTCAAATCACCGTTGAGTTGGGGCGAGCAAAGATGGTGATTCATGATCTTCTCCAACTGGGGCAGGGGTCGGTCATCGAATTGACGAAGCTAGCGGGAGAACCCCTGGATGTCTTTGTGAATGGGAAGCTGGTGGCGAGGGGTGAAGCAGTGGTAGTCAATGAAAAATTTGGAATTCGTTTGACGGATATTATTAGCCCGGCTGAAAGGATTAAGCAGTTATCGTAAGTGGAAAGAGGAGTGTTGTGTTCAGTTTGATGACGACAGCAGTTATTTCTTCTACCGACAAATTTTGTCCCGTAGAGGGGTGGATGCCCATCGTAAAGATGTTTAGCGCCCTCTTTATAGTGCTAGGTATCTTAGGGTTTTTGACCTACGTGGTGAAGCGGTATTATCCGGGGATAAAAGGGGCAAAAAGCTCAGGACCCACTGTTCGTGTTTTGCAAACGGTTTATCTCGGATCGAAACGCAGCATCGCCGTCATAGGAGTCGAAAACAAACGGTTGATTGTGGGAATGACCCCTTCTTCCATGACACTCCTGGCCTCGCTGGATGAGACGGGGGAGGCTTTGCCTCTGGAGAAAAGGGAGGAAGTGACAAAACGCACCCTATCTTTCTCGAAGATTTTGCGGAACCAATTCATGAGGAATACGGAGGAGGTCTCGTGAAGACGGCAAAGATAGCGATGTGGGGATGCGGGTTCATACTCGTCCTTTGCTTGGCACAGAGCCTTCACGCGGCGGATCTTCCCCAGGTGACACTATCAATTGGGAGTGCAGCTCAAAAGGGTGGGAGGCTATCTATCAATTTGCAGATCCTTTTCCTCTTGACGTTGCTGACATTTGCACCTGCTATTCTTATTCTTCTCACCTCTTTCACCAGAATTTTGGTCGTTTTGTCACTTTTGCGCCAGGCACTGGGAACCCAGCAGCTTCCCTCCAACCAGATCCTGATTGGCCTTGCCCTTTTTCTTACCTTTTTCATTATGACCCCTGTATGGCAGCAGGTGAATAGTCGGGCTCTCCAGCCGTATCTGAACCATCAGATTGATGAGAAAATCGCCGTGCAAAGGGCGGTGGAACCTGTCAAGGCCTTTATGCTGAAACAGACGCGGGAAAAAGACTTGGCTCTTTTTGTTAGCTTTTCCCACGACAAAGAGCCCAAAAATCCCTCGGATGTTTCTTTTTCAGCAATTGTTCCCGCCTTTGTTATCAGTGAACTGAAAACGGCATTCCAGATAGGCTTTTTACTTTATATCCCCTTTCTCATCTTGGATATCGTGGTTGCAAGCATCCTCCTGTCCATGGGAATGATGATGTTGCCACCAGTCATGATATCGTTGCCTTTTAAGCTTATGCTTTTTGTGTTGGTGGACGGGTGGTATCTCATCGTAGGATCATTGGTCAGGAGTTTTATGTAGGGAGGATATGATGACGGTTGATTTTCTTGTTGGTTTTGCGGAGGAGGCAATCAAGATGTCGCTTCTTCTATCGGCTCCCATGCTTAGTTTTGGCCTTATTGTGGGGTTGCTGGTGAGTATATTTCAAGCGGTTACGCAAGTACAGGAGATGACGTTGACGTTTGTTCCCAAGATTATTGCCGTGATGATAGCTATATTGATCTTTCTCCCTTGGATGTTGAACATATTTGTCAGTTACACGAGTAACATCTTTATGAACATACCGCAGTATATCCGGTGAGGGATCATGATCGTCATTCATGGATATGAGGTGGTAAGATTTACGCTGGTATTATTGCGAGTTGGATTCATTCTGATGATGGTTCCCGTGTTTGGAAGCCGTATGGTGCCACGAAGGGTACGGATAGGGATAGGGATATTGATGTCTTTCCTGATTTATCCCTATGTGGCGTTCAAGATGCCTGATACTCTCGGGTTGTGGGAGATGGTTCCTGGCTTTTTTGCAGAAATTGTTATTGGGATGACGATGGGAATGATTACCCAAATAATGTTTGCTGGTATCCAAGTAGCGGGACAGATCGCGGGGTATCAGATGGGATTTGGAATTGTGAATGTGATTGATCCGATGACAAGTCAACAGGTGTCCATTGCGGCTCAGTTTTATTATCTATTCGCTGTGCTTCTCTTTCTTGCAACGGGAACCCATAGGATATTCATTCAAGCCCTCGTGGAAAGCTTTAGGTATATTCCGCCTATGCAAGCCCATTTGTCCGGTTTCAATATAAGTCGGCTCATGAAGTTGGCTGGCAATATCTTTGTTTTGGCGGTCAAGGTTGGAGCGCCCGTCCTGGCGATTACTTTGTTTACACAAGTAGTCCTTGGGATCGTGGCGAGGACGGTTCCTCAGATCAATGTGTTTATTGTCGGATTCCCGCTTCAAATCGGAATCGGGCTTGTTGGTATAGGCTTGTCGCTTCCGCTGTTGGCGTCACTTTTAACTTCCCTGTTCAAGGGGTTGGGATGGGATATTTTCTCAATCCTGCGGACATTGGGTCATTTGTAAAGAAGAGGATGTAAGACCATGCCAGAGGAGAGCTTTCAGGAACGCACAGAACAGGCAACGCCCCGTCGGCGCCAAGAGGCCCGGGAAAAAGGAAATGTTGCCAAAAGTCGGGAGATTCCGTCGGTATTTGTACTCTTGATAAGCCTCCTCGTCTTTCATTTTACTGGCCAATGGATGTTGAGAGAGTTTTTTGGTTTTATGAGATTTTTCTTCGGACATGCTTCGGAGTTTACCCTTTCTCAGTTAGGAACACAGCGGTTGTTCTTTATGGTAATGAGATTTGTCGTGACGGTTCTTTTTCCTATCCTTGTCGGGGTTGTTTCGGCGGCGTTACTGGGAAATTTTCTCCAGATTGGTTTTTTGTGGACAAGCGAACCGTTAATGCCAAAATTTGATAGACTTGACCCCATAAAAGGATTCAAGCGCCTTTTTTCCATTCAAGCCTTTGCCGAGTTGATGCGGTCTATCCTTAAGATTCTAATCGTAGGGTATGTGGCTTATTTGACGGTAAAACATCGGTACAGCCAGTTGCCGGGACTTGTTGTAATTTCGGTGGCGGATATCCTTAAATTTTCTCTGACTGTGAGTTTCGATATTTTGTATCGGACTTGTTGGGTTCTCGTGATTCTCGCTATTTTGGATTACGGCTTCCAGCGGTGGCAGTATGAAAAGGATCTGCGCATGTCTAAACAAGAGGTGAAGGATGAATTTAAACAGCGGGAAGGGGATCCCTTGATCAAGGCCCGTATCCGAAAGATGCAAAGGGAGATAGCTCGAAGAAGGATGATGGAGGCAGTTCCAAAAGCCGATGTCGTTATAACCAATCCTACCCACTTGGCCGTGGCATTGCGTTATAAGCGGGAAGAAAAGATGCGGGCGCCTAAAGTGGTGGCGAAAGGGGCGGGCTTCCTTGCCGACAAGATACGGGAAATGGCAAGGAAGCATAGTGTTCCTCTTGTGGAGAACAAACCCTTGGCTCAGACCCTTTACAAAGGGGTAGAGATTGGGGAGGAGATTCCGGAAGCTCTGTACAAAGCCGTCGCGGAAGTTCTGGCGTATGTGTATAAGTTGAAGCATCCTGAGCGGTGGAAGAGAGAACAACATGGGTTGGAGGGGTCTTCAGTGATGGAGATGGGAGGATAAATGGCATCCCTGGCGCAACAATTGCGGCTGAAAGGCTTGACAAAAAACAGTGATATTCTCATTGCCTTGTCGGTGGTGGGGATTTTGATTCTAATGATCATCCCCCTACCAAGGTTTCTCCTTGATATCCTTCTTTCGTTCGATATTACCCTTTCCGTGATTATTCTCCTGGTGGCAATGTATGTATTGAAGCCTCTTGATTTTTCAATATTTCCCTCCCTTCTTCTGGTTGCGACCCTTTTTCGGCTTTCTCTGAACATTGCCTCAACCCGTCTCATCCTCCTGCACGGTAGTGAAGGGCCGGAAGCAGCAGGGAAAGTAATCAAGGCGTTTGGGGCCTTCGTCGTAGGGGGAAATTATGTGGTGGGGATGATTATCTTCTTCATCCTTGTCGTTATAAATTTTGTTGTGATCACCAAGGGGGCGGGACGCGTTTCAGAGGTCGCGGCCCGCTTTACGTTAGATGCCATGCCGGGAAAGCAGATGAGCATCGACGCAGATTTGAATGCAGGGCTGATTGATGATGCAGAGGCCCGCCGGAGACGTCAGGAGATTGAGCGCGAGGCAGATTTTTATGGGGCGATGGATGGGGCAAGTAAATTTGTTCGTGGAGATGCCATTGCGGGCATTGTCATAACTTTGATTAACATCCTGGGAGGATTGATTATTGGTGTGGTGCAGCAGGGGATGCCTGTCGTCAAGGCGGCGCAGACGTATACCCTCTTGACGGTAGGGGATGGGTTGGTTTCCCAGATTCCAGCCTTGATTATCTCAACGGCGGCGGGCATGGTTGTTACCCGTGCGGCAGCCGAATCCAATATGGGAAAGGAAATGGTTCATCAGATCTTGTTTCAGCCCCGCGCAATTGGAGTTGCAGCAGGAATCATTCTCTTCTTCGGGCTGGTGCCTGGGCTGCCGGGTATCCCTTTTTTTACCCTTGCAGCGTTGATGGGGGGGATCGCCTATGCCGTTCATCAATCGGCGAAACAGGTCGAGGCGGAAGAAGCTGGAGAGGGAGGCGGCCCTCAAATGCCTCAACCGGAACCTGTGGAAGCTCTGTTGCCGCTTGATATCCTTGGCTTGGAAGTAGGCTATGGCCTGATTCCCATCGTGGACCGTGAACAGAATGGTGAGTTGTTGGATCGCATCCGTTCCATACGGAATCAATTCGCTGTGGAGATGGGTATTATCGTTCCTCCCATGCATATACGGGATAACCTTCAATTGAAACCAGGGGAGTATGTGATCCTTTTGAAAGGAAATGAGGTGGGGCGAGGTGAGCTCCTGTTGGGATACTATTTGGCGATGAATCCGGGAACGGCGAAAGGGGAATTGCCGGGGATACCGACACGAGAACCTGCTTTTGGGCTTCCGGCCTTTTGGATAGAGGAAAAGGAAAAGGATCAAGCGCAATTTCAAGGATTTACTGTTGTGGATCATTCTACAATCATTGCAACGCATATTTCGGAAATCATACGGCGATATGCCCATGAGCTTTTAGGACGCCAGGAGACCCAAAACCTTCTCGATAACTTATCGCAACAATATCCGAAAGTTGTAGAAGAACTTATTCCTAATCTCTTGACATTGGGAGAAGTGCAAAAGGTTCTGCAAAATCTCTTGAGAGAACGCGTTTCCATTCGGGATCTTCGAAGTATTCTAGAGACACTCGCAGATTATGCTCCCATGACGAGGAATGTTGTTTTGCTTACAGAGTATGTTCGCCAAACCCTCTCTAGGACGATCACGCGCCAAGTGCAGCAACCAGACGGTACTGTGTATGTCATGACCCTTTCGCCTAGTTTGGAGGAAAAGATTTCTTCAAGTATCAAACATACGGATCGAGAATCGTATATGGCCTTGGATCCCAAAACTTCTGAGGAGATCATTAGAAGGCTTCAAGAGTCTCTCGAGGTATTCTCCCTCAAAAACTTACCGCCTGTTATCCTTTGCTCCCCCATGGTCCGGCCACATTTGAGGCGGTTGGTGGAAAGATTTTTCCCCGATTTGACGGTTCTATCTCATAATGAGCTGGCAGATACGGTACAAGTGAAATCTTTGGGTGTTATTGGAGGTAGCCGTGCGAATTAAGCAGTTTGAAGCCCCGACAGTACAGAAAGCGGTCGAGAAAGTCCGTGCGGAGATGGGTCCGGAGGCGATTATACTCTCAACGCAGAAAAAGGAATTGCCACGAGGGAATGCCGTTATCGTGATGGCGGCGGTGGATAGAGATTTGGTGGAACAAAGGAACAGGCCGCCGATTGAAGAAAAGAGGAAGATTTCCCCTGGGGAGGCGAACAGGACGGATTTTTTGGAAGAAGGAAAAATGGATTGGGAAATGGATAGGACTGAATCGGCGTTGCTCCTTCTGAAAAAGATGGTCGATGAGGCGTTGGGACGGCGGCATCACGGAAAAGTAGGGGATTCTCCGTATGAGTGGTGGCTCGAGAGACTGGTGGAAAGTGGTATAGAAGATGCTATTGCTTGGGCTTTGATCAGAAAGTTATCCTCGAAAACAGGAAGAATAGAAACCATTTCTTCGTTGAAGGGGAAGATAGAAGGTGTGCTAGAAAGGATGGTGAAGGTAACGGGGGAAATTTTTCAGAAAGGAGACGTCCCTCGCTTTGTCACGTTTCTTGGGCCTCCGGGTGTAGGGAAGACGACAACGCTTGCCAAACTGGCAGCGCGCTGGAAAGACGAAGTGAAGCGTCCAATTGTTTTGCTGAGTACAGATGTTTATCGGATCGGGGCAATGGATCAGTTGCATATCTATGGGAGCCTTATGGGATTACCGGTGGAAGCCATTTATTCGAAAAAGGACCTTTATCGGGTCTGTTCGTCCTATCCTGAGAATACGATTTTTATGGTTGATACCACAGGGAGAAGTCATCGGGACGATCAAGGGTTGATGGAGATCAAGATACTGCTGGATCCTATGCTTGACAAGATGTGGTCGTTCCTGTTGCTGGATGCAGGTCGAAAAAAGGAAGATTTGTTGGATGATGTCGATGGATTCTCCCTGTTCCCTGTACGTTCCCTTATCTGGACAAAAATGGACGAAACGAGGTTTCCGGGTGAGGTGGTGAATGTATTTTTGCATACGAAGATTCCCATTTCTTATATAACAACGGGGCAGAATGTTCCTGGTGATATGGAGGTGGCGCATCCGAAGCGCTTGAGGGAGATAATATTAACCGATAAGGAGTCAAGGAGATTTTTATGGATCAAGCGGCAGGACTTCGCGTATCCAGTGAACGCATGAATCTTGCCCCTACCCCTGGACATAGGGTTAGGGTGGTGTCCGTTACCAGCGGAAAGGGGGGGGTGGGAAAAACGAACATCGTCGTGAACTTGGCGTATGCCCTTGCCAAGAGAGGGAAACGTGTGATGATATTAGATGCGGATGTTGGTTTGGCGAATGTTGATATTTTGCTAGGACTTACTCCCCAATATACGATTCAACATCTCCTCAACGGGGAGAAGAAGTTAAGCGATATTTTAGTAAAAGGACCGGGTGGGATCCTTATCCTTCCAGCCAGCTCTGGGATTCAGGAGCTTGCCGAGCTGACGCGTGAGCAGCGCCTTCAGATTCTTTCTGCCTTTGAGACGATGGATCGGGTGATCGATGTTTTGATCATCGATACGGGAGCGGGAATATCTTCGAATGTGATGTATTTCAATGTTGCGGCTCACGAGATCATTGTGGTGGTGTCTCCGGAACCGACCTCAATCACCGATGCATACGCCTTGATGAAGGTCATGTCTTTAAGGTATGCTGAACACCACTTTTGTCTCCTTGTGAATGGAGTGAAAGGAAAAAAGGATGCGGACGAGGTTTTCAAAAAACTGAGTATGGTTTCGGAGCGCTTTCTCAATATTTCAATCACGTATTTGGGGTATCTCCCCTACGATGACCACGTGAAAAAGGCGGTGAGGTTGCAGAAAATTGTGGTGGAGCAATACCCGACGGCTCCTATCAGTCTTTCCTTTGAAACGTTGGCGGACAAGTTTCTGAAAACTCCTTTGCCCGTGACATCTAATCACGGGAATGTTAAATTCTTTTGGAGGCAGTTGTTAGAAAAGGGAAAGGAAGAATGAAACGCTGATATTTGGCGGGTTGTTGTTATATTTCGGATGATGATTAAAAAGGTTACAGCGTATGAAGCAGAGATTGAGGGAGTTACGAAGGAGCAACTGGTTGAAGAGTACGCACCCATCATAAAGTATATTGCACAAAGGATGGCGATGAAATTGCCTGCTACGGTAGAGGTGGGAGACTTGATTGATGCGGGTGTGATTGGGCTTTTAGATGCGGTGGAGAAGTACAACCCATCGAAAGGTGTGAAATTTAAGACGTATGCGGAGTATCGGATTAAGGGGGCCATGTTGGATGAATTGCGGAAGAACGATTGGCTTCCTCGTTCTGTCCGTAAGAAATCTAACAGAGTGGAGAAGGTGTATAAGGAATTGGAAAAGCGATTGAATCGCCCCCCTCAACCGGAGGAGATTGCGGAGGAGATGGATATCGGATTGGAAGAATATTTCAAACTCCTCCGAGAGGCAACAACGGGTGTTGTGATTCAACTGGAGGATCTCGGAAGAAACTTGGAAGATGGGACAGGGTGGGAGGAACGTCTATACCGTTTGGTTCATGCTACGAAACAGAGTGATCCGTTTCTTTTTGCCCAGTTTCGGGATATGGTCTCAAAAGTGACGGAGTGCCTCGAGAAACTGCCGGAGAGGGAGAGATTGGTAATGACACTTTACTATTATGAAGAATTGACGATGAAAGAGATTGGATATATTCTCAATGTGACGGAATCGAGGGTTTCGCAGATGCGCTCTCAAGCCATTTTGCGCCTGCGTAGTTGTATGGAAGGAAAAGTGAAATAAATTTTTTTGGAAAAGGAGGAAGGTATGGCAGATCCCAAAATGAGAATTTTGATTGTGGATGATTTCGCGACCATGCGGCGAATCGTTAAAAACATATTAAAGCAGTTGGGGTACACGAATTTTGTGGAAGCCCAAGATGGCAGAGAGGCTTTGAAGATACTAAAGAGTCAGCCGGTTGATTTTATTGTGTCGGATTGGAATATGCCGAATATGACGGGCTTGGAGCTACTTAAGGCCGTTCGTGCAGATGAAAATTTGAAGGACATTCCTTTCCTCATGGTGACGGCAGAAGCGTTAAAAGAAAATATTGTTGATGCAGTTAAGGCGGGAGTTAGCAATTATATTGTTAAGCCGTTTACCGCAGAAACATTGAGTGAAAAGATCGAGAAGATTTTTTCTTCTTAACCGGGGGGATGCCCTGATTTATTCTTATAGGATGAAAAAATAGTGTAGAGGGAAAGATGCAAAGATGGAAAGAACAGTTATAAAGACTATCGTTACAGCGCTGAAGTCTGAAAATCCAAATGTGCGTCGTAGTGCGGCATTGGCTGTTGGGGAGGAGAAGATAACAGGAGCAGCTCCTGTTCTGGTGTCTCTCTTGAAAGATTCTCAATGGAAGGTAAGGCAAGCGGCAGCGATTTCCCTTGGGAAACTCGAAGAAGAGAGATCGGGTCCATTTTTAATGAGATTGATTGGAGCCAAAGAAGAGAATCTAAGAATTCGAATCATAAAGATTTTAAGCCAAAGGGCCAAATCCCAGGCGGAAGTGAAAGCGGCTATTGCTGAAATCTGGGGAACTGAGACGGCGGAAAAAGAGGTTTATCTTCCTGTTTTGCGTGCTGCGGCGTGGGCGTTGAGCAGGATAAAGAGAAAACAGGTCATTGAACCCCTTGTTCAGATTCTTGAAAGTGGTAATGCCGGTCATATTGTGGCAGCCTTGTCAGGTCTTGCAGTGATGGGGGAGAGTCGGGCAATGGAAGCAATGGTCCAGTGTCTTAAACACGAACAATGGCAAGTGAGACAAGCAGCGGCTATCGCATTGGGGAAGGTAAACGCGACAGAGGCCTCGGAGCGTTTGATTGCGTGTTACGAAGACCCCCATTGGGAGGTGAGACAGGAAATTGTGATTGCGTTGAATAATCTCAAGACGGAGGATGGTAAATCTCTCTTTGTCAAGGCGCTCAAAGATGAACGGCCAGAAGTAAGGCGGGCGGCTGCGATTGCCCTCGGAAACACGCGGGATGAAACGGTTATCGATACCTTGGTGGAGGTGTTAGAAGACAAAAGTTGGATGGTGAGGAAAGCCGCGCTTTCGTCATTGGGGAATCTTCGTGCGAAAGGGGTGAAAGAAAAGATTTTGGAGCGTTTTTCTGACGAGGACGAGGAAGTTCGCCAAGAGGCGGCTCTTGCCTATGGACGATGTGTTCCTATTAGGATTTAGCAAATGGCGGATCAAGACAGAGAGCTTAATGAGGTACAGGAGGCGACTTCGACAGCCGAGCTAGAGAAAGAACCTCTTTTCGAAGAGAAAGACGGAGAGGAGACTGAAGGCAAGGAGTCATTCCAAGAAAAGACTTTCCCAGAGGAGGAAAGAAGTGATGATCTAGAAGAGGAAGAAGAGGTAGAAGGCGAGGATGAATTTGAAGATATTGAGGAACTCTCATTGGGAGGGAAAGGGAGGAAGCTAAAGTGGGTTTTGATCGGTTTTTGTTCTTTTCTTCTTGTGCTTTTACTCTCTTTCTTTTTCGCTTCTCTCTATGTCAAAAGGAAACAGGCGGCGCTAGGTAAAAAGAGAACAAAGATAACGGCGCTGAAAACCTTGAAAAAGAAAAAAAAGATAGAGAGAAAAGTCGTGATCACCCAGTACGATCTCTCCCCTTTCTTGTTGAGGATAAGGGATCATGAAAGCGGAGAAGATCGTTTCTTGTCCATTCGGCTTTATATTGAGTTTATTGGCAAAAAGGTTCCCCCCGACGTCGTGGAGAAAAAGGATACGTTGCGAACATTGGTCTATAATGAACTGAAGAAACATTTTTCTAAAGCAAAAGATTCTGTGACGATAGAAAGGGCATTCAAAAAGGAATTGGTGCCGGCTTTAAATACCTTTTTGAAGGGGGGAGGTGTGTATGACGTAGGTTTCAAAGAATTCGTGATTCGCTAGGCAGCCATTCGGCAAAGACATAAAAAAAGGAGGCGACGAACGTGCAAAAGATATCTATCGATCAGGCGGAACCGGGAATGATTTTAGCGAAGTCTATTACCAATCAAAAGGGGATTACCCTTTGTGGTGAAGGAACGACTTTGACGGATAGCCTGATTGATCGTCTTAAATCGATGGATATATCGAAGATAGTCGTAGAAGGGCATCCGGTGGATGATGGAACAGAGGAGGTGTCTCCCGAAACGCTCCATGAGAGGCTGGAAGACCGCTTTCGTCATGTTCGACGCTTTCCCCTTTTGATGGCGATGAAAGAAGCGATTTGGGAGAAGATGAAATCCCCCGAATGAACACTTTAGGGATAATATTGTTGTAAGAAAAAAGAGAAAGGAAAATGGAGAGGCGAGATAGCGAAATTATACGAAAGAAGATTGAAAGATTGAAAAAACTTCCGACGCTTCCAACGGTTGTAGCTAAAATAAGCCGGATGGTGGAGTCTACCGAGACTTCGGCGGATGAATTGGGAAAGGTCATTTCTACCGATCAGGTGTTGGCGGCAAAGGTTTTACAGTTGATCAACTCTCCCATCTACGGATTTCCCGGAAGAATTTCTTCGGTGACACATGGTGTGGTCTTGCTGGGTTTCAATGTGATTAAGAGCCTTGTTCTCACCGCTTCCGTGTTTGATATAATGATTGAACAGATGAAGGGGTTGTGGGAACATTCTATCGGCTGTGCGGCGATTGCCATCCGGTTGGCGCGCCGTTTTCCCTCCATCGATCCGGAAGAGGTTTCGACTGCCGGTTTGTTGCATGATCTTGGAAAAGTGGTGATCAGTTCCCAGTTGCCGGAAGAATTCCAGCAAATCATTGCATGTACAGAGAAGGAAAAGACTTATATCATCGAATGTGAACGGGAAATACTCGGAACGGATCACGCTAGTGTCATTCGATGGGTTGTGAAAGATTGGAACTTGCCAATTACCCTTGTGGAACCCATTTTGTATCATCACAACCCCTCTATTTCGAGGAATGCTCCTTTACAGACAGCGATTGTCCATCTTTCGGATATTTTGGTGAAGGCTTGGGGCTATGGTATGAGTGGTGATTCCTATGTTCCAAAATTGGACGAAACGGCGTGGCAACGTCTCGGCTTTTCGGAAAAGGATATTCCCATACTGGTTTCGGAAGCATGGGAAGAGATCGAGTCTGTAGATACCTTTGATCTTTTCAGTTGAAGAAAGTGATAGAGAAAGAAATCCCTATAAATTCGAAGAGGATTCTCTTCATCGGAAACGAAAAGGAAACGCAGGCATGGTTGAAGGCCTTGTCTGAGAAGATGGGTGGATCATTTACGGCGGTTGGTGACGGTAGTCAAGCATTGGCGATGATTTATAACGATCCTCCCGATTTGATAGTGATCGATGTGGATAGGGATGAAGAGAAGGAAGAAGAATTGGGAAGTCTCTGTTGTGAAATAAAAAAGGACAATATCTATGGTCACCTTCCCATCATTGCGATGATTTTGAAGGAGTTTCTCGGCAAAGAACGGATTGACCATTGGATGATCGATGATTTTGTTTGCAAGCCCGTCGATTTTTCCGAATTGCTGGTTCGGATTCAATTGATTTTCTCACGAGGGGAGAAAAATCTGGATGCCAATGCTTTGACCAGATTACCGGGGAATAATACCATTATCCAGCAGATTCAGGAACGGATCGACACGAAAACGCCGTTTGCCTTGGCCTATATGGACATTGACAATTTTAAGGCCTTCAACGATCGTTATGGATTTAGCCGGGGCGATGAGGTGCTTCGGATGGCCGCGCGTTTAGCGGGGAATGTCGTGTTTGCTAAAAAGGACCCCAACGCCTTTGTGGGGCATATCGGGGGGGACGATTTTGTGTTTATTGTTTCTCCGGACAATGTCGCTTCTGTCTGTGAGGAAATCATTCGGAATTTTGACCAGATTGTTCCCATCTTCTATGACGATGAGGATCGAAGGCAGGGATTTATAGCCTCCGTGAACCGACAGGGAAAAAGGATGGAGTTTCCTATTATGTCCGTTTCCATTGGGGTGGCGATCAGCACCCATATTTCCCCGCTTATACATTATGGGCAAATTACCTCTATTGCGACAGAGATGAAAAAGTATGCTAAAAGATTTGCAGGGAGTTGTTATCGCATTGATCGTCGCAAGCATCCAGGTCAGATGCCTATGGTAGTAAGAAGAGCGGATTCTTGAGATTTCACCCTGACCTTTTCTAGCATAGCAGGCACATCTTCTATCTTCAGGCCCAATTTCCACCATGCTGTTTCGGAAAACTTGGTCACGTTAAGTTCTCCGCTAAAGCCCAGTCCTTGATTGTTGCAAATAAAGTCGGAGATATTAACGATCTGAACAAGTTGAAGGAATTCATCTGGGGCGCGCTCTGGTTCATGGTGAAATTCGATCATGGCGGTAACCGATTGAGGAATGTTCCAGTTTTCTGCGAGAGTTGCTCCAATTTCTGCGTGGGTCGTACCTATGACTTCACGTTCGGTTTCATGGAGGATCGTGTCTGCCGCTTCACACACGATAACGACTTGTTCATACTCGCTGGTAAAATAGTGTTTTAACACAAGGAGTCCAATGTCATGGAGGAGACCGCCTACGAACAAATCATTTCGAGCGGGGTCGTGAGGTGTGAGGGGGTTACTTGAGAACTCATTGACGACATCACACATCAAGGCGACGGAGACGGAATGTTTCCAAAAGAGACGGGATTCTTCTTTAGTCATACCTTTAATCCCTTTTATCATTGAGAGCGTGAGAACAATCTTTTCGATTTCGAGAAGTCCCAACCTTGAAACAGCGTAGGGGAGGGAGGTGATTTCCGTGGTTCCACGAAAAAGGGGAGAGTTGGCAATCTGGAGAACTTTTGCCGTAATGACAGGATCTTCTTTAATAAATTTTACGATGTCTGAGACACTGGTATTGGGATCCTTTATGAGTTTCATGACTTGTAAAACAATTTCGGGAATGGAGGGAAGATCTTGAATCTCTGCTAATTTAGCTAAAATATCCCTTCCTTTTTCAGGCATTTTACCTCTCCTCCTCTGGTAAATGATTGCATTATGCCGCCGTTACTTTTTTCTTGTTGAGTAATTGGTAGACTTTTGAGAGGACGCGGGTCTTGTCAATTTTAATTTCATATTCGTCGAAACCAAGAGAAAGCCCTTTAGAACGGTGTTTGGGGTCGGAAAGAGCCGTTAGTGCCATGGCGGGGATATGACTTAGATTTTCATCTTTACGGATCGTTTGGATCAGTTCATAGCCATCCATAATGGGCATTTCTATGTCACTGATAACAAGGTCAATGGGCTCTTTTCTTAAGATTTCGAGGGCCTTAACGCCATCGGTTGCTTCTAATATTTCATAGCCAGCTGATTCCAAGTATTGACGTGTGAGCTTCATGAAGAAGGGTGTGTCTTCCACGAGGAGGATACGAGCGGGTTTTGTATTTCCAGTCACAGATTCAATCACCTGGCGCTGCTCGGGATCCACCAGTTCAAGGAGGGCAAACAAATCGAGCATAGGCATGGTTCTTCCCGCGATAATAACCGTTCCTAGAAAGCCCTTTTCGTGCATCGTTTCTGTGTCGAGATCTATCGTCGTTTCTAGGACGTCGATGACTTGCGTTGCGACGATTCCCATGGGGTGCCGCGTCATCCGCGGGACGATGACAAAAAGGGATTCATGTTCTTCAGTGGGGGGATTGATAGAGAGATAACGTTCTAAGCGAATCAGAGGCAGACTGATTCCTCTTAGTTGGATAAATTCTTTTTCGCCAACCGTTTCTATGTCCTTAACGGAAATTTTTTCCAACCGTGCAACCATGGACATAGGAAGGGCAAAGGCTTCGTTTTCGTTTACAGAGAAAAGGAGAACATACTGTTTTTCCATCATACCTTTTCTTACGAGATTTTCTTCCTCCGCTTTGGAGATTTCCTCAATATCGGCGAGCTTGAGGTTTGCTGTTCTTGCGATGCCTTGAACATCGAGAATCATCGCGACCCTTCCGTCTCCCATGATGGTTGTTCCTGAGAAGCAAGCGATGGTTTTGAGGTAACTGGAAAGGGGTTTAACAACGATTTCTTCTGTGTCGAGAACCTGGTCAACGATTAATCCATAACGGCTTCCTCCCAATTTGAGGACTAGGATATTAAGGGTTTGGGGGTGAACGCGCCGATCTTTGAATTCTCTTTTCTCTTTCCCCGGGCGGCCGACACGGTTCTCGTATCGTCTGTCAGCGATATTCACGCGCCGATCAGGAACTATTTCTTTGGTGATGGGATGCACGAAAGTGCGTGGTATTTTTAAAACATCAGCTAAACGAACAAGGGGGAGGAGATGTCCCCGGAGCCGAAGAACCTCATATCCTTTTACCCGTTCAATCTTCATTTTTTCGCTTTCGCCTTTTACACGGACAATTTCCTCTAAATTGACTTGAGGAACCGCAAACCTCTGTTTCTCGACCTTCGTGATAATGGAGGGAATGATGGCCAAAGTCAAAGGGAGGCGGACTGTAACGGTTGTTCCTTTTCCTTTTTCGGAGTTGATTTCGACAACTCCTCCAAATTTTTCGAAATTGGTTTTGACCACGTCCATTCCTACACCTCGCCCCGAGATGTCGGAAATCTTTTCGGCAGTAGAGAAACCTGGCAAGAAAATGAGATTGATCAATTCCTTATTGCTCATGTTTTCTGCTTCTTCGGGCTTGATTAGGCCTTTCTCCAGGGCTTTGGCGCGGATTTTTTCCGGATCGATTCCCTTTCCATCATCTTGGATCTCAATATTGACCTGGCCACCTTCTTGGTAGGCGCGAAGCCAAATAGTTCCTTCCGCTTCCTTTCCCGCTTTGACTCGTTCTTCTGGCGGTTCAATTCCGTGATCCACGCTGTTTCGAATAAGATGGGTTAAAGGATCACTAATAACCTCGATGATGGAACGGTCAAGCTCAACTTCGTTTCCTTCGATAATCAATCTGATCTTTTTATTAACCTTTTTGCTCATATCCCGAACGATCCGGGGAAACTTATTGAAGACGTTTCCAACCGGCTGCATCCGGGTTTGCATAACATGCTCTTGGAGTTCCGTGACACGCTGGGAAAGGGTGTGAAGGATAGGGAGATCTCTGTCTCGATCTTTTAGGGTTTGCATGAGTTGGTTTCGTCCCAATACTAACTCACCGGCAAGATCCATGAGACGTGTAAGGAGACGTACATTTACGCGGATGGTTTCTTGATGGGGTTGAGGATGTTTGGGAATTGTTTTGGTAGGAGCTTTAGAAGGTTGTTTTTGAACCTTTTTTGCAGGAGGTTCTTCCTCTTTTTTGGATTCAGGTGGTTCGATATGTTTTTCTCCTTCTCCTTTTTCTTCTCCTTCTCCTTTTTCTTCTCCTTCTCCTTTTTCTTCCCCTTCTCCTTTTTCTTCCTTTTTCCCTGTTTCGTCTTTTCCTTTCTCTGAGGGAGCGGATGGGACGGTTTCTATCTCTTTTTCGTCGATGCCGAAGGTGATAGAAAGCACATCCGGTTCTAAAATGGTCATAAAATAGATGTCAATCTTTTCAGGAAGAGAGGTGTCTTCCCGTTTGATATTTCCCGCATCGGGTTTTGAATAGACCACGACGCCCACTTGTTCTAACACCTCTTTGAGGGTATCTCCATTGGTTTCTTTTTCGAAGGAGGTCTTTATGGAGGAAGCATTCATGAAAAAGTGGTAGAGATTCATGGGGCCTTTTTTTTCTGATGCTTTCCGGACTTCTGGGGGAATGTCAGTCTTTTCGTCAATCGGTTTTTCAGAGGAGTCTTCTTTGCTGGGGGCCGCTTCCTTTTGTCCTTTCCCTTCCTCTAATGTCGCCTGAAGAGCTTGGAGAGCTTCTTCGATATCGGTGGATTCGCTGTTTTCGATATCGTCAATCATTCCTTTCAATAAATCTGAGGCAGTGAGGAGGATGTCGATGCGCTCCGAGGTGATAGGGAGTTCCCGATCACGGATTTTCATCAAGACATTCTCCATGGTATGAGAGAGCTTGGAGATCTTTTGAAGACCGAAGAATCCACTTGCCCCTTTGACGGTATGGATGGCGCGAAACACACGGTTTATGAGCTCGTCATCTGCATTGTCTCCCGCTTCTTCCATAGCCAAAAGGTCGCTTTCGATATCTGCAAGATGCTCCCGTGACTCAGAAACAAATTCATTAAGTATCTCTCTATCTTGATTGTCCATTGGATGACTCCTCTGGAAGTTTAAATTGTTTTACGATGTTTTTTAGCTCTGAAACAGCTTCCGTCAGCTGTCTCGATTGAGCCGTCACATCCATAGACTGGTCCTTTACGGTTAAGATGACTTTATGGACGCCTTGGACGCTCGAGGATATTTCGTTGGCTCCTACGGAGAGTTCGGAGGTCTGTTTCGCGATTTCATTAAGCCCCAAGTTCATTTCGTTAATGTTCGATGCCATTTCTTGGGTTCGAATCGCAACTTGTTCTATCGCACTGGCGATTTCAGTCGTTTGGTTTGCTGAATCATCAATCTGGCGGGAGGATTCTTTCGTAACGGATACTTGTTTGTTGACAAGATTGAGGATGGAATTAAATGTTTCGTTAATTTCGTTGATAATCTCGACAATGGATTGGATAGCTTGTGTGGCGGAATGGGTTTGTTTTTGGATGCCTTCAATCTTTTCTGTAATATCTTGAGTCGCTTGGGCGGTTTGTTTCGCCAATTCCTTTACCTCTCCAGCTACAACGGCAAATCCCTTTCCTGCTTCTCCAGCAGAGGCTGCCTCAATGGTTGCGTTTAAGGCAAGGAGATTGGTTTGGTCTGCGATGTCCGTGATGACGTTGACAATTTTTCCTACCTCTTTCGCGCGATTTTCCAGGAGTTTCATGCCGTTGGTGGTCTCTTCTGAGGCCTTTTTGGCTTTGTGTATAATATCAGCCGCGCTGTTTGAGTTTTCTGCTATCGTGTTGAGGGAAGATTCCATCTCTTTCATGGCTTGGGCGATGGAACTTACATTCTGTGAAAGATTATCGGCGTTTTCCGAGATCATCTTAACATTTTCGTTGAGGGTTTCCATGCCTTTCGAGATATTGGCACTGTTGCTACTGGCTTCTTCGTTGCTGCTTGCCACCGTTGAAATATTGACGGATATTTCCTCAACGGCGGCGGCAACGGTGTCAATTTGGGTGGACGCTTCATCTGATCCGCTTGACAGAGTATGGGCGACGTCTTCTAACGTATGGGAAGAGGCCTCCAGATTCTTTGCCGCATTGTTAAGGGTGGTAATCTGCTTGGAGAGGGTATCTACAAACCGATTGATTGCTCTGGCCATTTGGCCTATTTCATCCTGGTAACGTATATGGAGCCGCTTGCTTAAATCCCCCTCTTCCAGCCTTTTGGAGAATTCCACAACTTCGAGAACCGGGAGAAGCACCATCTTTTTGACAAGGAGAAGGGTGATAAAGAAAATTATAACCCCGACCAAAAGGGAAAAAAGCAGGAAGATCTGGGTGTGAATAACCCTTTTCTTGGAATCTTTTGCGAACATGAAAACTGCTTTGTTCATGGCGCTTAACAGCTTCAAGTTGTTGGCAAAAATCCAGTTATAGTCGTCAATAATGTCCTGGGAGACCTCTTTGGAAACCAGTATCTTTTCCAGCTTGGGTTTGAAAGCTTTCCACAGGGTTTTGACTTTTAAAAGTTGTTTTTTGATTTCGGGGTTTCTGCAGGGCGGAAGAGGAGGGGTTTTGATTTCTTTTTTGGCAATCGGGTCGTATGTGGGGGAAGGGCCTCCATCAATGAGGGCTTTAAGACTTTCGTCAAACCACCGGATGGCGGTCTTGGCTTCCTGAAAGGTGGTGTGGGAACGAGCCGCTTTCTTGAGGGCTTCTGCTTTTGCATAACGTGAGAGAGCCACATCCATGACGGCTTTTGTCATTTTTTGTGTCAACATTCGTTGGCGACCTGCGATGTTGATTACAAGTCCATCTGTTTGGGCACTTTTTGTGACAATCAGGTTTTGCACCACGATGGCAACCAAAAGAAGGAGGTTTATGCTTATGATTAAACCAATTTTCCAAGATAGAGAAAGTCCTTTGCCTTTTCTCGACGAACCTGATAGCAATTTAGAGAACACCATGAAAATATCCCTCCTTATTGTCTTTATTTTGCTTGGTAATAGAATGAGTGTTTATACTCCAGTGCTTCAAAATCAGACGATAATCCTCGTAGATTTTCTGCGCTTCCGAGGAATAGATAACCCTTGGGGTGAAGTGCCTGATGGAATTTTTTGAAGAGTTCCCGTTTGAATTCGTCACTGAAATAGATGGCCACATTTCGGCAAAAAATGACATCGAATTTACTTAAAAGTGTAAAAGAATTTTGCAGATTGAACTGTTTGAAGCGCACAAGTGATTTGATTTCATCTTTTATTACATAAGCTTTTCCATCTTTCTTGAAATATTTTGGAAGAATGGATTGATCCATGCCACGAGAAATGCCTAAGCCCTCGTATCTTCCGGCGATGGCTATAAAGAGGGCGGAGGGAGAGATATCCGTGCCGAGGATTTCGAATCTGGATGGATTTGTGTTTGGATGTTTGGCACAATATTCGTAAATGGTGATTGCAATCGAGTAGGGTTCCTGGCCTGTGGAACACCCTGCAGACCAAAAGCGCACCTTTCGCCGTTTGGAGGTTTCAGCCAGTTCTGGAAGGAGTTTGTCTCGCAGGATAATGAAAGGGTTTCTATCTCTGAACCAGAGAGTCTCGTTGGTTGTCATGGCATCGATGATTTTATCGATCCACCCTGTTTTCCGATCCAGGGCCTTCTGATAGAATTCTCGGAACGTGGAGCAGCCTGCTGCCTTCAAAAGTGGCCGGAGGCGGCTTTCCACGAGATAACTCTTTGCATCACCCAGGGTGATTCCCGAGTTTTCTTCGATCAGTTTTCTGAAGAGGTTGAATTCCTCATTGGTCAAAGCTGCAATGGTACTCATACGACACCTACGATTTTGTTAATACGGGGAGCGATTTCGTCAAGTGGGAGCACCTCGTCTGCCAAGCCGTTTTCCACGATAAAACGAGGCATTCCATATACGACACAACTTTTTTCATCTTGAGCAATACAGTAGCTTCCTTTCCTTTTCAGGGCTTGAACTCCCTTGAAACCATCTGAACCCATCCCTGTAAGGATGATGCACAAAACGTGGTTTGCAGGAAAGTAATTGGCGATGGAGCGGAACAAAACATCGACGGCAGGGCGGCAGCTGTTTTCAGGAGGATTGTCGTTCAATCCTATTTTGTAGTTGACTCCATCTCTTCGAAGGAGCATGTGCCGTCCTCCTGGGGCGATGTAAGTAGTTCCCCGTTCGATAATCTCTCCCTCTTCGGCTTCTTT
Organism: uncultured Thermodesulfobacteriota bacterium; assembly: GCA_964577975.1. Lineage (GTDB taxonomy): Bacteria > Desulfobacterota > S145-22 > S145-22 > S145-22 > JAOZMY01. The sequence goes on along the minus strand of CAZOBB010000180.1, from coordinate 9,703 downwards.
TACTGTTAAGGGGGTGTGTTTGTTGAGATTTTCGGCAAGAGATTTTGTAAAGATGGGTGGCATGTGCTGGACGATTAGGATTGGGGGTAAATTTTTCGAGAGTCTAGGTAAGAGTTTTCCCAGGGCGTTTGGCCCTCCTGTTGAAACACCAATCGCAATCAGCTCTATCTTTTTCGGTATTCCTTTGGAGGGAGCGGCGATCGGTTTTGCCTTGGCAAACGTTTTTTGAGGACGAATAGACGCAAGAGGTTTTGTCTGTTTTCTTTCGATTTTTCTCTCAAGGATGGCACTGATATGTTTTCGGAGTGCACTCGAGAGTTCCTTCCGCGCTTCTTCGGCAGAGGTGGCATCTGGCTTGACAATAAAATCGAATGCTCCCGCCTGGAGTGCTTTCAGGGTTACATCGGCATTTTTTCGATTGGCTCCTGAAACCATGATGACTTCGATTTCCGGATACTGCTCTTTTATCTTTTTAAGGGCAGTCAGACCATCCATTACCGGCATTTCTACGTCAAGGGTGATTATATCTGGATGGCATTCCGGAATTTTGTTTAAGGCTTCCAGCCCGTTTTTGACTGATCCGACGATCTCGACATCATCGAACGTACGTAGGATACTCGATAGAATGATCCGATAGGTGACCATGTCGTCTGTGATGAGGATCTTTGCCTTTTTATTCCCCATTCAGATACTCCTTTCCGCAACACGCTAGTTTGTTTCAGGCATGTTTTCTGTCATCAAAAGCTGGTTGAGGTTGAGAAGGGTTAGAAGGGTTTCGTTGGTTTTTACCACTCCTCTGATGTACTTTAGGTCTCCGATATCCATATTTGCTGGGGGAGGGTCGATTTCTTCTTCCTCTGCGGAGACTACGTCTCCGATTTCGTCGATTAAGAGTCCAACCGGATCATCAGAGGTCTTTATCCCCTTTTCGATGGCTAGTTCCGATAGTTCAGAGTTTGTTTTTATAATGATTAGCCGGGTTTGATTGTGAAGTTCACGCTTTCCTAATCCCAGTTTTATCCCCAGATCGATGATGGTCACGACTTGTCCTCTTAGGTTCACGAGTCCTCGGATGAACTCGGGAGCTAAGGGGACATTTGTCATCTGAATGTGGGGATTGATTTCTCTGACCGCAAGAATGGGAAGCCCCAGAAGAGTGTCGTTCAAATAAAAGGTGGCAAATTGTTCCATTTTGGTATCTCCCGGAGAAGTTTAGGTATTGGAAAAACTCACCTCTACCACGTAGGGACCGGCGTCTGTGCTGAAAGGGATGACAACGGTTTCTCCCCTGCCGATGTGGGAAATGGAATGGTTTTTTCCTATTACAACGGTTGGAAGAGCCATCTCAAAATGAAAACCGTTTTCTCCCAATTCCCTTCTTGCACCCCCCGATATCATGTTGGTGATCTCGCCAACGGCGTCTTCCACGTCTTTGTTTAATGTAGTGATTTCTTCCCCTAACATATTTGAAACGGCTCGGAGGATACACGACTCGGAGAAGCTGACGGCGAAAGATCCTGTTTGTTCCCCTGCCAAGCCTAGGATTCCGGAGACGTCTCCGATGGCTTTGTTGTCCTTTTTGACATAGGGGGTTCCCGGCGTTGAAGGGAGCATACACATTGTTTCCAAAACAGACATGGTGGCGTTGATAAATGGGTTGATGAATTCAATGTTCACGTTTCCCCTCCTTTTTTAAGTTAAGTCGTTATTATTTTGTTGGAACCGTTTTACTGTTTCCAGGAGCTTTTTGGACAGTTGACGAAGTTCCCTGGATGCCCTAGCCGATTCAGCAATACCCTGTGCCGTTTCCTGGCTAACGGTCATGATACCATCTACGTTTTTACTGATTTCCTCGACCGCTGCAGATTGTTCCTGGGCAGCCGCGGCGATATTAGTGACCATTTTTGCCGTGTTTCCGGCTTTATTGACGATCTCTCTCAGTGATTCACCGGCTTCGTTTGCTAAAGTGGTGGTATGCATGACTTCCTTTAATGTTTCTTCGATCATATCTACAGCGTTTTTAATTCCCTCTTGGATCTGCTGAATGGCCACACCCACGCTTTCAGTGGAAGCTGCCGTCTGTTTAGCTAACTCTTTTACCTCACCTGCCACCACGGCGAACCCTTTTCCTGCCTCACCTGCCGAGGCAGCTTCGATGGTGGCGTTTAGGGCCAAAAGATTGGTTTGGTCAGCGATGTCGCTGATGACTTCAATGACTTTGTCTATTTCACGGCTTTTCTCGGCTAATGCTTCAACGGATTTCGCTACGTCTTGAGTTGTGACGGAAAGATGTTGAATCTTTTGGATAGATTCTTCAACTATGTGGCTCCCTTTTTCAGCGACATCTCGTGCTTCCTGGGAATAGTCAGCGGCATCTTGAGCACTTTTGGCCACCTCGGAAATGGTGGCACTCATTTCTTCTACTGCAGTAGCTACTTGATTGGCCTGGGCCGATTGTTCTTCGGCTCCTGCCGCGATTTCTTCGGATTGAGACGATAGTAATTCTGACGCGGCATCTACGAGGTTTGCCACTTCCTGAACCTCTTGGGCCACTTCCAACAGTAACTCTTGATTTTGACGGATGGTTTCCTCTCGTTCCACGTCTTCTGTAATGTCTCGCAAGATTATCATTCCACCCGTCATCTCCCCCTTCAAATCGCGGAGAGGGGAGCAGCTAATCACAAGAGGAATTTCTTTGCCCTCCCTGTTTTTCATTTTCACCTTTTTACCAACAACGGGTTGATTGGTTTCTTGTGATTCCTTAAGAGTATCGCATATCTCGCATTTTGGGAGTTTGTGAGAGTTGAAAATTTCCACCCCTTTCATCTTGCCCACAGCCTCCTCGATGGAGAAACCCGTTAATTCGGCACATGCTTCGTTCATGAAGAGGATATTCCTTTCGTTGTCAACCATGATGAAAGGATCTGGAATTCCTCTGATGACCGATTGGCCTTGGCCAATGACACCGTTGAGCATTTTATGCAAGGCTTGCGCCATCTGACCTATCTCGTCCTTGCTTTGGATGTCAATTACTTTTGTGAAATCCCCTGCTGCAATAGATTGAACGACCGTAAGAATTTCGTTGATGGGGTGGATGATACCCCTTCCGATCCAAAAGGCGATAAAGACTATCACAAGGAGGGAAATACCCATAATGATGAGGTTTTTTGTAGTAGCACTTTCTTTTGCTTTTTGAATGTCTTTGGCGTTGATGGTAACGATTGACCGTGCCATGGATAACGCCTTTTCGCGAATCTTCTCTAAGTCTTTGCTTGCCCGCTGGCGCTTTGCCCATTCGTTAAGCAGCTCCGTACTCAAGGGTGGAAGCTCTTTGATAAAATTCGTTGTGAGATTTGCATAGGCGGTATAAGATTTACTCTTGATAAAATGGGATAGGGCTGATAGATTCTTCGCTTCACGGCGGATGGCCTTTATCGTTTCTTGGAAGAGTTTTTGGGTCCCTTTAATGTCTCCTTTTATGAGAAGTCTCTCGTTTAAGCCTTCGAGAAAATCAAGGGCATAAATGGCAATTTTCTGTGTTCCATCCAAAAATGAGAGCTTGTTTGCATCAAACGGCTCTAGTTCGACTGCCGCAAGACCTTTTTCATAAGTGATTTGTTCGATGATTTTTTTGCTTTCGGTATCGACCTTGTTGATCCAACTCCGAATGAGCTGAAGTTTTTCATTGGAGCGTTCCGTAATGGAGACCGCTTCTTTAAATTTATTTTCATAAGCCGTTAAAGATTGGAGGAAACCTTTGATGGTTGAGTTTTTTGTATCTTTTAAATACTTTTTTGCTTCCTCTATGAAGTTGCTGACCTTTTTAGGGATGGCCTTGTTGGGATTTCTGATGTATTCTTTTTCATAGATGACCGCCTGAAGCAGATTTTGTGCAGCCAACTCAACCTTCCTGTTCTGGCTGTGTTTTGTCTCTATTCCGTTATATACATTCCGGATGGAAAGTGTCGCCACGAGAAACAGAACGAGGACGATGATAATCAGTAATGTAAGTTTATATGCGATTTTCATAATTAATCGATTCCTCCTTCATTCGCTGCATGGCTGGCAGGGAGGAGAATTCCCCTCCCTGCCAGAAAGCATAGACGATTATTTAAGCATTTTGTTCAGCTCGTCCACGGTGATTTTGTCATTGTAAATTCCTGCGGCTACTTGATATGGTTGTCCCGGCACCTGCAAGATATAGGAGATCTTTCGGCTCGGTTTTTTCTCTCCCGGCTTTGGCCACCAGTATTCCACCCAGCCACCTTTGGGATTCTTGGCTGCTTCGCAAAGCCGCACGAACAACATATTTCCTTTAATATCCTTAAGTCCCATGAGATTCTTTCCTACCAGCTTTGGCTTGATAGGATGAGCGGCTACGGTGCCTTTTTTACAGCAATAGACGAAAATATAGGTGTCTTTCCAAACCCATTTGGTCCCTTTTTTGTTGAAATCTGCCAAACCCGCTTCACCTTTTTTCGAAAGATAGTCGGCTGCTTCCTTGACCTTTTGAATGACTTCTTGGGGGGTGGCTTGGTCGCCTGCATAAACCGTCATGGTGAAAAAAACTCCTATCGTTGCTATCAGGCAAAAAGTGATGAATTTCTTCATTTTCTCCTCCTTTCTTCTTATGTTTTTCCGTCTGGAATTGCGCTTTGTTTGAACGGGGGGACGGGACCGCACATTTTCTTATGCTCTACTTCTCTTTTTATGGTTCAATGCCGTTTTTGATCCACGCCACCCCTTTTGCTTCCCAATCCGGGGTATTGCTGGCGTCGATATAACGTTCCCACGCGTAGATTCCTGTTTCTTGGGCGATCTTTTTGAACTGCATGGTTAAAATGGCGCTATTTAGGATGACGACGGAACGTTGCATCCCTTTTTCCTTGAAGAGTTTCTGTCCTTTTTCCATTTCTGCCTTGGCCTCGTTTGTTAGTGGATTGAGTTCTCTCATGTCTACGAAAACACCGAAAGAGCCGTTTTGCCCAACAAGTGCCTTTTCGGCATCCTTTACCCAGTTGGCCATTTCAGATGCATCGACAGTTCCGCTGAATGTGAGCTTGAATCCATAATCCTTTTTTTCAATATTGTACATTCACTCCCTCCTTTCTTTGTAATTTCTCCTAAAGTGGGTAGGGGACAACGTTTTTACCGTCCCCGATGCCGTTTTCTATTGTGGCCCTACCTCACTTACGCACGGTGGTGATATTAGTATATTTCTCCCCATCATGCCACCCTTTTCTTGTTCCAGGCTCTTTTAACGCTTTTCGCCTATTCCTGGAAACGTTCAATAACCATCATTAGGTTATCGGATAGTTGGGCAAGTTCTTTAGTGGCTTGTGTCGATTCCATGATAGCCTGTGTGGTTTGGGTGCTAATATTCATAATCGAGTCGACATTCTTACTGATTTCCCCGATTGCGGCTGATTGTTGTTGTGCGGCGGCCGCTATTCGAGAAACCATTTCTGCTGTTATGTCGGCTTTCGTCAGGATTTCTTTTAGAGAATTTCCTGCTTCCAGAGACATACCAGCTGTCTCCTGGACTTCTTTCAAGGTTTCTTCTATCATTTCAACTGATTGTCGAATCCCTTCTTGAATAAGCTGGATGGCGTCATTGACACTTTCGGTGGATGCGGCCGTCTGTTTGGCGAGTTCCTTTACCTCGCCTGCTACCACGGCGAATCCCTTGCCTGCTTCTCCCGCCGAAGCGGCCTCGATCGTGGCGTTGAGGGCTAGGAGATTGGTTTGGTCTGCAATTTCGCTGATGACGTCAATAACCTTGTTGATTTCTCGGCTCTTTTCTGCCAACGTTTCAATCGATTCAGCCACGCGCTGAGTCGTTTTTGTAAGCTCTTGGATTTTTTGAACGGATGTTTCTACGATTTGGTGTCCCTTTGTTGCTACATCACGTGTTTCTTTGGAGCGATCGGCTGCTTCCTGAGCACTTTTGGCAACTTCCGAAATGGTAGCGATCATTTCTTCCATGGCCGCCGCTACCTGACTGGCCTGGTTTGCTTGTTCTTCAGCGCCCGTGGCTATATCTTCGGACTGGGAGGAAAGAAGTTCGGCCGCGATGGAGACCTGCCTTGCAGCCGTCTGTACCTCTTCAATCATTTGGAGGAGAATTTCGCGATTTTTTTCAATAGCATTCTTCGATTTTTCGCGTTGAGTTATGTCCATGAGGATTTCGTAGGCACCGGAGACGTTTCCTTTGAGATCTTTCAAAACGCTGGCACTAACATCGAACCAATAGGTTTCTCCATTCTTTTGGGTATCAGAGATGTCACGGGTGGGCTTGCCTGTTTCCAAGGCGCGCTTGATGAGACATTGATCGGTATTACATTGCCTGATTTTTACGAGGGAGCCACAGGATTGGCCAATGATACTTTCCGGATCCTCTTTTCCAACTAGCGTGGCGAAATGGGTATTGGCATAAGTGATTTTTAGGTCTTTATCGGTAAGGAAGAAGGGGAAAGACAAGCCCTCTTTGAAGGATTGTCCTTCTCCGATGATATTGTCAAGGATGGATTGAAGAGTGGTTCCCATCTGCCCGATTTCGTCGCGGCTTTTGATGTTGATCTCTTTTGAAAAATCGCCATTCGCGATAGCCTTGAGATTTTCTAGAATCATTTTGATGGGGCGGGTAATCCCTTTGGCTGCTATAAGGGCAAGGATGATGGCAAAAAGATAGAGAATTCCCCCCGTGAGGAAAGTTATTTTTCGGATTTGAAAGATAGGGGCGAATGCCTCAGCATGGGAAATCTCAGTTACGAGTGCCCAAGGTCGAGCCGTGATGGATAAAGGCGTATAGGCGCAAAGGGCTCTTCTTCCTGAGGCGTTTTTGGCTTCCATGACCCCTGTTTTACCTGCAAGGGCAGCCTGGACAGGTAGAGTTTCGGTTTTATTAGTAGCGTTTTTCTTCTTCCTGACACTTAAAGGGTTGCCGACTTGTGCATAGGGAATGTGGTCGGGATTTACGATGTAGATTGTACCTGTTTTCCCAAGATGAAGACCCTTTTCGAGAACACTGTTTATCTTGGAAGAAGCAACTCGTGCTATCAATAATCCCATAAAGGTATGTGGATCAAATAAGAGAGTCATTTCGTCTCCATTGATGATGGGGACAATAAAGAAGATTTGGGGAGTAGGGGTGATAGGGGGATAGGAAGGAAGGTCGGTGATTATCGTTTTTTTCGTTTTTATTGCGGTTGAGATTTCCGTGGCCAGCGAGGTATTTTTGAACGATGATGCAAAGAAATTTTTTCCTAACATACCATTGTCGGTATAGGAAGCAATGATATGTCCTTTAGGATCGACAAGGAGTAGATTGTTGAGATGATTGCTTTTTACAATGGCTTCAAGCCCTTTCTGAAGAGAAAGGGTCATGGCCTTATAGACGCCATTTTTTGTTCCTTTTGCCAGGGCAAATGCCCTATGGTATTTCGCATAAAGGTATTGGAAACTGTGGGTCTGCCCTATAGATTCAAGACTGTCTTTGAGATCGGAAAAATAGGAGAGAATTTCTATCTTTTTGGTGTCTCTTTCTGTAGCAAGCTCGCTATAAATGCGCTGTTTAAGGGCGTTTGAGCTCTTTTCAGCTATGATGGTTCCTAAAATTAACGAAGGAAAGATGGCGGCCATTAAAAATAAGATGACGAGTTTTTTTCTAATGGAAAGATCTTTCCAAAAACGCATGATTGCCTCCTCGTTTTAAAGGGTTGACGGGGAAAAGCGGTGAAGTTTTGGGTAAGGAAAGGGTCAGATAAAAAAGAAACGGGCGAAAAGTGGCATTGGCGGGCGTCAATTTTTTTGACAGGTTTGTCAAAAATCGCTCCTCTTTCCTTTAAAAGTAAAAGGACCAGAAAGGACTTTTTAAACGTATATTCCCATAAAGATCTACTTTTTTTCTTTTTTCCTCCCACGCTTTTTTATATTAAGCAATAATTGTGCCTGTGAAAGATGCGCTTGGTCCTTGTATAACACGTTATATTTGAGTAGTAAATGTCTTTGTGGTATAACCTAAACACAAAAAAAGGGAGAGCTCCATGATTGGAATTTCAAAGTTATACTGTGGCGTGGTAGAACCGTCCGACCCGCTACGCTATGGGCGGGATTCCTCGCAACTTCCCTCACACCTTCTGCAGTTTTCCAAGGACAAAAAACCCGTGGTGGTTTGGAACGTGACGCGGCGCTGCAATCTCAAGTGTGTGCACTGCTATTCCCAGTCCCAGAATATCGACTACCCGGATGAGTTGACAACGGAAGAAGGAAAGGCGCTGATCGACGATCTGGCCGATTTCGGCGCGCCCGTGATCCTCTTTTCCGGCGGCGAGCCGACCATTCGGAAGGACTTGTACGAGCTGGCCGATTACGCACGCCAGCGGGGGATGCGCGCGGTGATCTCCACGAACGGGACGCTTATCACCAAGGAGATGGCAAAGCGTCTCAAGGAGATTGGTCTGTCCTATGTGGGCGTAAGCCTGGACGGCATGAAAGAGACCAACGACAAGTTCCGAGGCGTCGTCGGGGCCTTTGATGCCGCCTTGCGGGGCATCCACAACTGCATGGACGAGGGGATCAAGGTGGGGCTTCGCTTCACCATCAACAAGCGCAACGCCCAGGACATTCCGGAGATCTTCCGGCTCCTGGAACGGGAGCGGATTCCCAGGATCTGTTTCTATCACCTGGTCTACGCCGGCCGCGGGACTTCCCTGGTGGAAGAAGACCTTTCCCATGATCAGACCCGCCGCGTGGTGGATCTGATCATCGACGAGACGAAACGACTCCATGACAAAGGGTTCCCGGCCGAGGTTCTCACGGTGGACAACCACGCAGACGGCCCCTATCTCTATCTCCGGCTGAAGAAGGAAGATCCCAAGCGGGCGGAAGAGGTGTTGGAACTGCTGAAGATGAACCAGGGGAATTCCTCCGGCAACGGGATCGGATGCGTGAGCTGGGACGGGGAGGTTTACGCCGACCAGTTCTGGCGGCACTATTCCTTCGGGAATGTCCGGCAGCGGCCCTTCAGCGAGATCTGGACGGATCTGTCCAATCCGCTGATGGCGAAACTCAAGGACAAGCGGCCCCATGTGAAAGGGCGCTGCGCCAAGTGCCAGTGGCTCGACATCTGCGGAGGAAACTTCCGGGTGAGAGCGGAGGCGGTCACGGGCGACCTGTGGGCCCCCGATCCCGCCTGCTATCTGACGGATGAAGAGATAGGAATTAAATAGGAGAAGGGTAAGGGGTAAGAGGTCAAGATAGGCGGCCTCCCACCGCCAACCTAAAAGACTTCAACCTTCTGCCTTCAGACTGAAAAGGAGTTGATGATGTACTTTCCCACCTATCGACCGAGACGGCTCAGGGCGACGGAGGCCTTTCGAGCCATGGTGCGCGAGAATCACCTCCGCGTGGAAGATCTGATCTATCCCATGTTCGTTCGACCGGGCAAGGGGGAGGCGCGTCCCGTGCCCTCCATGCCGGGGGTCTTCCAGTTTTCCGTGGACAAGCTGGTGGAAGACGTGAAAGAGGTGGCCTCGCTGGGGATTCCCGCGATTATCCTGTTTGGCATCCCCGAGCACAAGGATGAGATGGGAACCGAGGCCTACGCCGACGACGGCATCGTCCAGCAGGCCATCCGGGCCGTCAAGGATGCCGTGCCGTCCATGATGGTGGTCACGGACGTCTGCCTTTGCGAATACACCTC
>CAZOBB010000179.1:0-9897 GCA_964577975.1 uncultured Thermodesulfobacteriota bacterium | reverse complement strand
ATAAAAACCTGCCGGGACCGGGGAGACATAATCTCGGGCGGCGCCAGGTGGATCGCCGAAGTGGATGGATGCACCGGTTTTATCTTCTTCGCGCCGGCCAGGGTCGTCCCTGCCACCTCGAAGGTATGCCAGGATCCCCAGGCCCCATGGTCGCCTTCCCGGAAGCGAATCTGGTATCGCCCCGGCTCCTTGAACTTCAGGTGCAGCGTCGTGATTGCTCCCAGGCGGCTGAAACGGTGGGGAACCCGGTGCAGCAGGGTATAGCTCCCGCCCGTCGCGGGGCGGAAACGCACCTGGAAGGCCGGGGGTTTCGTTCCCGCGGTCTTCAGCCGGATACCGATCTCCTCCAGGGACCGGTAGCGGAGCTTGAGGGGCAAAACGGCAGGGCCCGAAAAGGTCATGGGGCGGTTAAGATTCTTCTTGTGGCCCTGCTTGTCCGAAACGGGCGGGGCCGCCAACTGACTAATGTAAAAATTACGGGCACCATGGAGGCAATGACCACCCCATCTCGCTTCCACCGATAACTGGAAATGTTCTACTGGATAGTGTTTATACCCCTTTTGGGTCACCATTTTATAAAGCATGTCAGTCGAAAAACCCATATCGAAAAACCGCTCCTGGAGCGTATAACTTACCACCTTTAACTTGTAAACCTCTACTGGGGAAGGGGTGATAAGATTAGGAAATCCTTTGGAATCGGGAAACCACAGGAATCTCAAGGTCGTGGATATTTCCTCCTTGACCGATGAAGGAAACTGAATCTTGACGGGAATATTGCCGCTATAGAATTCCGCCTCTTCCGGCTCCAGGATTTTGAAAACCCGCCCTAACCGGACCTGGAAATGCCGCCAGGGAGACCACAAGGGATGGTGGAGATCATAGGACTGATTTAAAGGGGCCACCCGAACCCGGTAATCGGCATCATAGGGAAGAAGATCAACCCATTTCCCGAACGTGTGGGTCGCCTCGTCATAATGCCAACCGGTCTTCTCGTCCACGGTCTCCTCCCTCAACGTTTTGTATCGGGGTTTCGTGGAATCCCGGCGGTAGTCAATCTGCAAAGTCAAGTAGCTTTTAGGGGAGAAACACAAGATCCTGAAGATCGGTATCGATCCCGTTACCCGACCCTCCCTCGGCATGACGACTCGGGACAAGCGAGAATCCTTAGATTCCCTAACAAACCAGGTTTCAACCTCGAAATAGGATTTATTGCTGAAAACGATATGGGGCAAAAACATGCGGACGTAGGCGACATACTTCCCGGGCGGCAGGGCCTTGACGAGACAGAGGGAACTCCCATTCCCGTGGAGTTTCCTGGTGATGGGAAATTTGATTTTCTCACCGTAGTAGTTCCTGACGGGGGTATGATCTCTTCGCTCCACGATAAATTGGGCTGTCAATTCCTCAAAGATAGGGACATCCGTGGAGTAGGCCAAGTTAATTAGGATCTCCCCGGGCGGGGTGTGAACCCGGGAAGCCGTTTTACATCGCATCGACTTTGCCAGGGCATCACGGGCCAAGAGAACCCGGAGATCTCGGGACATGGCTTGTCGCAAGGCCTGAACAATATTCCCGGAAAAAACCTTATGGTACACCTCCCAATCCCGGTTGGTCAGAACATGAGTGTTGGTAAACTTAACTCTCTCGCATGACGGCATCTGTTCGGAAAGCATCGGATCCTCGTCACAGTCGGGACACTTGTAAATCAATCGCGTATGTTTGGAATCGATGTACAAAGTCTTACTGCTAAACACCCATTTCACGGCCAACCGGAGACGAAAATCCTCGGGAGGGTCCGGATTAAATCCCGTATAAAAAATTCTATAATTAATATTAAAAGAATAATGGCGTTGACCGTTGCTAAAATCGTGGCCGACATAGGTGCAATGGACGTTTACGACGCTGTAAAAATCTTTAGACCCACTTGCCTTAGCGACCCAACCGGGAGCCAAAAAACACCCAGAAAAAAAGAGGACCATTCCGAACATCACCAACTTTCCCGTGATGTTCCGGAACATGTTTTTCTGTCTCCATACCCTCATCCTCGTCTCCTTTCCCACTTTTCAAAAAGCTACTTACTTTTGCTTTGTGTGTAAGTAGCTATTCGCCTCCGAAAAGTTCATCCGGGCAAAAAAATTTTTCTGAGCGACCCAATTCCCGCCCCGGCCCCCATTTTTTTCTATACTCCCGTTCCGCAAGAAAGGAAAGGGTAAAAGTTTGATCCATCCACCTCAAATACACCTTCTTCCATCGAGTCAAAAACCGCAATATGCAACCTGCGAGGAAAGGAAGATTAAGCGATCGTATATCTTGTTGTTCCTTTCCAAAAGAGATATAGTGGTTTTATGAAGAAAGGGAAAAAGCTTCCGATTTTTCTCACATTCTTATGCGTCTCATTCGTGGTTGTCGGATTGGATCAATGGACGAAGCATCTCCTCATCTCACGCCTTCTCCTCTACCAATCTATCCCCATCTTTGAGGGATGGTTAAATATCGTGTACGTCCACAATACCGGAGTCGCCTTTGGATTCTTCAACGGTCCCAACAATCTCCCCAAAACCCTCTTTTTCTCCGGCATAACCCTTATTTCGGTTTGTGTCATCTTTTACTTCCTCTATCACGCCCTTCAGCAAAATGATTATCTTCAATCCATCTTCTTGGGAATGATCTTGGGAGGTGCCATAGGAAATCTTATCGATCGGTTCCGAATCGGTGCCGTAATCGATTTCATCGACGTCTATTATCAAAAATACCATTGGCCAGCATTCAACATTGCAGACTCCGCCATCTCACTCGGTATTATCTTTTTGATTCTTCACCTTCTATGGAAAGAAAGAGGAAAACAGAAGGAAATAGGTTGAAATGCATCCCATCCTATTTCACATAGGTCATGTTACCATTTATACGTATGGGCTCTTTGTCGCCGCGGGGTTTGCTGTGGGGATTACCTGGACCTATTTCGAGGGACGTCGAGAAGGCATTGACCCCAATAAAATTCTTGATCTCGCGTTCTATCTCGTCCTTTCCGCCATTTTAGGTTCGCGCCTATTCTATGTGCTGATCGAATATCACGAATACCTTAAAAATCCTCTTCGGATTTTCAAAATTTGGGAAGGGGGACTCGTTTTTTACGGAGGCCTCATCCTGGCAGGAATCACCGGCGCCTGGTATATCCTACGTCATCAACTCCCCCATTGGAAAATTATGGACATCTTCGCCCCGGGGATTGCATTGGGCCATGCCATCGGCCGCATCGGATGCTTCTGCGCGGGGTGTTGTTACGGAAAAATCTGTCACTGCTCATTCGGGCTGGTCTTTACAAATCCCAGAAGCCTCGCCCGACTCGGCGTCCCTCTCTACCCTACCCAGCTCATATCCGCAGGGATGCTAGGAATCATCTTCCTTATTCTCATTTTCATAGAACGCCACAAAAAGTTTGACGGCCAAGTCTTTTGGTCTTATGTTTTAATATACGCCACGGCGCGTTTCGGCATTGAGTTTTTGAGGGGGGATCCTCGTGGATTCACCATCCCCGGGCTGATCTCAACCTCGCAGGGAATCAGCCTGATACTCATACCACTGAGTATCTACTTCCTGATTCGTCTGAAACGCCAGCAGAACAGGCGAAAAGGAGTGAGTTCATGAGTGTGCTGAATATTCTCAAATATCCTGATCCCTTTCTGAAGTCACCGGCCGACGCAGTTTCGACGGAAGAGGACCTGTCTGACCTCGTCAAAGATATGTTCGACACCATGTACAATGCGCGTGGCATTGGGTTAGCTGCTCCTCAAATAGGCGTCGGCAAACGGGTTATCGTGCTCGACGTGTCCCCCGTCGATGAAACATCTAAACCTCTCGCTTTAATCAATCCGGAAATCATAGCGAAGGAGGGCAAAGAAGAATCGGAGGAAGGCTGTTTAAGCGTGCCCGAACTAAACGTCAAGATTACACGAGCGAGTAAAATCACCGTATCCGGCTATACCACCAAATGGGAGCGCGTACAAGTCGCCGCGGAGGGTATTTTAGCGATCGCATTGCAACACGAAATTGATCACCTGGATGGTATCCTGATCGTCGATTATCTAAGCAGATTGAAACGCGAATTCTACCGCAAAAAGATAAAGAAGATGTACGCTCAAAGGATGTAAGTGAATCGTGAAAGGCAAAGTGGTGTTCATGGGGACCCCCACGTTCGCCGTTCCCTCCCTCAAGGCACTGGAAGAAAAGGGATTTTCGATTGTTGGCGTTGTCACGCAACCCGACAGGAAAAGGGGACGGGGAAAGAAAACTGCTCCAACCCCTGTAAAGGAAGCGGCTCTTAAGATGGGGCTTCCCGTTTTTCAACCCCTCGATCCAAATGCGACAGCGTTTCTTCAGCAACTGAAAAGACTTTCCCCCGACGTCGTGATCACTGTGGCTTTCGGGCATCTGCTGAAAGAACAACTCCTCACCCTTCCATCTGAGGGATGTCTCAACGTGCATGCTTCCCTTCTTCCAAAATACCGCGGAGCGGCCCCCATTGCGTGGGCCATTCTCAAAGGAGAAACAGTCACGGGCGTCACGATTATGAAAATGGATGCGGGACTAGATACAGGCCCCATCCTGGCCCAACGTGAAACCCCTATCCATCCCCACGATACTACCGAAACTCTCAGCGAAAGACTGTCCAAGATCGGTGCCGATCTTCTTGTCGAAACCCTTGAAAAATGGCTAAACAAAGAAATTATCCCCTCTCCTCAAAATCAATCACTGGCGACCTATGCACCACCCCTGCAAAAAAAAGATGGAAAAATCGACTGGACAAAACCTGCCCTGGAAATCGAACGCCAAATCCGCGCCATGACTCCATGGCCCGGTGCCTTCACCACCATCGATAACAAAAACCTCAAAATTTTTCGAGCCGAGGTCACCAAAATTCAGAAGGATCTCCGTCCCGGTCAAGCTCTCGTCACCGATAACGAATGGCTCACCGCCACGGGGAGCGGTGCCCTTCGGGTCCTGGAGATCCAGTTGGAAGGAAAAAAGCGTCAGAACATCCAAACCTTCTTGAAGGGGTTTAAGAAAAGGGGAACGATAACCCTCCAATGAAAAGGGAACCGATGTATAATAAAGTTTGAAAGGGAGGGGCAAAGTCATACCTTCTCCCAAAAAAACAGTCAAGGAGGAAAACATTGGCTAAAATAGACGTACTTCTTGAGCTAATGATTCAGTACCGGGCATCAGACCTTCACATATCGGCAGGATCTCCTCCGCTTTTACGGATTGACGGAACCCTTCAACGTATCAAATACCACGACTTGTCGGCGAAAGAAGTAGAGGTACTTCTTTTAGAAATGTTAGACGAGGATCAGATAGAATTTTTGAGGGAACGAAAAGACATCGACTTTGCTTACAATCTGGATGGCAAAGCACGCTTTCGTGCCAATGTGTTCATCGAGAAAGGCGGCTACGCAGGTGCCTTTCGTATGATTCCTCCGCAAATCAAAACGATTCGTGAGCTGAATCTTCCTGAGGCCGTTCAATCCCTTGCACGATTACGAAGCGGCCTCGTGCTGGTAACGGGGCCAACGGGATCCGGAAAATCCACAACTCTTGCAGCCATGATCGATCTCATTAACAAAGAGAAAAATTATCACATCATCACCTTGGAAGATCCCATCGAATTCATCTACCCCAAAGGAAAATGTCTCATCCATCAGCGTCAGGTTGGCTTTCACGTAAAGGATTTCTCATCAGGATTGAAAGCCTGCCTTCGGGAGGATCCTGATGTCATTCTCGTGGGTGAAATGCGAGACTTGGAAACAATTCATCTCGCCTTGACAGCGGCAGAGACGGGTCTTCTAGTCCTCGCCACCCTGCATACGGCCAGCGCACCCAAAACAGTAGACCGTATCGTGGATGTGTTTCCCACGTATCAACAAGCCCAAGTTCGGACCATGCTCAGTGAATCCCTTAAGGGTGTCGTCGCTCAACGGCTTCTAAAAAGGGCGGATGGACAAGGGCGAATCGCCGCCGTGGAAATCATGATCTGTAACCCTGCCATTCAAAACCTGATACGTGAGGGTAAGACCTATCAGATCTATTCGGTGTTGCAAACAGGCACATCATTGGGAATGCAGACTATGGATTCGCACATAAAAAGGATGATCCAACAAGGCCTCATTACCGCTGAAGAGAGTAATATCTAGGTTATACCCCGGAATAGGAGAGGGCATGAGCAGCGATTCTCAGCTGAAAAGGCATTTACTAAACACAGGAAAAATCAGTAAAACCGATCTGATGAAGGCGGAAGATTACGCTTTGACGACAGGAATCTCTCTCGAAGATGCACTCGTTTTTCTCGAGCTTATGGAATATGAAACAGTTGGTGAAAGCCTTGGAGAGATTTATGGCCTTCCATACCATTCCCTCTTAAAAACCCCTCCTCCCATGAAGGCAAAGGATCTTGTCCCCCTCGATCTAGCAAAAAAATGGCTTGTCTTCCCTGTGGATTATGATGAAAAAAACAGGGTACTTACACTAGCGTTAAACGATCCCGGAGATCTTGAAAAAACCCTCGTCCTAGAAAGTAACCTCTTTGCTCCTTATCAGCTTGCCTACACCGTGGCCTCTTCCCATGAGATAAAAAAAGCCATCGAGATGTTCTATATCGGGAGAAAATCCGAACACGAAAAGACAGCCGAACTGACTGTTCCGGAAGATTTCACCATCTTACCCGAAGAAACGGAAAGGGCACCACAAGACTCCTCACAGAAAAAAAAGGAACACCATACCTTTAACCATGTCCTCCTTCTTGAACCGGAACTCGCTCGTGCAAGGGCTTTCCGAACTCTTCTTTCCCTTGAAGGCGTAAAAAACATTACCTGGGCCTCTTCCGTAAAAGAGGTTCTTTACCATCTAAAAAAGGGCAGTTTCGACACCCTTTTGGTCAATGGCAATATCTTCAAACATAACGGGGAATGGTTAAAAGAACTAAAATCTTCGAACGTTTCACTTGAAATCCTTTATTACTCCGCATTCTCTCCTCTCCTGTTTCAACAAGCCTATCCTTATGAAGAGATGGCCAATGCTTTAATCTCTTCCCTATCCTTCTACACGGCCTGGATTCTCAGGGAAACACCCAAACGTCTTTCAAAAATCAGGTTGGGCGCACGGTACGGAAAACTTCTCGGATTGCGCCTCGGATTGAAAGGAGCTAGCATCGATGCCATTACGCTCGCCTTCTGGCTGTCTGTGCCGGAGATCCAACGAAGTTTTCTCGAAAGCGTTGAATTACCTTATCCCATCGAAGAAATCATCAATTATAAGACCTTCATAAAAGAGGAAACCTTCAAAACGGAAGCCATCGTCTATGGTATCGTCAAAACCTATCTTGACCTCTCTTCGAGACAACCCGAAATCCGGTCTGATCCGAATCTCGTGCGCGACATCATCACAAAGGAATTCAAAACAACCAAATTCGAACCCATCCTTGAAACCTTTGTAAATCTGCTTCGCGAAGAT
Source organism: uncultured Thermodesulfobacteriota bacterium (assembly GCA_964577975.1). Classification (GTDB taxonomy): domain Bacteria; phylum Desulfobacterota; class S145-22; order S145-22; family S145-22; genus JAOZMY01. The sequence goes on along the minus strand of CAZOBB010000179.1, from coordinate 2,394 downwards.
CACCTTTTGCAAGATGTGGGCAAACCGCCTGGCAAGATCTTGATCCTCGACCCAGACATCACAAAAACCTCGGGAATCTTCCTCCGTCTCAGCAATGACGGTTATGAGGTCGACAACGTTTCTACTATCCAAGAGGCGACAACCTTTCTAAACGAAACGGATTATGACGTCATCATTTCCGAAATTCAATTGCCCGACGGAGACGGACTCGAATTCTGCAGAAAGCTCAAGGCACAACCCAAATACCACGACCTCCTTCACATTTTTCTAACCTCACAAACCCCTCAAGGGCTAGCCGCGAAATCCCTCGAAGCAGGCGCCGACGACTTTTTGACAAAGCCCGTTGATCTGGAACTTCTATCTTTAAAAATATCCAAGTCCCTGTCCAGAAAAGGAATTGGAACGGACCAACGCGGTGTAAGTGGTTCTCTAAAAGAGATGAATCTGACAGACATCGTCCAAATCCTCGCCGCCGGAGACAAAGAAGTCCTTATCGTACTGGAAGGAGCGGGGAAAAGAGGAGAAATCTATATCCATGGTGGGGCTGTAACCCATGCCGTGGCGGGAGACATCACCGGAGAGGAGGCGTTCTACCGAATGATGACATGGGACGACGTTAACTTCCAAGTCATCCCCTGTAAAGATTTCCCAGAACCAACGATCGAAATCTCCCTTATGTCTCTTCTTATGGAAGGTGCGCGATTGATGGATGAAGCAAACACAAACGAGAGCATTTAACATGGGGTGGGAGGAAAAGTATGGACGTTGATGAGAAACTTCTGGCAACGTTGAAAATCTCCAAATTTGAAAAACACGTGGAAATCGTCATGAAAAATACGAAAGGAGAGAGGAAGAGAGCCATTTTATTCCTTTGCGAATACTCACCGTTTCACCCGGGTCCCGAAACCATCGATGAGCTCTTAAATCAAGGAACCTCTTTCATTCCTGTGAAATACCCCGATAACAGTTTCCAGATTATCAATCTCAAGGAAATACTATTCGTCAAGGAATTGGAATCCATCGAAAAGATAGGGAAGATAAATCTTCTCATTTATTTAGAAAATGGAGTGCAAATCGAAGCCTCTATCTTCGAAGCGTTGCCCGAGCATTACGGCCGGACCCTCGATTTCTTTAATATCAACAAAACCTTTCTTCCTCTCCTCTATCACTCCTCCCGCCTCTACATCAACAAAGAAAACGTTATAAAAGTTGAAGAAATCACTTAAAGTCCTTCCCTCCACGCGAGACTGCCGGGTAAACAACCAAATTTTACCCTCACACGAGAGAAGGTCCTCGCGATCGTATTCTAGCGGGAGAATCCTCTCGATTATTGAATATGAGGCTACACGGGAAATAGGTATCTCACTTCAACTAATATTCATCCCCTGCCCTCTTCCCTTCCCTTCACACCCCTACATATCAACGCAGACATCATATTCTCCTTTTCCCCACTCTCAAAAACCCACGTTTTCCCCATGAGACTCATTGCGTGGACCTTCCCATTTCACGCTATAATTATCAAAGGTCGAAGCGTACAAACCCTAAAACCTCCATCAATCGGCTCGCCATCTTTTCCGCGAGGAACACCATCGACTCGATGTCGAGGAAACAGAGAATCGTCTCGTCAAAGAGGACCTTGGCGCGGGCCTCGAACCCTTCCTCCTCATCCTCGTCCCAGAATAGAAGAAGAAAAGGGGTTTTGGGCAGGGGATGGATAACGGCCTTCACGTCCGCACTGGTTTCCATCTCGGCGGGGGTGCCTCCCAAGGCCCGGATGGCCGCTTTAAGGCCTTCCGGGTCCCCTTTGAAGGCCTGGGCGATTCGCTTTTCGCAGGTTTCTTCCAGCTCCGGTTTTTTCGGAATGCTGCCCGGGAGGGCGTCGATACTGACCCATTTTCCCGTGGGGGTCTCCCGGCAGTTACTGGCGATATAGTTGTAAAGAAGGATCACGTCCCAGACGTCCTGCTCATCCCCGGCATCGAGGGCCGTGGCATCTTCCTTGGAAACTTCGTAGGTTCTCCCAAGGTATGGCAAGACGATGATGTCTTTCCCGTCTTTGTTCCGATACGTTCCTCCCAGATACGGGGCAAGTTCGGCAAAGTCATAGGACTGGATCTTGCCGACGACGAACTCCTTCACGTTTCTAAAGCGGTCCGGCGCCACGTTCTCGTTTTTAGCGTGCTGCGCCTGGATTTCCTGGTGGAGTTTCTGGAACACCTCCGGGGCGAGATGGGGGCAAAGCTCGAGGGATTCCTTTTTCTTGACCACGTGGGAGGCGAAGGCCATACACGTGGCGTATCCGCATTCCCCGCAGTTGGTCATGGGAAGATACTTCACGAGTTGAAGGATCGTCAGGGCCATTCAAACGGGCTCCTTCCGAGACATCAGTCCGCC
>CAZOBB010000178.1:0-8999 GCA_964577975.1 uncultured Thermodesulfobacteriota bacterium | reverse complement strand
CGGGTCGAGGCCTATGTCTGTGAAAAACTGGGGCTCAAACCGGCACCGATCTCCACCCAGGTCATCCAGCGGGACCGGCACGCCCACTTTTTCGGCACCCTGGCCGTTTTGGCGGGAACCCTGGAGAAGATGGCGACCGAGATCCGGCATCTTCAGCGGACGGAGGTCCTGGAGGCAGAAGAGCGGTTCAAGAAGGGTCAGAAGGGTTCGTCCGCCATGCCGCACAAGCGGAATCCCGTGGGCTCGGAGAACATCTGCGGGCTGGCGCGGCTGGTCAAAAGCTACGCCCAGGCCTCGCTGGACAATATCGCCCTCTGGCACGAGCGGGACATCAGCCATTCCTCGGTGGAGCGGGTCATCGCCCCGGACAGTTGTATCCTGATCGATTACATGCTCAACCGGATGCGAGGTATCCTCGACGGCCTGGTGGTCTATCCGGATCGGATGATGGAAAACATCCACCGAACCCGCGGGCTTATCTATTCCCAGCGGGTGCTTTTGGCCCTCATCGACAAGGGGGTTTCCCGGGATGATGCCTATCTCATGGTGCAGCGAAACGCCATGAAATCGTGGGAAGAGGGACTGGATTTTCAAACGCTGCTGGCAAACGATCCCGACATCAGCCGCCGGCTCTCCGCCGAGGAGCTGACGGAGCTTTTCGATATTTCCTACCACCTGAAACACGTGGATACCATCTTCCAGCGCGTCTTCGGGCAGGGAGACTCATGAACCGGCTTGAGCCGTTGATCAAGCCCCTTGCCATGTCGGGGGGAATTTTCCTTGTCTTCGTAGGAATCGCCTTTTTGGTGCGAACCATCATAAGCCGATGGATGCGGAGGTGGGCCGCGGAGACGGCCACCTCCATGGACGACCGAATCCTTGCCGCCGTCGGCCATCCCCTTTTCTACATCATCCTGATTTACGGGCTGGACTACGCCGTCTCTCGCCTGCCCTTCGACAACCGGCTCGTGCAGGCGCTTCGGGGACTGATCTTCATCGTCGGGATCGTCGTGGTGACGATCATTGTCTACCGTGTCTTCATGGCCTTCATCGACTGGTACGGCGAAAAACTGAGAAAGAAGAGAAGCACGACCAATCTCGTCCGGGAATTCATTCCCCTCATCAAACGGGTCACGAGCATCCTGATTTTCACCCTCGCCGTGATCGTAATCCTCAAGCACTTCAACTACGATGCCTGGTCGTTGCTGACCGCCATGGGCGTGGGATCGCTGGCCATCGGTCTCGCCGCGAAGGAGACCCTGACCAACATGATCTCTGGGTTTTCCATCATGATCGACCGACCCTTTCACCCCGGAGACCGGATCGAACTGGCCTCGGGAGAGATCGGGGATGTCCAGGAAATCGGACTTCGTAGCACACGAATCAAGACCTTCGACAACACCATCCTCGTGGTTCCCAACTCCGCCCTGGTCAACGCCAGCCTGGTCAATTACTGCTACCCCGATTTCAAGGTCAAAGTTCGCGTCAAGGTAGGAATTGCCTACGGAAGCGACATCGAGAGGGCCAAGCAGATCATGCTCGAAACGACGAAGGCGGTGCCTTCCATCCTTCAGGATCCCCCTCCCAGCGTTTATTTTACCGAGTTCGGGGATTTCAGCCTCAACCTGTTGATGATCTTCTGGGTGGTAGAATACACCCAGATGCTGGACGCGAAGGACCGCGTCAACTCCATGATCCATGAGCGCTTTGCCAAGGAGGGCATCGAGATTCCCTTCCCCATCCAGACCGTGTTTTTGAAGAAGTGAGTCTTTCAAGCTTTCCCTACTACCGCTTCAGTGATTACCTGAAGGAGACGTTCGGAGAAAAGGTCTACCGGGTTCCCTTGGACGCGGGTTTTTCCTGCCCCAACCGGGACGGCACCAAGGGGATCGGGGGGTGCATCTACTGCGACGCGCGGGGCTCCGCCGCCCCGTTCGTCCGGAGAGAGCTTTCCGTCCGGGAGCAGATCCAAGACGGGATCGAGCGGGTCCAGAGGCGTTACAAGGCGCGGAAATTCATCGTTTACTTCCAGGCCTTTTCCAACACCTATGAGCCACCCGGAATACTGGAAAAGGTCTATGCCCAGGCCGTGGGGTTTGACGGGATGGTGGGGGTGGCTATTGCCACCCGCCCCGATTGCATCGACCGGGAAAGATTGGAGGTTATACGAAAGATGTTCTCCGGGTTCCATGTCTGGCTTGAATACGGCCTCCAGACGATTCACGAGCGGACTCTGGGTTGGATGCAGCGGGGGCACGGCGTGGACGCCTTTGTCGAAGCGGTAAGGTTGACACGATCCTATCCTTTCCGTGTCGGTGCCCACATCATCTTCGGCCTACCGGGGGAGACGCGGGAGATGATGCTTGAGACGGTAAGGTTCCTGGCGGAACTCGGGATCGACGATCTGAAGATCCACATGCTCCATATCCTGAAAGGGACACACCTTGCGGACATCTACACGAAGGCACCCTTCGAGCTTTTGACCATGGAGGAATACATCCCCCTCGTGTGTGACGCCCTGGAAATCCTTCCGCCGTCGGTGGTGATTCAACGCCTCACGGGAGACGCCCCGAAGGAAAATCTTGTAGCTCCCTCCTGGATATTAAAAAAAGGGGAAACCCTCCACGGTATCCGTAATGAGCTCAAACGTCGCGGTACCTTTCAGGGAATTTACTGGAAAAAATAAACCCTCACACCCTTGTGCCGATAGCATACACAAGAAAGCAATCAGAAAAACTTATCTCGGCTCAGGAATTTTCGCCCGAGCTTTTCAAACGGGCTTTCAATTCCTGAATTTCCTCCTCAAGCTCTTCTATCCGCTGAATCTGATGGGGGCGTACGGAATGGGCCGGAAGGCTCGCCTCCAAATCTTGCAAAAGCCTCTCTTTTTCCTTCAGTTCTTCCTCAAGTTTTCGACGATCGGAAGATGGTATACTCATAACCGCTCCTTGCGTCCTTCACCGACAAAAAGTTCTTTTCCATCAGGTTATTGACTTCATCCGGCGTACCAAGCGTCAATGCCTCTTCGACGAGATCCTCGGCCTCTTTCAAGGTAACGGAACGCAATACTCGCTTAACCTCGGGAATAGAGAGGGATTTCATGCTCAAGTCGCGGATTCCACATCCCAGCAGCAAAACGGCATATATGGGGTCACCGGCAATCTCACCACACACGGAACACGGTTTTCCCGCCTCGTTACTGATATCGGCCACCCGTTTGATCAACCACAAAATTGCCGGGTTGTAGGGGCGGTAAAACGCCGCGACCTTCTCGTTGTCACGATCCACCGCTAACGTATATTGTACCAAATCGTTTGTCCCGATACTGAAGAAATCGGTCTCTTTGATAAGCTTATCCGCCAACACTGCCGCAGAGGGCACCTCAATCATCACGCCTGTCTTGATCTCTTCATCATAGGGAATCCCTCGCAACATCAACTCATGCTTCACCTCACCGAAAATCTCGTTGACTGCCCGAAGCTCCTCCAAACTCGAAATCATCGGATAAAGCACGCGAATCTTGCCATAGGCGCTGGCGCGAAGAAGTGCCCGCAACTGAACTTTAAAAACATCCACCTCTTCGAGCGAGATCCGGATGGAACGCCATCCCAGAAAAGGATTAACTTCCCTTTTGATTTTCTGAAAGGGAAGAAATTTGTCCCCCCCGAGATCGAGGGTTCGGATCGTCGCCTCCTTCCCCTTCAAGGTTTCCGCCACCGTCCGATAAATGTTGAACTGTTCCTCCTCCGTCAACAAACGTTCGCTGAGCAAAAAGGGAAGCTCCGTCCGAAAAAGCCCTACTCCCTCGGCACCATATTTGAGGGCAACCCCTACATCGGGTGCCTTCACGATATTCGAAAAGAGACGAAAAGCCACATTGTCCCGCGTCACGGAAGGGAGTTTCGATATCTTTTCCAACTCTTTGCGATATGCCGCGTAATCTTCCTGAATCTTTTTATACTCTTTGACGACAGAAGGTTTCGGATTGATAAAAACAAGTCCGAGATTTCCATCCACGATCACCCGGTCATTGGTTTTCACCTTCCGCAAAATGTTTTCCACCCCAACCACGGTGGGAACTCCCATGGACCTGGCCAGGATCGCGGCGTGAGACGTCTCACCACCTACCTCCGTCACCATCGCTTTTATCTTTTTCGGATCGAAATGAATGGTATCCGACGGGGTCAGTTCATGGGCAAACACGATCCCGCGCTTGTTGAATAGAACCTTCCGCGTATCCAACTGTAGAAGACGGTGGATGACGCGTTTGCCAATGTCCTCGATATCCTTGCCCCGCTCCCTGAGATAGTCGTCCTCTATAGTCTTGAATTTCTCCATGAAAGCGCGAATCCCTCGGAGGAGGATGAACTCCGCATTGAGTTTTTCTTCATTCACCAACCTAGGTACGTCCTCTTGAAAAAAGGGATCATCGATAATCATCAGGTGGCTCTTGATGATCTCCGCCTCCTCTTCACCGATATCCCTCCGGATACGATTTTCGCTTTCCTCCAATTGGCGTCGCACTTCACCCAACGCCTCGCGATACCGGACAACCTCTTGCTCAACCTCATCGTCCTTGAGACGGTAAGGAATGATTTCCGCCAGTTCGCTGATATAAATATCGGCCTTCCCGATGGCAATGCCCTCTGCGACGGGAAGTCCCCGATACATGTTTTCGGAGACACTGACCTTTCTTTCCTCTTTTTTCAAACGATAAGGTGCCATTCCAACCTCAAAGTTTCGTCAAAATTTCCGGACCATCATCGGTAATGACGACGGTGTGCTCAAAGTGGGCGGATCGTCGCCCATCCGCCGTGACGACCGTCCACCCATCCTCCAGCACTTTAACTTGCCACGTCCCTTCATTCACCATTGGTTCTATGGCTAGCGCCATGCCCCTCTCGAGCCTAGGCCCCTTATGGGGGGGACCATAATTGGGCACTTGAGGATCTTCGTGTAACTGCCTTCCTATCCCATGCCCCACGAAATCCCTCACGACCGAAAATCCCGCCTCCTCTACGTGACGCTGGACGGCATGGGAAATATCGTACAAGCGATTCCCAACCACGGCCTGCGCGATTCCCTTATAGAGGGAGGCCTCCGTCACCGTCATAAGTCGCTTGGCGTCCGCATCGATCTTCCCTACCCCAAAGGTCCGTGCGGCATCTCCATAGAAACCATCCATGACGACACCAAGATCGATACCAATGATGTCCCCCTCCTTCAGACGTCTCGTTCCGGGAATGCCATGAACAACCTCTTCGTTTATGGAAGCGCAAATCGTCGCGGGAAAACCATGATACCCTTTAAAGGCCGGTTTGCCGCCCCGTTTCACGATGAATTCTTCCGCCCTGCTATCGAGCTCTCGGGTAGTGATCCCCGGTCGCACCAACCCCTCGAGATAATCAAGCAATTCCGCCACCACGCGGTTGGGCTTCCGCATCCGGGCAATCTCTTCATCTGATTTAATGACAATCATCTCTGCCACTCGAGGAGTTTGCTTACAGCGTTTCGATCTTCTTGACGGCTCGCTCAAAATAGGGTGTGCAAGCTTCGAAAAGTGAAACCACTTCTTTCAGATCCTCCGCAATCTCCGTCAATCCCGCTTCTTCACACAACTCGACCCATTTTTTATGCTCCCGCACGTGCTCCAGGTTGTGCTCCAGCAAATGGGGCAACAAATGCTTCAATTTCTCCACTTTCTCATTCATGACTTCACCCCACCTTTCTTCTTCAACACGGCGTAATGTTTCATGAAATCCAAATCCATGATCTCATATCCTTCGAGTTCTTTCTCCTCACCCAAAATATCCATGACGACAATCCTTCCATCTTTCACGCTCACGTGAGCCGCATCCTCCATGATAACCTTCGAAGGATCGATCTCACCTTCATACAATGTTGACAAACACATTTCCTTTACTCCTTCTCAAGAACGTTGAGGGTCTTGGCGTCCCATCGCACCAAAATCCCGATCTCTCCTCTACTTATAAGCAATCCCCATCTTTTCTTCAACAAACTGTTGAGCAGAAAAGGCCGCCGTAGCTCCCTCACCGCAGGCGGTAACAACCTGGCGTAGGGCCTTTTTCCGCACATCCCCACAAGCAAAGACCCCCTTTATGGAAGTTTCCATATTATCGTTCGTTAGGATATAGCCGCGGTCATCCATCTCGACCTTTCCTCTAAGGAACTGGCTGTTGGGAATGTTCCCCACGTAAATAAAAACGCCTTTGCATGGAAGTTCTCGCGTCTCTTCCGTTTTGAGATTCTTCAATCGAACCCCTTCCACAGCCTGCTCTCCCAGGATTTCCTCAACCACCGAATCCCAGATAAACTCCATTTTTTCATTCTTAAAGGCCTTTTCCTGAATAGCCTTAGCGGCCCGGAGGCGGTCCCGCCGGTGCACAAGATATACCTTTTTCGCAAACTTGGTCAGAAACATCCCCTCTTCCACGGCGGCATCCCCTCCGCCAACGACGACCAAATCCTCATCCCTGAAAAAGGCCCCATCACACGTGGCACAATAGGAAACCCCCTTGCCTCTCAGTTTTTCCTCACCCGGAACTCCCAACTGCGCCACCGTAGCCCCCGAGGCTATGATAACCGCATGAGCCGTATATCGCCCCGTCTGACCGACCACGGCAAAGCCGTCCTCCAACACCTCCAAGTCCTTTACCTCATCCGTCTGAATCTCCAACCCGAAACGAGCCGCTTGATCCTTCATGGACATCATAAGCTGTGGACCCGACACGCCATCCACAAAACCCGGATAGTTGTCAATCCAATAGGTCGTCGCCGCTTGCCCCCCCGGAATGAGCTTCTCCATCAAAAGGGTCTTCATATCTCCACGCGCGGCATAAAGCCCCGCCGTCAATCCTCCTGGTCCTCCCCCCACGATCACGATATCGTAATCCATCTTCGAATGCCTCCTTTTCTTCCTAGTTTTTCCGCTTCACTAAATATAAGTTTGATATACCGAACAATCAAGGTTCGCTTCCCTTTTTTATGAAATTAAACCCTCGACACACCTCCTAAAATATTAACTCGACAGACGAAGAAGCCGCCTTGCATTGTCCCGACAGATGGCGTGGACTTTCTCCTCGTCCTTGATCACTTCGGAAATCTGTTTCAGATAACGCGTCGGAGGGATGAGAGGATAATCCGTTCCCAGCAAAATCCTATCAAACCCCACCAATTCCCCTGCGACGCTAAATATTTTCGGCTGATAAAGAAAGGGGGAAGCAGCCGTATCATAGTAGACGTTTTGAAACAAGGCCTTGATCTCTTTCATCAATTCGAAAAACAGGATCCCTCCGCCCCAATGGGCCAGGATAATGATGTTTTCCGGGAAATTCCTCACCAGAAGCTCAATTTCCGTTAAATTTTTCATACTCTTACCTGGGTAACGATGACCCACCGGCTCGTTGGTATGGATCAAGAGAGGAAGGCCCGCCTCCTTCAAGATCTCCATCAAGGGACGAAGGTGTTCCATCACCTCATCATCTATCGCGCGATCGTAGAACGCCATCTCTCCCACCCCTTTGGCTCCCCGGTCTACGCATCGGAGAACCTCATCTACGGCGTTGGGCGCCAAGGGGTTGAGACAAGCGAAAGGAACCAGCCGGTCGGGATGGTGTGACGCCGCTTCGAGAATATAGTCGTTGTGCTCACGATTGATCCCTTGATCTTCCCACGGGAATCCGAACACCACCGAAACGGCCACTCCTTCCTTATCCATGGCTTGGATCATCTCATCCTTGCTCACCATCCTGGCCTTTTCATTGCCATAGATCTCTTTGAATACCCGGTCTTTTTCTGCATACTTCCATCGATCTCGCTCCATCCAATCCGGAAAAAGATGAGTATGAATATCCACCATCCAGGGAGACGTCACGACATCCTCCCCTTGGAAAAACCATACCATCCCACCTTGTCTCCAACGGCACGGTAGTCGTGGACGCCGGGACAATAGGCAAGCGCCTTGAACTTTTCCATTGAAATCTTACCCTTCTCCGTGAGGATGGCCTCGTCACGATGAACCGTCAGAATCTCTCCTAGGAAAAGCACATGGCTCCCCAACTCAAGGGTATGAACGACCCGACATTCCAGGTTGATGGGGCATTCACGAATCAAAGGAGGCTTTACACGGACAGCTTCTTGAGCCGTGAGCCCTGTAACCGTGAATTTGTTCGCGTCCCTCCCCGAAACCACACCACACACATCCACCTCACGAACCATACCCGCGTGAGGAATGTTCACACAAAACTCTCTTGACTCCATCAAGAGACCGTACGTATGGCGATCCGGCCGTATCCCAATCCCTACCATGGGGGGATCCGAGTTGACCACTCCCGCCCATGCGAGGGTAATGATGTTTGGCGGGCCCTGTGTACCCTGGACCGTCACCAAGACCACCGGTGTCGGAATCAGATCGGTCGTGGGTTTCACTTCCCTTTTCCCTATCATTTCCTCATTCCTCCTCTTCAAACATGGAGATATCTCCCTTGCCCTTGCGCAGCACCACCGGGGCGTCTCCCGTCAGGTCGATGACGGAGGAATGCTCCGCCGCGATGACCCCCCCGTCAATGATATAGGCCAATTGGTGTCCGTAGGTCTCCTTGATCAGCTCCGGGTCGTCAAAGAGCTGATCCTCGTTGTGGGTAATGCTGGTGTTGATGATGGGGTGCCCGAGGGTCTTCACGATCTCGAGACAGATCTTGTTGTCCGGCACCCGGATGCCCACCGTCCTCTGCCTGGTCTGAACGATCTTCGGAACCAGCTTTGTGGCCTGAAGGACAAAGGTATAGGGTCCCGGCAAGAGTCGCTTCATGATCTTGTAGGCGTAATCCTGCACATAAGCATACTGGCTGATATCACTCAGGTCGGAACAGATGAAACTCAGAGGCTTGTTCCGTTGCTTCCCCTTGATCTGGTAGACCTTTTCGATGGCGTTTTTGTTGAACAGGTCGCACCCGATCCCGTAAACGGTGTCGGTGGGA
>CAZOBB010000177.1:0-4646 GCA_964577975.1 uncultured Thermodesulfobacteriota bacterium | reverse complement strand
TGTCCTGTCGGGTTTTCTCGAAAGCGAGGGCTATCAGATCGAGGAGGCGCGCGACGGGATGGAGGCGATCGAGAAGCTCAACGAGAAACCGTTCGACGTGGTCATCACGGACATCAAGATGCCGAGAATGGACGGGATCAGCCTCCTCAAGGAGGTGCGGCAGTTTCATCCCGGAACGGACGTCATCGTCATTACGGCCTACAACAACCGCTCTCCCCAAACCACTCTGAGACTCGGGGCCAAGGCCTTTGTCCATAAATCGTGCGAGGTGGAAGCCTTCATCAACAAGATCATCGACGCCATTGAGAAGGAGGGAGAAGAAATCTGAGCCAGAGCGCCAAACACCCTCTACGCGCCGTTTTGCGACATGAAATAGAAATGGTATCGTCCCTCCCGGGACATCAGCTCTTCGTGGGTCCCGGCCTCAAGAATCCTTCCGTCCTCCAGGACAAGGATGGTATCCGCCTGACGGATGGTGGACAGGCGATGCGCGATGACGATCACGGTCCGTCCGTGAAGGAGGACCTTCAGGGCCTTCTGAATCAACTGCTCCGTAAACGGATCCATGCTGGCCGTGGCCTCGTCAAGGATGAGAACCTTGGGGTTCCGGGCAAAGGCCCGCGCCAGGGAGACAAGCTGCCGCTGCCCGCTCGAAATCCCTCGCCCCTCCTCCTGAAGGCGCGTATGAATCCCCTCCGGCAGCCGGTCGAGGAACGCGCTGACCCCTAACCTTTCCAGCACCTTCCACGCCTTTTCCGGCGTCGGATCTTCCACGCCCAGCAGGATATTCTCCCAGAGGGTTCCGGAAAAGAGCTGGACCTCCTGCTGAACGAGCCCCACGTTTTCCCGAAGCATCTCCAGGGGAAAACGCCCGAGATCCACGCCCCCGATCGTGATCCGCCCCTTCTGGGGGGCATAAAATCGCTCCAGGAGCACCATCATGGAGGTCTTGCCCGCCCCCGTCGCCCCGATGATGGCCGTCGTCTTCATGGCGGGGAAGGTCACGTTCAGATCCTTCAAGACCCACTTCTCGTCCTCGTAGGCAAACCACACGTTCGTAAAGACGATGTCCTTCTCGAAGACATCCTGGGAAACGGCCGGCACGACGCCTCCACCCTCCTCCGTCGGGCGATCCATGAGCTGAAAGATCCGCTCGGTGGAGGCCATGGCCGACTGCATGATGTTGTACTTTTCCGTGATGTCCCGAATGGGGCGGAAAAACATCCGGATATAAGAGAGGAAGGCCACGAGCGCCCCGAGGGACAACGCCCCCCTCATGATCCCCATACCGCCCCGCCACAGGATGAGGGCCATGGCAAAGGCGGCGATCAGTTCGATCAAGGGCATGAAGAAGGCGAAGATCTTGATCTGGCGGATGTTGGCCAGGTATGTCTGGTGGTTGATGTCGGCGAATCTCCGGCTGAATCGCCTTTCCTGGTGAAAGATCTGGATGATGCGGATACCCGAGAGGGTTTCCTGGAGCATGGCGTTGATCCGTCCGATGAGGGTGCGGATATCCCGGAAGACGTCCCGGGCCCACCGGCTGAAAAGAAAGCTGACGATCACCACCAGGGGCAGGAGGGCCACCACGTAACAGGCGAGCCGGGCGTTGATCTTGAACAGGATCACCAGGATCCCAAGCAGGATGAAGAGGTCCTTGAACTGGTTCACCAGGATCGCCGTGAACAGGTCGTGGAGGTTCTCAATATCGTTGGTGGCCCGGGTCACGAGGCGCCCCACCGGTGTCCGATCGAAAAAGGTGATCTCCACGCGCATGAGATGACGATAGAGGGAAACCCGCAAGTCCTGCATGACGCGCTGTCCCATCGTCTCCAACGCCACCACCTGGAAGAACTGGAAGACAAACCCCATCGCCAAAAGGACGAGGTAGATCAGGGCGATCCACCCCACGCCCCGGAGATTCGCGGCACGGAGGTGAATCAGTTTCCCGGGCGGGATCCACTTCAGGGCCCCATAGGGGATGTAAACCTTCCCGGCACCCTCGTAGAAAACCTCGTGCTTCTCCTTGAGGAGGCGAAGCACGTCCCTGTCCCTCGGAAGGCTCACGAAGGGAGTCTCCTCGATCACGCCGGAACGGATCAGACGGCGCCGGCGCCGGGGATCCATCTCCTTGAAATCCCTCCCGTGAAGCATCCTGACAGCGGGATCACGTGTCGCCTCGAGGGAGGCGGAAGGAAGCGGTGCCGCCCCGGCGGACGTCCCGGCTCCGACATGCACGGGATACACCATCCGCACGATATATCGGTCGATGGCCTCCTTGACGAGGTAGGGAAACGAGAGATCCACGGCCGCCGTCAGCAACGCCAGGAGAATGGAAAGGACAAACCACTTCCGGTAAGGGCGGATGAAGCGGTAGAGGCGCCTCCATAGCTTGAGGTCGTAAGGCTTTCCCAGGTGCCCTTCCTCGTAATATCCGAAATCCGCCTGCATCTATCCCCTTCCTATCCCGAGAGAGATCTCCTGGATAAGGTTTCGATAGGCCTCGCTGCGCATCAAGAGCTCCTCGTGGGAACCGCTCGCCTGAACGGCCCCCGACTCCACCATGAAGATACGATCCGCTTTCATGAAAGAGGCCACGCGCTGGGAACTCATCACCAGCGTGATGTCCCCATAATCCGAGCGAATCGCCTCCAGGATCCGCTGCTCCGTCGCCACGTCCACGGACGAAAAGGGGGCGTCGAGGATCAAAAAAGGCCGCCGAGAAATCAGTGCGCGGCCCAAAGCGAGGCGCTGCCGCTGTCCCCCGGAGAGCGTCACCCCCTTTTCCCCCACGAGGGTTCGGACCCCTTCGGGGAATCCGGCGACCTCGTCTACAAGCTGCACGACCTCCAGGACCCTCTCCACTTCCCGCTCCGTCACGTCTTCCCGTCCGAAGGCGATATTCTCGAAAACGGTCTGGGAGAAGATGACCGGTTCCTGGGACACGTAGGCGAACAGGCGGCGGTAGTCGGCAAGATCGAACGCGCGAATGTCCTCGCCCCCGAGGGCCACCATCCCCTCGTCGGGATCGAAGACGCGCATCAAAAGGAGCAGCAGCGTCGTCTTTCCGCAGCCGATCTCCCCCACGATGGCCGTCATCTTCCCCCGTTCGACGGTCAGGGAACAGTCGTGGAGGACCCGCCGCCTCGGGTCGTAGGAAAATCCCACACTTTCCATCTTCAGATCGCCGTCCATTCCCGCAGGAACCGGGCGCCGCCGCGTCGAGACGAGGGAAGGCCGGCTATGGAGAATCTCGTTGATCCGGGTCAACGACGCCGCGCCGCGCTGGATCAGGGAGATCACCCATCCCATGGCCATCATGGGCCAGGTCAGGAGCATGAGGTAATTGGTGAAGGCGACGAAATCCCCGGGGCTGATCCGGGCGAGGATGGTATCCTTCCCGCCGAAGTAGAGGACGATCACCATACTGAGGTTGACGAGAAACATGAGAACGGGAAAAAAAATCCCGCGCACCTTGGCCAGGGCGAGATTCTCCCTCAGGAGCTTTTCTCCTTCCTCCTCCACCTTCCGGTCCTGAAAGGCCTCGGCCCGATAGGCTCGGATGACCCGGATGCCGCTGATACCCTCCCGGACCGTCTCCGTCAAGACCGAAAATTGCCGCTGCACCCTCTGGGCCCGGGCATGGATTTTCCGGCTGATGAGGGCCGTCGCCACGGCGAGAAAGGGCATGAGAATCAGGAGATAGAGGGTCAGGGAATAGTTGATCCAGATCATGAAGACGAGGGTCGCCGACCCCATCACGAAAACGTCCATCATGCCCATCATACCGAATCCTATCGCCATGCGGACCACATTAAGGTCGTTGACCATCCGTGCCATGATGTCCCCGGACGAATGGCGCATGAAGAAGTCTTCGGACAGGGAAAGGATATGCTGAAAGAGGCGGTTTCTGAGACGCTCTTCGATCCGGCGGGTGGGGGTTATGAGGGAGATGCGCCAGAGATACTGGAATCCCCCGGTTCCGAGGGCGAGCAGGAGAATCCACCCGGCATACGTGAAAAGCCCCGCCGACGTCGCCCGCCCCTCCGTCAGGTCGTCCACCGCCCACTTGATGATGAGCGGAATGCAGAGCTGTAGAGCATCAACCACCGTCAGGAAAAAGATCCCGCTCAGCAGCCATCCCTTGTATTGCTTGAGGTAGGGGAAGAGAATCCGAAAGGATCGGAGCCCGTCCCACCTCTTCGTCCGGTTCCGCGTCTTCATCCCTTCAGGTTCTATCTACACCTTCCCCGCGCTGAAATCCAGACGTTTCGATAAACTAAAATACCCACGTTTAATGGGAGGAGAATTTCTTCAAGACCCAGGAGCGGTGAGTGATAAAGGTGGTCACACGCCACCTATTCCCTTTCCGTTTCATCACCACCGCCCCGTCCCGGCGAAGATCGACTCCCCTTTTCGCGGCTCCCCTACCATACCACGGGAACATCCCCGGATAGCGAACGGGCAACACCACCGGCGGAGGTGACGGAATCTTCATCCTCGGCGATATCAACAGGAGGTCCGGGCGTTTCTCCCCAAGGGAAAGGGTCCTTCTTTTCCGGGAGAGTCCCATGGCTATGTCCAGTCCCGCGAAACGCAAGGCGAGCAGGTCCGGCCCGCGTCCCTTCCACCAAACCCGGGCGTTT
>CAZOBB010000176.1:0-57919 GCA_964577975.1 uncultured Thermodesulfobacteriota bacterium | reverse complement strand
AGAGATTTTCATCAAGGTCGAGGATGACCATATCACCGATATACGATACCAGGTCAAGGGCTGCTGGGGATCGCTGGCCTCGGCGGGCCAGTTGTGTGATCTCGTGGTGGGCAAATCGATCGACGACGCCCTCTACCTGGACGAGGACGATATCGTCAACGCCTTGGGAGGGTTGCCGGACGAGAAACGGCACTGCACCCGCCTGGCCCTCGGGGCCTTACACTACGCCATCCGCAATTTCCTCCTTCATCACAGCGGAGAGGACGCGGAGAATGTTTTGGATCAGTAGGGTTTCAACCCCGGCTGGTTGAAATCAGGAAGCGTTGGTATTTTCCTGCCCTTTGTTCGTTGATTCGGCAATCTCGGATGTGGGTTCCTGATGCAACGTGACGCGGTTTAGCTCCTTGGAGAGTTTCTTTGTTTGGAAGTGCTTGCTGACGAGCTTGGGCACGGTCAGGATGGCGATGATCAAGGCGCCGATGAGGCTCGAGCCGAAAATGATCGTGATCAGGGAGGTCTTGACGTGCCAGAATAGAAAGTTGACCTCCACTGGTATCCCGTTCTGGAACCCGAAGATACTGACGATCAAGATCAGGATAAACGTTATGATAAGGATAGCGTACATCTGGTAAGACTCCTTCATTTGTAAGAGTTGCGAGGAAAAAAGGAGGGAAATTTCTCCCTCCTTCCTATCGCAAAACGTAATAAAGTTACTTCTTTTCCTTCGACTTTTCTTCCTTCTTCTCTTCTGCTTTCCGGAGACTCTTTTCCAGTTTATCCAGGGCGTCCGCCGTTTTTTCCCTAAGATTGTCAGCTACGAAACGCAGGGCCTCCGCCTGTTCCTGCAAGTCCCGGATCCCACCCGCTTTTTGATACGCTAGCACCGCTACAACTAAGGCTACGACAGCTATGATGAATGTTAAGATTGTCATTTTTCCACCTCCTTTTCTTTCGTATCTATAGTTTAAGCACGATTTCTTTAAAGTCAAATAGAGCTTTGAGAATAAGATAGGTTTTGGGTAAAATAAATCTATTGATAAATCTATTGTGGAGGAGACTGAACATTAACTCGAAGAAAGGAGGAAGGAATCGAACGTTGGTTTTACAGGAATGGGCAGCCGCGTTTGGAGTGTTGCTGGAAGGCAGGGAAGAGAAACGGCGCGACCAAAACCTATTATGCCAATGGTTGCTTGAAGACCATTTGTTCTTATCGAGATGGGAAACGTCATGGAATGTACCGTAAATTTGACCATGAAGGCTCACTGATTCGGTGCGTCCTTTTTGAAAATGGGAAAGTCGTTGGTTCCTATCCCAAAAAGGATAGAAGGGGTCTTTGTCATCAGAGGGGCCTTTTCTTTTTTGGTCTTGACATCGGTGAAAAGTTGGAGTATCCACAAGAATCAAAATTTGGAACAACCCTGTTGGTGTCCAATGGTGTTTGGACGAAGAGGGAAGCCGGTGTAACTCCGGCGCGGACCCGCCGCTGTGACTCCGATTCTCCCGAAAGGGAGACCTTTCCTGGCAAAGGTGCCACTGTGCCCCCGGGTATGGGAAGGCCGCCGGGAAAGCGGGGAAGCCAGAAGACCTGCCAATAGGGACGTCTGGAGGAGACGGTAAATCCCCCGGACCCTGATGCGTATTGGGGTGTGGGGGATTTTTTAATTTATCACGAAGGAGGAGGAACGATGGAACTTTACAGTCAAGTCGATTATGCGAAAGTGGGAAAAACGACTCCAGAGATGGAAGAAGTCGCCCGTCAGGAGGGAATCCCTGTCGAAGTGATACGAGAAAGGATCAGAAGGGGGCAGATCGTGATTCCCCTCAATAAAAACGTGAAGGTAAACGTGGTGGGCATTGGATTGGGTTTGCGAACGAAAGTCAATGCCAGTATTGGAACCTCAACCGATATCGTGGACCTCGATTTTGAGATCGAGAAGGCGCAGGCGGCGGAGAAGGCGGGAGCCGATACCCTCATGGAATTAAGCGTGGGAGGAGACCTCGACAAGATACGCAGGGAGGTGATCGCCGCGGTGAGCCTTCCCGTTGGAAATGTCCCTCTTTATCAGGCGTTTTGTGAAGCAACGAAGAAGTATGGGGATCCCAATAAGCTGGACGAGGAGATGCTGTTTGATCTCATCGAGCGTCAGTGCGAGGATGGTATCGCTTTTATGGCCGTTCACTGCGGTATCAATCTGTATACCTTGGAACGATTGAGAAAACAGGGGTACCGCTACGGAGGGTTGGTGTCCAAGGGTGGGACCTCCATGGTGGCTTGGATGATGGCGAACAACAAGGAAAATCCCCTTTACGAGCATTTTGATCGCGTCGCTCAGATCCTCAGGAAACATGATGTCGTCCTATCACTGGGAAACGGTCTTCGGGCCGGCGCTGTCTCCGATTCTATGGACCGAGCCATGGTTCAAGAACTCGTTATCAACTGTGAGTTGGCGGAGATTGGCCGAGAGATGGGATGCCAGATGATGGTGGAGGGGCCAGGACACGTTCCCATGGATGAGATAGAGGCGAATATCATTTTGGAGAAGCGAATGAGTGGAGGCGCTCCCTACTACATGCTTGGGCCTCTTCCCACGGATGTGGCGCCGGGATGGGATCATATCACGGCGGCTATCGGGGCGGCCCAGTCCTCTCGATACGGAGCCGATCTTATCTGTTATATCACGCCTGCGGAGCATCTCGGCCTGCCGAACGTGGAGGATGTGGTTACGGGGGTCAAGGCCGCCAGGATAGCGGCTCATATCGGAGATTTGGGCAAGCTGGGGGAGAAGGTACACGCGTGGGATCGAAAGATGAGTGTCAAACGGCGGGACATGGACTGGGAAGCGCAGTTTCAACTCGCCATGTTTCCGGAGGACGCGAGGGAGATTTATCGATCGCGTTCTGCCACTTCCGAATCCCAGACGTGTACCATGTGTGGAGAATATTGTGCCAACCGCGGTTCCCTTTCTCTCTTCCAAGATGTTTTGGAATCGAGTATAAAAAAGACGGGGGAAGAAGGCTTGTAAGGAGGTTCCTGCTTATCGTAACGGCAAAGGGGAAAAAAAAGGGGTGGATTTGGGCTTGGGCGCCGGTGATTGGCTATGCGGGAGTGATCTTCTTTTTTTCTTCCCAACCCGCGGCACCGAGATATGTGCCCCACTTTTTTGGGGCCGATAAGCTTCTTCACGCGATCGAGTACTGTGGGTTCGGTTTTCTCCTGACGCGGGCGTTTCGCTCCTCCTTGAGGGGAAAGGCGTTGGGGAAAGGTGGATTTCTTCTCATCCTGGGGATCGTCTTGCTCTATGGAGTGAGTGACGAATTCCACCAGGCCTACGTTCCTAATCGGGAAGCGTCGGTGTGGGATGTGATGGCCGACGTGGTGGGGGGCGGCCTAGGATTTTTCCTGGCGGCCAGGATTTTAAGCGGGAGGGACAGACATGATTGATTTGCACACCCACTCCCTTTTGAGTGATGGGGTTTTGGTGCCTTCCGAGCTCGTACGCCGTGCCGCCGCGAGGGGATACCAGGCGATGGCGATTACGGATCACGTGGATGGTTCCAACTATGAGACGGTTGTTCGTCAAATTCTTTCCTTCGTGTCGGTGACGAAGGACGCCTTGGAGATTCCCGTTTTGGCGGGAGTGGAGGTGACCCATGTGCCACCAGCCGCGATTGCCCCCCTCGTGGAAAAGATTCGAGCGCTGGGTATCAGATGGATCGTAGTTCATGGGGAAACGCTGGCGGAACCCGTGAAAGAAGGGACCAATCGGGCTGCCATTCTGGCTGGCGTGGATCTTCTGGCCCATCCGGGGCTGATTTCCGAAGGGGACGTGAAACTTGCTGTGGAGAGAGGAGTATTTCTGGAGATCTCCGCGAGGAAGGGGCATAGTCTCAGCAATGGGCACGTTGCCATCCTCGCAAAGCGGTATGGGGCGAGGCTTTTGCTCAATACCGATGCGCATATCCCTTCCGATCTCATCTCTGAGGAGTTCGGTCGGCAAGTTGTGAAGGGGTGTGGGTTGACGGAGGAGGACTTCTACGAGATGAAAAGCAATGCCTTGAAGTGTGTCGAGGAGAGGCGGTGATGGGGAGGATCATAGCCATCGATGGGCCATCAGGAGCAGGAAAAAGCACGGTCGGCAAACTTCTTGCCCAGAGGCTGGGTTTCATGTACATCGACACGGGAGCCATGTATCGCACCGCGGCCTTGTTGGCATTGGAAGCAGGAATTGATGTGAACGAAGGCGAGAAAGTGGCAAGACTGTGTGAATCCCTCGATTTTTCCTTTGAGGTCGAAGGAACGCGTGTGCGAGTTGTTTGCAATGGGAGGGATGTCACGGAGGCGATCCGAACCCATGAAATGGGGATGTATGCCTCTGATGTTTCCAAGCAGCCCGCCGTACGGACCGCCCTTTTGAAACTTCAGAGGGAATTGGGAGAAAAGCATGACGCCATACTGGATGGACGTGATATTGGGACGGTTGTCTTTCCCCAGGCCGATATAAAGTTTTTCCTCGACGCCTCCTTGGAGGAGCGTGCTCGGCGTCGTTATCGGGAGCTTGTTGAAAAAGGGGAATCTGTGTCATACGAGGAGGTAAAGGCCACCATGGAACGGCGAGATCATAATGACAGTACGAGACGTATCGCTCCCTTGCGCCCGGCGGATGATGCCATTCGTGTCGACACGACGGGTAAGAGTATCCCGGAAGTGCTGGAGTCGTTGATGCGATCTATCGAGGCGAGAGAAATCGTATGAAGGTCATCGTGGCAAGACATGCGGGATTTTGTTTTGGCGTGCGGCGGGCCATCGATATGGCGTTCAAGGCCCTGGAAGAAACGAAAGGGCCTATTTTTAGTCTCGGTCCTATCATTCATAATCCCCAGGTTGTGCAGAAGATGCAAGACATGGGGCTGAAGGTTGTGTCCGAAATCGAGGAGATTCCGGAAGGAACGGTGATTTTCCGTTCCCACGGGGTTAATGCGGAGGAGTGGAGAGAGGCGCGGGAGAGGAATCTCACCGTGGTGGATGCCACCTGTCCCTTTGTGGGAAAGGCCCACGAGTATGTCAAGAGATTACGAGATCAGTCCTATCAGATCGTCGTCGTGGGAGACCCAAACCATCCCGAGGTGTTGAGTATTCTCAGTTATACGGGGGGAGAGGGAAGAGCGGTTTCATCGGTGGAGGACCTCAACGCCATAGAATTCTCCAATAAGGTGGGAATCGTCTCCCAGACGACGCAGAGTTTCGAGGCCTTTCGCGTCATCGTGACCGAGATTATTCATCGGGTGCGGGAGGTTCTCATTTTCAACACCATTTGCGATGCCACGAAGGTTCGACAGGAGGAAAGCATTCGTCTGGCGGCTCAAACGGATTGTATGATCGTCATTGGGGGGCGAAACAGTGCCAACACCCGTCGACTGAAAGAGCTTTGCACGGAGGTTCAGCCCCGAACCTATCATATCGAGACGGTGGAGGAGTTAAAGGATATTTCGTTTGAGGGGGTCGAAACGGTGGGGGTTACGGCAGGGGCGTCCACGCCTGAATGGCTGATAAGACCTGTTATAAGCTATCTCGAAACCGTTTGATATTATAGGTCATTTTGATAGAATCCTATAAATTTCATTAAAAATCTCTCATTGTTACCCAGGGAAGTCTAAAGATGACTTGAAAATAGCTTTCTTTTCGTATATAAGAAATTCTTGTGCCCATTCTTTCAATGATAGAAGGAAAAAAGAGAGGGTACGGAGAAGGTGCGAATAGCACTTAAAAATCGGTAGGGGGTACCATTTTATGCTTAACACTTTCACGGAAGAAGTAAAGGAGGCTGAAATTTTAGAAAAGGAGGGAGAAGAGGAAGTAAACGGCGAAGAGTCGTTTCAGGCGCTTTACGAAGAGAGTCTCAAGCAGATTGAGGAGGGAGCAATCGTTACCGGTACGGTCATTAGCATCAACCCGGATTCCGTGCTGGTTGACGTGGGATATAAGTCGGAAGGCGAAATACCAATTTCCCAATTCAAAGACAGCCAAGGAAACGTCACGGTTCAAGAAGGAGACAAGGTCGAAGTTCTCGTCGAATCTCGCGAAGACGACGAGGGCATTATTCATCTCTCTAAAGAAAAAGCGGACAAGATCAAGGCCTGGCGGGAGATTACGAAGGCCTGCAATGAGGGGGCTGTCATCGAGGGAACGATCGTTGCTCGGGTGAAAGGAGGAATGTCGGTCGATATCGGCGGGGTGATTGCCTTTTTGCCGGGATCCCAGATCGATATCCGTCCCATCCGAAATATGGATGAGCTGATCGGCCAACGATTCAAATTCAAGGTTTTGAAGCTTAATGAAAAGCGGAATAATATCGTCATTTCGCGACGGGCCCTTTTGGAGGAGGAGCGCGAGAGAAAACGGAAGGAGCTTTTGGAGAAGATCGAGGAAGGAATCGTGCTGGAGGGGACGGTCAAGAATATCACCGAGTATGGGGCGTTCATTGATCTGGACGGTTTAGATGGGCTACTCCACATCACTGATATGTCGTGGGGACGAATCAATCACCCCTCGGAAGTGCTCAGCATCGGTGATACCTTGAAGGTAAAGGTTATCAAGTATGATCCGGAGCGCCAGCGGGTCTCCCTCGGGTTGAAGCAGCTCACCCCTGATCCGTGGGAGAATATTGAAGAGAAATATCCCATTGGAATGCGTACCAAAGGGAAGGTGGTCAGCATTACCGATTACGGCGCCTTCATTGAGTTGGAGGAAGGCGTGGAAGGCATGGTTCATGTCACGGAGATGGCGTGGGGGAAGAAGCTTCGCCATCCTTCCAAGATCGTCGATCTCGGGGAGATGGTCGAGGTGGAAGTGATTGGTGTGGATCCTGAGAAAAAACGGATTTCCCTGAGCATGAAACAATTGGAGAAGGATCCCTGGCAGGTGGTGGAAGAAAAGTATCCGGTGGGCACGAAGATCGTGGGCCGTATCAAGACGGTGACGAATTTTGGCGTTTTTGTGGGACTGGGTGAAGGCGTGGACGGCTTGGTGCATGTGTCAGATATGTCGTGGACGAAAAAGGTCCGAAATCCTGCCGACATCTACAAGAAGGGACAGGAAATCGAGGCGGTGGTGCTCAAGATCGACCGGGAAAACGAGCGGTTCTCGCTGGGAATCAAACAGCTTATGCCGAATCCGTGGGATACCATCGAAGAGAAGTTTCCTCTGGGTACGGTTGTGAACGGTGTGGTGACCAATTTGACCGATTTCGGTGCCTTTGTGGATATCGGAGATGATTTGGAGGGGTTGATTCATATTTCGGAACTCAGCGATAGGAAGGTCGATAAGGTATCCGATGTGGTGAATGTGGGAGATGCCGTGGAAGCAGTGGTCATCAATCTCAATAAAGCGGAGAGAAAGATAGGTCTGAGCCTCAAGGCAAAGAAGGCGAGGGAAGACAAGGAAGAATACGTACATTCTACTGAAAGGAAAGAGGAAGTTAGTTCCAATTTTGGTGCCCTTCTCAAAGAGAAACTCGATGAGCGGGAAGCTGCCATTTCTGAGGCCGCCTCGACGGAATAGCCACGTCAGACGGGTCATGGAGGAAGGGGGAGAAAACACGAAGGGGGTTTTCTCCCCCCCTTTTTTTGAGGAGGTTGATGCCTTTCATCCCTTTTCCCTTTCGGGAGTCTTTTTTACCCTTTTTGCCTTTTTTCTGACGGTTAAGGCATACGATTGGGAGATGGTTGGCTGCCTCTGGTTGGGGACGGTCATCGTTCCCTTTTGGGGCTGCCGGAACGTGAGGGCCTCCAGTCGGCGGTGGTTGTTGGTGTCCCCTTTTCTACTGATTGCTTTCCTACTGCATGTGTTTTATACGCCGGGTAGGATCGTTGGCCATTGGGGTCCTTTCTTTGCGACAGCCGAAGGGGTGAGGGAGGGAGCGTGGGTTGCCCAAAAGCTTGCGGCCTATTTCTGGCTTTCCTTTCTTGTTACCTCGAATGTTGATGAATTTTTTTTCTTTCAGCTTTTAGGTAGGATTCGGCGCCTCCGCCTTGTACGACGGTGTTCTTTGGGACTGTGGATGATGGCCCTTTTTCTTATTCTTCGGTGGTTGGCGGTTCTCCCCGCTCGATGGGTGCGGCAGGTGAAAGGGGCATTGAAGGATGTGAGAGGAAGGTATCGAAAGGTTCTTGAGGGGGGGCGCCTTCTGCCGGTTGTCCTTAAAGAGGATGTTCGGCGGATACATCAATGGCTGGATCTTTTCGTCTTGAGGGGGTATGCGGAAGGTATTCTGTGGATTTCTGAAACCCCTTTCGCTCCCCTTTCCAAAAAAGATCGAATCGTGTTTTTTTTTCTACTTGTAAGCTGGGGGGGATGGCTGATCTATCTTCTGTAATCGGATTCACGGTTCGACCCTTGAAACCCTTTTCCTTTTCGAGTAAAGTATGCTGACTTAAAATTCGGGAGGAGTGGATAATGAATCCGCAAATTTTCAGAGAGTATGATATCCGAGGAAGGGTGGAAGAGGATTTAACCCCGGACGTGGTGGAAAAGTTGGGACGGGGTTATGCCACCATGATGATAAGAGAGAAGGGAATCGCTTCACCGACCATTGCGTTGGGGAGGGATTGCCGGCTCAGTTCCGATCGGTTGCGAGATAACCTCGTGGAAGGATTGACGGCGTCGGGATGCCGGGTCATCGATATCGGGGTGTGCCCTACCCCTGTTCTTTATTTCGCCCTTTTCAATTTGGATGTCGATGGGGGATTGATGATTACGGGAAGCCACAATCCCCCCGAATTCAATGGGTTCAAGGTTTGTGTGGGGAAGGAAACGATTTATGGTCCTCACATTCAGCATTTGCGGGAGATCATTGAGAAGGGTGATTTCGTGGAGGGAAGGGGAGAAACGGAGACCCTCTCCGTTAACGAGCGGTATGGCACTTATTTGAAGGAGAATATTCATCTTGACCGCTCTGTCAAGGTGATCGTGGATGCGGGGAATGGAACGGGGGGGGTTCTTGCCGCCCCCATTATGGAAGCGTTGGGATGCGATGTTACCTGCCTTTTCTGTGAAATGGATGGGCATTTTCCCAATCATCACCCTGATCCAACGGTTCCGGAGAACATGAAAGCCCTCATTGAGGCAGTGACGTCTTCAGGGGCGGAACTGGGGATTGGGTATGACGGCGATGCCGATCGGATAGGGGTCGTGGACGAAAAGGGGAAAATCATCTGGGGAGATCAGCTTATGATCCTTTTCTCCCGGGCGATTCTTTCCGAGCACCCGGGAGCCACCATCGTGTCGGAAGTCAAATGCTCCATGAATCTTTTCGATGATATAGAAAAACACGGCGGAAGAGCCATTATGTGGAAGGCGGGACATTCCCTCATTAAAAAGAAGATGAAGGAAGATCATGCCCTCTTAGGTGGCGAGATGAGCGGGCATATCTTTTTCGCCGACCGCTATTTCGGATACGATGACGCGATTTATGCCTCTTTGCGCCTTCTTGAGATGATTTCCAAGGATTCCCGTCCCATTTCCCAGATGCTGGCGGATGTGCCGACGACCTTTTCCACGCCGGAGATCCGCATCGACTGTCCAGACGAGAAGAAGTTTGACGTGGTTGCCTCTGTGAGGAGCTATTTTGTGGAGAACGGATATCAGATTGTGGATGTGGATGGGGTGCGGGTTATTTTTGAAGACGGATGGGGGCTTGTTCGACCTTCCAATACCCAGCCTGTGATCGTTTTACGCTTTGAAGCGAAGACGGAGGCACGGTTGAGTGAAATACGCGAGTTGATAGAGGGAAAACTTCAAGAATATCTTTAACGACGACAAGGAGAATGCATGAAGCGAGCGTTGATTACGGGGATCACGGGTCAGGATGGCTCTTATCTTGCCGAGTTCCTTCTGGAAAAGGGGTATGAAGTTTATGGAATGATTCGGCGGGCGAGCACGGAAAAGTTTGAAAGAATCGCCCATTTGATGGATACCATTGAAATCATCCAGGGGGATCTCTTGGACCAAAATTCGCTTTTCCATGCCCTTGACACGATTCGTCCCCACGAGGTTTACAATTTGGCGGCCCAGTCTTTTGTCCCTACCTCGTGGAATCAACCCCTCTTGACGGGAGAGATCACGGCACTAGGGGTCACGAGGATGTTGGAAGCCATCAAGATGGTGGACACTTCCATTCGGTTTTATCAGGCCTCGAGCAGTGAGATGTTTGGCAAGGTGCGGGAGGTGCCGCAATCGGAGACAACCCCCTTTTATCCCCGTAGTCCCTACGGGGTGGCGAAGGTTTACGGGCATTGGATTACGGTGAATTACCGGGAGAGCTACAATATCTTTGCCTGCTCGGGGATCCTTTTCAACCACGAATCACCGCGCCGAGGCATGGAGTTTGTGACGCGGAAGATCACGTATGGTGTGGCAAGAATCAAACTGGGGCTTGCGAAGGAGCTTCGCCTCGGAAACCTCAAGGCAAAGCGGGATTGGGGATACGCAGGAGACTACGTGCAGGCGATGTGGCTCATGCTTCAGCAGGACGAGCCGGACGATTATGTCGTGGCGACCGGTGAGACCCATGCGGTCGAAGAGGCCGTGGAGATCGCCTTTTCCCACGTTGGACTTGATTGGCATGATTATGTCAAGACGGATGAGCGTTTTTTTCGCCCGGCGGAAGTGGATCTTCTCGTGGGGGATTGCACCAAGGCTCGGAACGTTCTCGGATGGAAACCGACAGTGAGTTTTCAGGAACTTATTACCATGATGGTCGATCATGATCTCAAGACCTTGAAAGCCAAGGATACGCCTTGAAATGTGCCCTGCTCCTGTCCTGATTACCGGAGCCGAAGGATTTGTGGGGGCGTACCTGATCGATATCTTAAAGAGACACGGGGCGTTGGTGTACGGAACCTTCTTCGTCCGTGAAGCTCGTCACCTCGATCTCCTCCCAGAATCTCATTGGATTTTCTGCGATTTGACGGATCGTTTGAGTGTCTTTCGCCTTTTCAGGGACCTGAATCCAGGGATGATCTATCATTTGGCGGGGATTTCTTATGTTCCCACCGCCGAAGCCGACCGTCCCTTCGCCCTTGAGACGAACGTAAAAGGTACGTTGAACCTCCTTGAGGCCTGCGCCGAGATGGGAACCTCACCCCGTTTCGTCCTTATTAGCAGTGGGGAGGTGTACGGAAAGGTGCCGGAGCGGGAGGGACCGGTGCGGGAGACCTTTCCCTTGCGACCGGCAAATTTTTACGCGGCGACGAAAGCGGCGTCGGAAGCCATCGCCCACCCCTTCTCGGAGAGAGGAGATATTTCCCTGACCATTTTCCGCCCTTTCAATCACATTGGGCCGGGCCAGGCCCCGACTTTCGTTGTCTCTGATTTTGCCCGTCAGATCGCTCGGATTGCCCTTTCTCTCGGGGAGCCTATCGTCTATGTGGGCGATATCGACGTGTATCGGGATTTTACGGACGTTCGGGATATTGTTCGGGGGTATGGAATGGTCTATGAGGGTCGGGTTCCGGAGGATGTGTTCAACCTTGCCAGTGGGCGGGTTGTGGCTATACGGGAAATTCTCGAAAAGCTCATTTCGTTTTCGGGGAAAGAGATTGACGTCGTGGTAGAACCAAAGCGATTCCGAAAGGCGGAGGTACGAAGGCTCCAAGTGGATGTAGGACGTTTCACCCGCGCTACGGGGTGGGTTCCCGAGGTTCCTT
Organism: uncultured Thermodesulfobacteriota bacterium; assembly: GCA_964577975.1. GTDB lineage: Bacteria > Desulfobacterota > S145-22 > S145-22 > S145-22 > JAOZMY01. Next base: position 46,216 of record CAZOBB010000176.1, on the reverse strand, counting down.
TGGAAGAGACGTTGCGAAACGTCTTCGATTTTTGGGTGAAGAAACTTTCCGAGGAGGGGGCATGACCTCTTCTCTCTTTGCCGCGCTTTTGGGGTGTCTCCAAGGAGCCACGGAATTTCTCCCCATCAGCAGTTCCGGCCATTTGGTTCTCGCCCAACATCTCCTTCACGTGCGGCATGAGGCCCTTTTGTTCGATGTGTGGCTCCATTTTGGAACCCTTTTGGCGATTTTCGTGGTCTTGCGAAGGCCTGTGGGGCGACTTGTGCGTGGGATGTGGCGTGGAATCGTGGAAGGAATACCCCACCCTTTTCTCTTCATGAAAAGGCCCGAGGGTGCCGATACGTATCTGGTATGGCTTGTTATCCTCGCTTCCATTCCGACGGCGATAATCGGCTTTTCCTTTAAGGATCTTTTCGAAAAACTCTTTGAAGGAAATATCCGGTTGGTGGGTATAGCGTTTCTTTTTACCGCTTTTCTTCTTTTTTTGACGAAATTTCGGAAGGGAGGGGATGGGAGCGGGGGAAAGGGAATCGGCATAACTCCGTTGCAAGCGCTTCTTATTGGGGCCATCCAGGGGATTGCCATCATCCCCGGCGTGTCCAGGTCTGGATCTACCATTTCCCTTGCCCTCTTGTTGGGGATTGCCCGCAGGGACGCGGGGGAGTTTTCCTTCTTGATTGTCATCCCGGCGATTGGTGGGGCCATGATCCTGCAGACCCTTCAAGGGATCGGTGCTTTGAGTGATGTCCAGTTTCTCGCTTCCGCGCTCATAGGCATGGCCACGGCCTTTGGTGTGGGAGTTTTTGCCTTGAAGTTTTTGTTACGGCTAGTCAATCAGGGAAGCTTTTATAGGTTTTCTTTCTATTGCTTTGGAATGGGGGTAATATGTCTATGGATCGGTCGATAACTCGACACCTTAAATCGGTGATTATGGCGGGAGGATCGGGAACGCGTTTTTGGCCCCGTAGTAGGAAACATCATCCTAAACAGTTTCTGAATATCTTGGGAGAGAAAAGCATGCTCCAGACCACCGTGGAACGTCTTCTCCCCTTGACTCCTATGGACGATGTGTTCATTGTGGGGAACAAAGAACACGCCCCTCTCTTCTCCCAGCAGGTACCCCAGTGTGATGAACACCACCTTGTCCTAGAGCCCGTGGGGAAGAACACGGCGGCGTGCATCGCTACGATGGCATTCCTCCTTCATCGGGTGGATCCGGATAGTATCCTTCTGATTCTTCCCGCCGATCATTGGATTGCGAAAGAAGAGAAGTTTCGCGACACCCTTTACACCGCAGCCGTCACCGCCTTTGAGGAACATGCGATCGTTACCTTGGGGGTACCTCCCACCTTTCCTTCCACGGGCTATGGCTACATTGAGGTTCCGGAATCTGAGTTGACCGGGGGGAGAAAGCCCGCCATTTTCAGAGTGAAGAGATTCGTCGAAAAACCCGATCTAAAACGGGCCCGCGCCTACCTGGAGTCAGGAAATTTTTACTGGAATAGTGGAATCTTTGTGGCCCGCTCTTCGGTGATGTTGGAAGAAATCGGTCGTTATCTGCCCGACCTTTATGCGCCGCTGCGGGAATTGGCGAGGATACCGTTGGATACGCTGGAAGGGTTTCTGGAGGCTGTATATCCTACGCTTCCCGCCATCTCCATCGATTACGGGGTGATGGAAAAGACGAAGAAGGCCATGATGATTGAAGCGGATTTTGGCTGGAGTGACGTGGGAAGCTGGGATGCCCTGTATGATTTGAGTTCCCCCGATGAAAGTGGGAATGTGGTGGAGGGCCATGTCCTGTTGGAGGGGTGTCGCAACTGTCTCATGCAGGGGGGAGATAGATTGATTGCAGCCGTTGGGCTCGAAGGGGTTTTAATTGTGGATACCCCCGACGCTGTGCTTGTTCTTCCTCGGGGGAGATCGCAAGAAGTCCGGCGCGTGGTGGAAAGGCTAAAAGAAGCCGGTTTGGAGGATCTTCTGTAAAGGGGAAACCGGTGGGGGGGAGGTGTGGTATGAAAAAACTGGGTTTTATGGGGGCGATCCTCTTTTTTACGATTGCCTTGGTGGCAAACGTTGGGGCCAAGACGTATAAAGGGGTGACGCTTCCCGATACCGTTATTATTCAGGGAACACCGTGCAAACTCGTGGGGATGGGGGTGCGGAAAAAATTCTTTTTCAAGATTTACATTGGTGGATTGTATATGGAGCATCCCTCCCACAAACCGGAACAGGTCATCGCTGACCTGGGTATTAAGAGGGTTGTGATGCATTTCCTTTACAAAGAGGTATCGGCGGAAAAGTTGCGAAAGGCATGGTTGGAAGGCTTTAAGAACAATCTTGGAGAGGAATTCGATGCGATGAAGGATAAGATTGAAGCCTTCAATGCCTTTTTTACAGAGGCCATTCGTAAAGGGGAAGAGATATGGGTTACCTATCTTCCGGGAAAAGGGACCCAGGTGGTCGTGAAAGGGAAAGAAAAGGGGACGATTCCGGGGAAACGTTTTATGGAGGCTGTTTTCTCCATTTGGTTTGGAGAGGTTCCCGCGGACAGCCATCTGAAATGGGGGATGTTGGGAGAGGAGTGAGATGGCGGAAGGGGGATTTGCGGCCAAGGTCAAAAGGGCCGTAAGAAATAATTTCAATCAAAGCGCCGCCGTGTATGGGGCGTTTGAGGAGCAGTATCGGTTCTTCTACACACTGACACGAAAGCTTGTCGAGTGGATGGACGTCAAAAGAGGCGCGCGGGTATTGGATGTGGGATGCGGGAATGGGGTGTCATGTGTGGCGCTGAGAGAGATGGTGGCTGGAGATGTGTACGGAATAGACTTGTCGGAGGGGATGATCGAAGACGCGAGGCGTCGGATCAGCGATCCCCATATTCATTTGTTTGTGGGAGATGGTGAACGGATGGAAGAGGTGGTGCCGATACGGGACGCTGATGCGGTGTTGTATAACGCCTCTATCTTTGTCTTTCCCGACCCCAAGGGGAGTTTCGAACAGGCGAGGTGCCTCTTGAAAAAGGGGGGATGTCTCGGCTTTTCTTTTTACCCCAGGGTGTACGCTCCGGGGGAAGGGGATCTTATTGGATGGGCGTACGAAAAAGTGGGATATTCCCTTCCAAAATTTCGGACGATTACGTCGTGGGATGCGGCGTGCCAGGCCCTTCGGGAGGTGTTCGGGGACTATGAAACAACAACCTACGAAATGCCAGGAACCGTGGCGTTCTTGACCGATTTCTTTTCCATACCGGCTCAGTCGGCCTCCCTTTTTCCGAAATTATCCTATGAAACGAGAGCGGCAAAGGTGAAGGAGCTGTTTGCCGTGTTGGGGGAATGGGAGGGGAGAATGAAAATAGGCTGGGACATGGCCAAGGCGTGGAGGCGGTAGGATCTGCGGAGGAGTGGGTTACTGGAACACCTTGATCGAGGCGACCTTGAAGGTTGCAAAGAGGTGGAGGCCGGGACGAAGGGCCATCTTATCCACGGTTTTGAGTGTCACCGTAGCCGTGAGAAGGGTACCCTTTACATCGAGAAGGATGTCGCATAAAGGGGGGTGGGGGCGTATTTCTTCTACCATGCCCGGCAGGGTGTTGCGGGCGCTACTTTCGATGGGGGAAACGGAAAGGACGATATCCTCCGAGGGTATGGCAACGGTGCCTTCGCCGGGATGCCCTTCGGGTATTTCGAAGAGAATTCCCTCTTTTTTGAAAAGGGTGATTTCGTTTTCCTTTACAATCGTTCCGTGATAGATGTTTCGAATTCCCAAAAACGCGGCCACGAGAGGGGTTGCTGGTTGCCGGCTTAACGTTTCGGGAGTGCCCTGTTGGATGATTTGCCCGCGATGAATCACGGCCATCCGATTTCCTAACCTCATTCCTTCTTCGAAGTCGTGGGTGACGTGGAGGACGGGCATGCCGTAGGACCGATGAATCCTCCTCAATTCCTCCATCAATTCGCGCTTTGTCATTTGATCCAGGGCGCTCAAGGGTTCATCCAACAGGAGAAGATCTGGCTTGACGATTAACGCCCGCGCCAAAGCCACACGCTGTTTTTCTCCTCCGCTCAGACCTTTGAGCCCCCGTGTCAGGAGGGAGGAGATTCCCATCTGGGAGGCGATTGCCTCTACGGATCGACGTGTTTCGCGGGAGGAGATGTGGCGGACCCGAAGGGGAAAGGCGATGTTTTCGAAAACCGTCATGTTGGGAAAGAGGGCAAAGTCTTGAACCATCATGCTGAATCCCCTCTTCTCCGGCGCAAGGGCGGTAATGTCCGAATCTTTTTTGTAAATCTTACCCCTATCCGGCTGAATCAACCCCGCGATGACGGAGAGGAGAACGCTTTTTCCTGAGCCAGTGGGACCAAGCAGGATCCAATAGTCTCCCTCCTGTAAGTGAAGATGGATGTCCCTTAGGTGAAAGTTGCCCAGCCTGCACGCGACGTTTTCCAATCGGATCATTTTTTGAACCCTCGGCGTGAGGAGAGGAATCGGAAGACGGAAAAGAGAACGAGACAAATGAGCACCAGGAGTGCCGCGACGGGATAGGCGAATTTGAGACCATACGCTTCGAACCGTTCAAAGATGAGAACAGGTGTAATCATGGGGTGATACGTCAAAATGATGACGGCGCCAAATTCGCTGATGCCCCGCGCCCACATCAAGAGGGCTCCCGAAAGGATTCCTCTCAGGGCGAGGGGAAAACTGATCCGGCAGAAGACCTGACGGGGGGTGGCACCAAGGATCCGAGCGACCTCTTCTGCCCTTGCGGGTACACTCATGAAGGCATCGCGGGCGGCGTTGATGAGAAACGGAGCGCTCACGAAAGTCATGGCGAGCACGATTCCCGCTTCCGTTCCGACGAAAGAGATGCCAAAAGCGGAAAAGATTTTCCCCCCCGCGTATCGACGCCCAAAAACCATTAGAAGGGCGATTCCCGCCGCGGTGTGGGGAACCACGACGGGGAGATCGACGGCTGCTTGAACGATATTTTTCAAAGGGAACTGTTTCTTAGCCAGGAGGTAGCCTAAAGGAATGCCTGTGATCGAACCGAAAAGGGTGGCCCAGAGGGCGCACCGCAGCGTCAGAAAAATCGATTGGAGGACTTCGGCGTCGGCCATGGCCTTTTTAGCGATCCCGATGTCGAGAGAGGAAACCATCTTGACGATGGGGAAAACGAGAAAGAGGATCAGCGCACCGCCCAAAAGGACGAAGAATTTTTCAAAAAGGGTTCGCATAACACGTTCACCATACCGAAAAGCCTTGAGGGGCGCAAGCAAGAGTGATTTTGTGTGTTCTGTTCAATGCAAATTCGGGGAATATGTGGTATGATGAAAGAAAGTTGGAAGGTGGCAGTGAAAGACGCAAAAAAAACGACGAGGAAATCTAGGGCGAGGGCGAAAACGGATTCCTTTCCGATGGGAGGGAAAAAAGAAGAAGAATTTCTCCCAGTTTTGAAATCGAAGGGGGGGAAAGCCCCCGTTGTTTACGACCCTCTAAAGAGGTATCTTCGAGAAATCAGTCAGTATCCCCTTTTGACCCCTGAGGAGGAAAAAGAACTGGCGTGGCGTTACTACCGAGAAAAGGATCCCGAAGCGGCCCTTAAATTGGTCGTGTCGAACCTCCGCCTCGTGGTGAAGATTGCCTTGGAATACCACAAGATGCTCTATTTCAACCTTTTGGATCTCATCCAGGAAGGGAATGTGGGCCTGATGCAGGCGGTCAAGAAGTTCGATCCCAACCGAGGCATTCGCCTCATGTCGTATGCCCAGTTTTGGATTCGGGCGTATATCTTGAAGTATATCATCAACAATTATAAGCTTGTAAAGGTTGGAACCACGCAGAATCAACGGAAGTTGTTTTTCAACCTCAAGAAGGCGAAGGAAACTCTCGAGAAGCTAGGGTTTGATCCTCAACCCAAACTTTTGGCGGATACCCTCAATGTGAAGGAAAGTGAGATCATCGAGATGGATCGACGCCTTTCCGCCAGTGAGATCTCCCTTGACGCCCCGATCGACGAGGAGCAAAAAACGCTTTACAGCGTGTTTCCGTCCCAGGATGAAAGCGTGGAAACATCGCTGGCCCGCGAGGAGCTGAAGGAATTCATGCAAAAGAAGGCGGATGCCTTCTTGAAGACCTTGTCGGAGAAAGAACGCATGATCTGGGAGGATAGGATCATGGCGGAAACCCCTGCCTCTCTCCAGTCGATCGGAGACCGGCTCGGCGTCACGAAGGAGAGGGTGAGGCAGATCGAGAAAAAGATCTATGAGAAATTCCGCGCCTTTATTCAGGATGAGATTCCTTCTCTCGATACCGTGTTATAGTCTTTGTTTAGCGCCAGCGGGGTGGTATTATCTCGATTCTTCCGTCATCGGACACGAAGAGATTGATGAGAAAGCTGATGATGCTGAGGAAAATCGCTCCCACGAGGGCCGACCAGAAATCGGAGATGGTGAATCCTCGGACCACTTTTGATGCCATCATGATCATGATGGCATTGATGACAAAGGTAAAGAGTCCCATCGTGAGAATGTTCAGAGGAAGGGTGAGAATCAAGACGATGGGACGGACAAAGGCGTTCAAAATGCCGACGACCATCGCGGCGAAGAAGAGGGAAAGGGCGCCCTCGATTTCAATCCCTTTGACGATCCACGCGCTGACCGCAAGGGCAAAAGCCGTTACGAGCCAGCGATAAACAATGCCCCGGATCCGAGGCCTGTCGGGTTGAAGGTAATATCGGTCGAAATCGTCCATGGGGGTTCTCTCCTCCTTTAGCTGTAGGGAATGTGAGGCTTGATCCGTGCCATGATTTGATTTTTTGGGAGGGCTCCCACGATTTGATCGACCACCTGCCCGTTTTTGAAGATGAGAAGGGTTGGAATGCTCATGATCTGAAATCGCGAGGCGACCAGAGGATTTTCATCAACATTGAGCTTGCCGACTTTCAGGGAACCCGCCAGATCCCGGGCGATTTCGTCCACTATGGGCGAAACCATTCGGCACGGCCCGCACCAAGGGGCCCAGCAGTCCACGAGAACGGGGATGGGGCTTTGTACGACTTCGACATCGAAATTGGCATCCGTGATGGTAACCGGGACGCCCCCCGCGAATTCTTGGAGCTCGAGGGGGGCCTTGCACTTCCCGCATTTGGCCTTCAAGTGGAGTTTGTCGGATGGTATCCGATTCATGGTTCCGCAATTTTTGCATTTAACGAGGATGACATTCGTGTTGTTCATGGTCAGTTTTCCTCCTCCTTTTTCCCTTTTCCGATCATGTCCCGGAAGGCGTCCCCTTCCAGGACCTCTTTTTCCATCAGTGTCTTGGCTACCTTTTTTAAGTCGTCCGCATGGGAGGTAAGGATCTTTTTGACGCGCTCATAACTTGACTGAATAATTTCCCGGACTTCTTCGTCGATCATGTAAGCCGTTTTTTCGCTGTATTCCTTGATACCCTGACCAGGCGTGGGATAATTGCCATCCAGGAAGCCGGGGTGGGAGGTCTTGTCGAACGTGACCAGACCGAGTTTTTCGCTCATTCCGTAACTCGTGACCATACGGCGGGCAATGTCGGTCGCCCGTTCCAGATCGTTTTGGGCTCCCGTTGAGATTTCCTGGAATGTGAGTTCTTCCGCTCCCCTTCCTCCTAGAAGCACCGCGATTTTATCGAGGAGTTCTTCCTTTGTCATGAGATACCGGTCTTCGGTGGGAAGCTGAAGGGTATATCCCAACGCCCCAATGCCTCGAGGGATAATGGAGATACGGTGAACGGGATCGGCGTTGGGTACGTTTTCCGCCACGAGGGCATGGCCGGTTTCATGGACCGCAACGATTTCCTTTTCCTTTTTGTTCATAACCCGTTTTTTCTTTTCGAGCCCCGCGATGATTCGGTCGATGGCCTCTTCCATCTCCTCCATCGTGACTTTATTTTTGCCTTTTCGAACGGCTAGGAGGGCGGCCTCGTTGACGAGGTTTGCCAAGTCGGCCCCTACGAATCCTGGCGTCCGCTTTGCTATGACGCTGAGATCAACGTCATCGGCCATTTTGATCTTTCTCGCGTGAACCCTCAGGATGGCCTCTCTCCCGATGATATCGGGGCGGTCTACGAGGATCTGACGGTCGAAACGGCCCGCGCGTAGGAGAGCGGGATCAAGGATCTCCGGACGGTTCGTGGCGGCGAGGATGATCACGCCCTTTTTCGTGTCGAATCCGTCCATTTCGGCAAGAAGCTGGTTTAGGGTTTGCTCCCGCTCGTCGTTTCCTGCGAGCCCTCCGATTCCCCGTGCCTTTCCGAGGGCGTCAATTTCGTCGATGAAGATGATACAAGGCGCCCGTTTTTCCGCTTCTGCGAAGAGATCCCGTACCCTCGCGGCCCCCACGCCCACGAACATTTCGACAAAATCGGATCCACTGATGCTTAGAAAAGGGACGTGGGCCTCTCCGGCCACCGCCTTGGCCAGTAACGTCTTTCCTGTTCCCGGCGGCCCAACGAGGAGGATTCCCTTGGGAAGCCTTCCTCCGATATTCTGATACCGTTCGGGGTACTTCAGAAAATTGATGATCTCTTTCAGCTCTTCCTTGGCTTCGTCTTGGCCTGCTACATCCTCGAAGGTGATGCCCGTTTCCTTTTCTTCATAGATCTTGGCCTTGCTCTTTCCAATGGAGAGCAGACCAGGGCCTCCTTGGCCCATTCTTCTGAAAATGAAAGACCAAATCCCAAAAAGAAGGATGAGAGGCAGCACCCAGGAAAAAAGGAATTCCGAAAGCCACTTGTTCTCCAGTTTGGCCGCGAAGCGAACGTTGTGGGATAGAAGAAAAGAAACCAATTGAGGGTCGTGAACGCGCACGGAAGTTATGATTTGATGCTTTTTCATTTTCCATTTGGGGATCTTGCCCGACTTTTCCAGAGATTCGACGTATTCTTTGGTAGGGGTAGCCGTTATAAATTTGTCGGAAATCAAGACCTCTTGGATCTTTCCTTCTTTGACGAGTTTGATGAAATCACTGTATGGAACCGTTTCAATGTTTGGCCCGTAAAGAACGCCTTGGATGAAAAACATCACCAGAAAGGCGAAGATGAGATACCAAAGTGAAAAATGGGTTCGTTTATCCACGTAATTTATCCTCCTTTTTACGTTGTTTGTTTTTTACATTCGCCAATCGACGCGGACGAGAACGACAAGAGTGTGAAGGGTTCCCGTTCGGCGCGGGATTGGAACCTTCAATATAGTGCCATCGGCGACACGTGGCGGGATGGAGATTTGGACGGAAAGATGCTCCGTGATTTGGCCAACCCCGCCGCACATGGGACAAGGAAAGAGCTCCACCGTCCCTTCTCCCCCGCAAAAAGGGCAAGGGGAGGAAATCGGAAATGGGAGGGTGATATTTCCTCCTTCCCAGGCTTCTGCTCGAGATAGGGTGATCTCCACGTGCGAATGGGATTTCCTTCGGGAAAGGGGTTCATGCCATCTCTCAAGCCATTCATATAACTCACTCCACCACGACGGACTTTCACCGAAAAATGGCTCACGGGGGTTGATAGGGCTTTTTGTCTCTTCGCTTCGATCCCGGTCATACAATCGCCGTTTTTCTTCATCCCCCAGTGTTTCGTAGGCCTCCTGTATTTCATAAAAGCGTTTCTTGTCGAATCTTCCCTGGTTCACATCGGGATGCAGCCGTTTAACTGCATCCCGATAGGCCTTTTTTATGGTTTCTTTCGAGTCGGTTTTCTTTACGCCAAGGATCTTGTAATAATCTTTGGCCATGACTCATCGAGAATCGGCTTATTTTTTGTCTTCCTCCTCCGGTTGGACGACGATATACAGGGCCCCTTCTCCACGACGCACCAGGAAGAGATAGCCTCCTTCCGATTTCATCGAAATGGCTTTTTCAAATTCATCCAGGGTGGTCACCTTTTTACGGTTGACCTCGACGATCACGTCGTTTTTACGCAAGCCCGCCTCGTACGCCGGTCCGTCCTGATCGACGTCCACGACCAGAATCCCTTCTTTGACCTTCAGATCCAGCCGTTTTGCCAGATCGGGGGTCAGCTCCTGGACTTCGAACCCAAGTTCTTGGGGAACCCTGGATGCCTCTCCTTCCCCTTCACCGCCTTCTCCCTCTTCTTTGCGAACACCGACTTTAACCGTTTTTGTCATGGTTTCACCGTTTCTGACCAGGACCACATCGACTTTTTTCCCCACTTTTGTCTGGCCTACGATGATGGCCAGCTCATGGCTGGAGTGGACCCGTTTCCCATCGAACTTGACGATGACATCTCCCTGTTTGATTCCGCCTTTTTCGGCAGGGCTCTTCTTGAATACTTTCGAGACGAGCACGCCTTTTTGATTTTCTTTAAGACCGAATTTCTTAGCGAGTTCAGGGGTGATGTCTTGGATGTAAACACCGAGCCATCCTCGAACCACGTGACCCTTTTCTTTCAGTTGAGGAACGATCTTTTTCGCCATGTTGATGGGAATGGCGAAACCGATGCCTTGTCCGGTGGCGATGATGGCCGTGTTGATGCCGATCACGGTTCCATCCAAGGCGATGAGGGGACCTCCACTGTTGCCTGGGTTGATGGAGGCATCGGTCTGGATGAAGTCGTCGTAGGGCCCCGATCCGATGACCCGCCCTTTTGCGCTGATGATCCCGGCGGTAACGGTGTGAGAAAGACCGAACGGATTCCCGATCGCCACAACCCAATCTCCAACCCGGATCTTATCCGAATCACCTAGAGTGACGGCCTTCAAAGGTTTGTCCGCCTTGATTTTGATCAAGGCTACATCCGTTTTGGGATCCGTTCCGATAATCTTTGCCTTGTATTCCTTTCCAGACTCCAATTTCACAACAATCTTGTCTGCCTTTGCCACGACATGATTGTTGGTAAGGATATAGCCGTCTGGATCGATAATGAATCCCGATCCCAGACTCCGCTGCTTGAATTCCCGCGGAAATTTTTCACCAAAGAACTTTTTATAGAAGTCATCTCCGAAGAAGTACTTGAATGGATCGTTTTCACCCAAAAATGGATGATGAAACTTCCTTGTCTTGAAAACTTTGGTAGTACTGATGTTGACGACCGAAGGATTGATTTTCTTGGCTAAATCGGCGAAGCTCGCCGGTATCATCTTGACGTTCGGCGCGGGAGCGGGTGTTTCTGTCTTGCTTTTTTCCTTTTTGCCGAAGAGGGAAAAGGTGTGTGCGGGGGTTATCCATATTAACAGAAGGAAAATCGCGCATACACCCACCCATTTTCTATGAATTCTTTTCATGGACTGCCTCCTTTCCGCTTTCTTGAATGGTAAAGTAACCATTTAGACCCTTTTGTCAATCTTACATGATCGGGAATAAATAGCAAGGAATCAAGGGAGGGTTTTCCTTGACAAAGTTGGCTTCAACCTTTTACCTTTTGTTTATGGCGTATTCGAAAGAAGGTAGGTTGGAACGGTTGTGTTCGTTTATCGAGCAAAAAGAAATCGATGGCGTTATCGTAACGCATCCGTCCAATATACGATATTTTACCCGCTTCAGTGGGGAGGAAGGGATTTTTCTCGCCTTTCCTCCTGAATGGATGCTTTTGGTGGATCCGCGATATACGCTGAGGGCAGAGGAGGAAAGCGAGGGAGTAGTGGTGCGTGAGGCGGCCCGCCCGTGGGAGGATATTGGTCGTCTCTTGGACAGGAAGGGGAAGATTCGTGTGGGGATCGAGACCGCTTTCCTGTCGGTCGACCGCTTTCGGCGCCTTAGACGGGCGATGCCGAAGGCAGGGATCAAAAGCCTTCGAGATACCCTCGATTCTCTCCGGATGGTGAAAGAGGAGAAGGAGATTGCGAAGATACAAGAAGCGGTGGAGATCCATACCCGCGCCTTGGATCGAACCCTTGCCTGGGTCTCTCCAGACATGACGGAACGCCGCTGGGCCATTGAATTTGAGTACCAGGCGAAGCAGTTGGGTGCGGAGGCACTCTCTTTCGACACGATCGTCGCTTCGGGAGCGCGTTCTGCGATTCCCCACGCCACGTCTGCCCCTGTTTCTTTGGAGCTCGGCGCTCCCCTTGTCTTTGATCATGGAGTCAAGTGGGAGGGGTATTGTTCGGATGAGACGGCTACCTTTTTTACGGGAAGGCCTTCGAAAGATTTTCGGAATATCTATGCCGTGGTCAAGGATGCCCATGATGCGGCCATAGAAAGGATTCAACCAGGAGTCAGGGCGGCTGAAATCGATGCGGTGGCGAGAAAGGTAATAGAGAAGGCGGGCTATGGCCCGTATTTTACACACAGTACGGGGCACGGGGTTGGGTTGGAGATCCATGAGCGTCCTACGATTGGTCCGAGAGACGACACGCGACTAGAAGTTGGAATGGTTTTCACGGTGGAGCCGGGAATCTATCTGAGAGACAAAGGGGGAGTTCGGATTGAAGATATGGTTGTCGTGACCGAGGATGGTTGCCGTATGTTGACAAAGCGGGATAAGTCTCTTACAGTAATTTTTTACTAAAACGATGTGATAAGGGGGAAAAATGGCTGTATCTACGTCGGATTTCAGGAAGGGATTAAAAATTGAATTGAACGGAGAGCCTTTTCTCATGGTCGATTTTCAGCATGTGAAACCAGGGAAAGGAGGGGCGTTCGTCCGGACACGTTTGAAGAGCCTTGTAACGGGAAATGTGATTGATAAGACATTCCGATCCGGGGAGAAGGTGGAAACCCCGGATGTGGAAGAGCGCACCATGCAGTATCTTTATCCAGAGGGGGAAGACTACACCTTCATGGATAACGAGACGTATGAACAGATCGTTATTTCCAAAGATGCCATTGGAGAGGCGGTGCGGTTCCTCAAAGAAAATACCGATGTGAATATCCTATTTCATAATCAGAAACCTATAGGCGTCGAGTTGCCGACCTTCGTCGAGCTGGAGGTGGTGAAGACGGATCCCGGCGTCAAGGGAGACACCGCGAGTGGAGGGAGCAAACCCGCCACGTTGGAGACCGGAGCGGTGGTTCAAGTTCCGCTTTTTATCAAGGAGGGGGATGTGTTGAAGATCGACACCAGGGATGGAAGCTACATCGAACGGGTTTCAACGAAATAGAAACACTTTAGTGAGGTATGCGATGAAAGAGGATCTCGAAAGGATTCGTGAAGAGAAGGAGAAATGGGAAAAGGGAACGGTGGCAAAGGCGATCGGTAAATTCCCCGAACGCCGAGAAGTGTTTCAGACGACCTCGGGAACAACGATCGAACGGCTTTACACTCCTTTGGACGTGGAGTCGCTCGATTATCTTGAGGATTTGGGATTCCCGGGGGAATATCCTTACACCCGCGGCGTTCAACCGACAATGTATCGCGGAAGATTCTGGACGATGCGCCAATATGCCGGTTTCGCCACGGCCGAGGAGACAAACAAGCGGTATAAGTTCCTCTTGGATAAGGGTCAGACGGGGTTGTCGGTGGCTTTCGACCTTCCCACCCAGATCGGGTATGATTCGGATCATCCCTTAAGTTCAGGAGAAGTCGGAAAGGTTGGAGTCGCCATTGATTCTTTGGCGGACATGGAGATCCTTTTTGATGGAATCCCCTTGGACAAGGTAAGTACCTCCATGACCATCAACGCCACGGCTGCCATGTTGCTGGCCATGTATATTGCGGTGGCGGAAAAGCAAGGCGTGGACAGCAAGATTCTCCGGGGGACGATTCAAAATGACATTTTGAAAGAGTACGCCGCGCGAGGAACCTATATCTATCCTCCCAAAGAATCGATGCGCATCATTACCGATATTTTTGCCTATTGTAAGGATCATTTGCCGAAATGGAATACCATCAGTATCAGCGGGTATCATATCCGTGAGGCGGGATCCACGGCGGTGCAAGAGGTTGCCTTCACCCTGGCGGATGGGATCGCCTACGTACAGGCCGCCATCGACGCGGGACTGGACGTGGATGCCTTCGCTTCGCGCCTGTCCTTCTTCTTCAACGCCCATAGCAATTTTTTGGAAGAGGTGGCCAAGTTTCGAGCGGCTCGGAGGATGTGGGCACGCATTATGAAGGAACGTTTCAAAGCAAAGAATCCAAAATCCCTTACGCTACGTTTCCATACCCAAACGGCGGGATCCACGTTGACGGCCCAGCAGCCGGAAAACAACATCATGCGGGTGACGTTGCAGGCATTGTCCGCCGTGTTGGGTGGGACGCAATCACTCCATACCAACTCATGGGATGAGGCGTACGCCCTTCCCTCCGAGAAGTCCGTCACGATCGCCTTGCGGACGCAACAAGTTATCGCTTATGAGACGGGCGTGGCCGATTCCATCGATCCCTTGGGAGGATCCTATCTCATAGAGCGTCTCACGCAGGAAATCGAGGAAAAGGCGAGTGAATATATCCGGAAGATCGATGAGATGGGAGGGGCCGTCAAGGCGATCGAAGCGGGATACATTCAGCGAGAAATCGCGGATAGTGCCTATCAGTATCAAATGGAAGTGGAGAAGGGCGAACGGATCATCGTAGGGGTGAACCGCTTTCGGCAGGAAGAGCCTCCCTTGGAGGATGTGTTGAGGATCTCTCCCGAGGTGGAGACTTATCAGGTGGAAAAGCTGAAAAAAGTGAAAGAAAACCGAGATCAATCTAAGGTGGCTCAAACGTTGGAGCGGCTGAAAACGGCCGCGAAGGGTACGGAGAATCTCGTGCCGGTTATCCTTGAAGCCGTAAAGGCTTACGCAACGCTAGGAGAGATTGCGGGGGCGTTGCGAGAGGTTTTTGGTGAGTATCGAGAGAGCTGAGGGAGGAGGTATCATGGGATTGAACAGGAAGATACGGGTACTTGTGGCGAAGCCGGGGCTGGATGGACATGATCGAGGGGCGAAGGTCGTTGCTCGGGCGTTGAAGGATGCGGGAATGGAGGTTATCTATACGGGGATTCGGCAAACGCCGGAGCAGATCGCCAAGACGGCTATCCAGGAGGATGTGGATGTGGTGGGATTGAGCTGCCTGTCGGGGGCGCATAACCATCTTTTCCCCAAAGTTGTGGAGCTGCTGCGGGAGCAAGGGGCGGAGGACATTCTGGTGTTTGGGGGTGGGATCATACCACACGAGGATATTCCCTATTTGAAGGAAAGGGGAATCGTTGAGGTGTTTCAACCGGGAACGGAGTCGAAGGAGATCATCGAAAAGATCACGGAGAAAGTGAAGGGAAAGAGATAGAAAAGGAATGGCTTTGGAAGGGGGATACTTATGATAAAGAAGATAGATCATATCGCCGTCGCGGTGAGAGACGTGGAAAAGGCAGCAGAATTTTATGAGAAGGTTTTGGGATTGAAATTGGGGGGGATAGAAGAAGTGGAGGGAATGGACGTCAAGGTGGGATTCATCCCCGTTGGGGAAACGAGGATCGAATTGGTGCAGCCTCTGGATCCCAATTCAGGGGTGGCCAAGTTTATCGAAAAAAGGGGAGAAGGCATTCATCATATCTGCTACGAGGTGGAGGACGTGAAAGAAGCCCTCACACTTTGCAAGACCCGAGGCGCAAAGCTGATTGATGAAGTCCCGAGACGAGGTGCCCACAATACCTTGGTAGGGTTTATTCACCCGAAAAGTACGGGAGGGGTTTTGACGGAATTGACGGAACATCCCGATGCCTCGTAAAGGGAAGCTTGGCGATGTGTGCTACTTTCCCTTTCTCCCTTTCTTTTATCTCTTATTGACACTCCCTGGATAGGTTGCTATGAAGGTGGGAACTTCAAAAGGGAGATATTTCATGCGAGTTTCCAAGCGCTATCTCGCCATAAGCGTATGCCTTCTTTTCTTGCTGCCCGCCTCCTGTTCCACGATCAAGTCCGCTGGAGAGGTATTAAAAGAAGAGGCACAGTCATTGATGTTTTGGAAAGAGCAGAAACCTTATCTCGACACCGACTATCTCATTGATCAGGATGTGCGAGAGATTGGCGGGCATGAATACGTTAGGATCAAGAACCCTGACTACGGGCAACGTTTGGACGCCCCTCAATTTATCTGGGTGGAGAAGGAGAAATATCTTAAGACGTATTACGGGATTCAAGCGGGCTCTGGCGGGAAAAAAGGAAAGGCAAAGGTTGCACAGGTGGGGTCACTGCCGCCGCCGCCGCCTCAATACATCGTAAAAGATTATTCTCAAGAAGGAAAGGAAAAAGGAGGGGCTGTAACAACGGGTGCGACAAAGAAAGTGGCGGGACACCCTATCCCTCAGCGACGGCTAAAACGGAAAATCCTCCTTCTTTCTTTCGTCAATAATACGGGTGAGGCGGTTGATTTCGTGGTGGATGCGGTCTATCTTGCCATTAAAAAGCGCTTGTTGAATTCTGAAAAGGTGCTCTTAATGGAAAAAGAACCTCTAGAAAACTACCTTAAGCAGAGAGGGTTGGCCCTTGCCTCTCTCAATGACAAAACCGTCTTGATCCATGCGGGGGATGCCCTTGGGGTACAAGGTTTCTTTTTTGGAAGCATCGATAGGCTTTTACTTAGTCACAGTCTGTCGGAAGAGGGGGGTGAAGAGCATTCGTGGGCGACGATTGAGCTGAGGATCAATCTCATTGATGCGCGTACCGCCTCGCTTATCGCTTCGGCAAAGGGTACGAATAATTTGTATAAAGCGGAAGCAAAGGGGCCTGATAGCCGAATTCAGGCAGTCAGATCGGCGGTGAATCAGGCCTTGAAGGAAGCTCTGCCACCCGTTTTGGAGAAGGTGGACACCTTGCCATGGGAAACGAGGATCATCAATATCGAAGGAGAAAAGATCTACATTGATGCAGGGCGTGAAACAGGGTTGATGGTAGGGGATGTGTTGAGTGTTTACCAAAAAGGGATTGATGTCACAATCCCGTCTACAAAGATTATTGTAGGTCGGGAGAAGGGGCCAAAACTGGGGAGAATCCAAATCGTGGATTTCTTTGGTTTGGATGCCTCCATTGCTGTAACGAAGGAAGGGGGGCATTTCAAAAAAGGAGATCTGGTTGTTTGGGGAGACTAAAAAAAAGGAGGGAGTGATATGAAAAGAGTTATAGGAATGTTGATGATATGTTTTTTCCTGGTTGGAGGGACGGTGGCTGGAGCCAAAATGATTCGTATTGGGGAGACGCAGATCGTGTCCCATCCTGCTTTGAACAACGATTCGAAAGGGTTTAAAAAGGCTTTGGAAGAGGAAGGGTTTATAGAGGGGAAAAACATCATAATTGAGCGTAAGAATGCTCAGGGAGACATGGCGAATTGTTATCCTATCGCGCAGAAATTTGCCGATGACAAAGTGGATCTCATCCATGCCATTTCAACGCCTTCTGCCCAGGCGTGTGTCAAGGTATGTAAGGGAATTCCCATCGTTTTTTCCTCTGTGACGGATCCGGTGAAAACCGGGATTGTTCCCAGACTTGGGAAAACGGGGACGAATGTCACCGGAGTCAGTGACCGTTGGCCGATCGCCTTACAGTGTGAGATGTATCAAAAAATCGTTCCAAAAGCGAAACGGTGGGGGACCATTTACAACCCCGGAGACATCAATGTTACCTTTCATATCAAAGAGATGAAAGCGGCAGTCGAGAAGATGGGAGGGAAGTTGGTAGAGGCCCATGTTTCCTCAAGTGCCGAGGTCATGCAAGCCGCCCAGTCCCTTGTGGGACGGGTGGATGCCATCCATATCACATCGGATAATGCTTGTGTCTCCGCCCTTGAGGCGATTGTCAAGGTGTGTAATCAAAACAAAATTCCCCTTTTCGTCGGAGATCGGGATAGCGTGCCTCGCGGTGCCATTGCGGCGTATGGCCTTGACTATTTTCTAGTGGGATATACGGCAGGAAAAAAGGCGGCGCTGATCTTGAAAGGTAAGAATCCAGGAGAAATTCCCGCAGGACAAGCCGAAAAGTTCACATTGTGGATAAATTTGAAAGCCGCCAAGGCGCAGGGGGTCACTGTGCCAAAGGAGCTTTTGGAGAAAGCTGACAAGATATGGGACGTGAATGGCAAGGTTATAAAAGGCTCTTGATCTTGATTGTATAAATGAAAAGGGGGGAGGTTGACTCCCCCCTTCTTTCATTTGGAGGGCGGATGGAATCGATTTTACGTATCATTCCCATTTCTTTGGAGCAGGGTCTGGCTTATTCGCTGGTAGCGATTGGTATTGTCATCAGCTTTCGAATACTTGCTTTTCCCGACCTGACCGTTGACGGCAGCTTCCCTTTGGGGGCGGCTGTGGCGGCCAAGATGATCATCAGTGGTTATTCTCCCGTGTGGGGGATTCTTCTTGCCGTTGCCGCTGGATTCGTGGCGGGATACGCGACGGGCTTTCTGAATACCCGTTTGAAGATCAATAGCTTGCTGGCGGGGATTCTTGTGATGACGATCCTCTATTCTGTGAACTTGAGGATCATGGGGCGTTCCAATATTCAGCTGTTGACCTTTTCGACGATATTCACACCGATGGAAAATTTGAGGGTAAGCCGTTTTTATCTTGTTATTCCTTTTTTCTTTCTAGTAGCTTATGGTTTGAAGATTCTATTAGATCTTTTTCTCCATACCGATATGGGTATGGCAATGCGAGCCACCGGAGATAACGAGCAGATGATTCGTTCGTTGGGGGTTAACACGGATAGAATGACGCTTTTGGGGCTGGGCATTTCCAATGCTTTTATTGCCTTGTCAGGGGCCTTGGTGGCGCAGGATCAGGGATTCGCGGATGTGGGAATGGGAATTGGTACCATTGTCGCCGGACTTGCTGCTATTATCATTGGGGAGACGTTGGTGCGTGCGAAAACGGTTCGCGCTTTTACGCTTGCGGCAATCGTCGGGTCCATCGTGTATAAAATGATTATCGCCATTGGACTTAGAATTGGATTGGCACCGACCGACCTGAAAATGGCTACGGGGCTAATGGTGATCGTTGCTTTGGGTCTTCCTGTCCTTAAAAAAGAGAAAGAAGGAAAATTACACCTTCGAGGGATATAGGATTTTTATGATTCATCTTGAACACCTGAGAAAGGTTTTTAACAAGGGAACAGCAGATGAGAAATGCGCGATTGATGATCTGACACTGCATATTGCGGAGGGGGATTTTTTAACGGTTATCGGAAGTAACGGAGCTGGCAAAACAACTTTACTCAATCTTATTTCGGGTACCTATCTCCCCGATGAGGGAAGAATCGTTATTGACGGGGAAGACGTTACAAGAATTCCTGATTTTAAGCGGGCCAAATACATTGGACGGGTGTTTCAAGATCCTTTAGTCGGTACGGCCGCTTCCATGAGTATCGAAGAGAATCTCGCAATGGCAGAAAAGAGAGGTCAAAAGCGTGGACTCCGATGGGGTGTGACCAAGGCGAAAAGAGAGAGGTATCGGGAAGCATTGCGGGTTTTGGAGCTGGGATTGGAAGATCGCTTGAAGGATCCCGTGGGATTGCTTTCGGGGGGACAAAGGCAAACATTGACATTGTTGATGGTGACCCTTTCCATTCCGAAGGTTCTCCTTTTGGATGAGCATACCGCCGCCCTTGACCCGAAAACTGCCCATAAGGTGCTTCAATTAAGCAAGGAGATGATAGAAAATCACCGCCTTACCACCATCATGGTGACGCACAATATGCAACAAGCGATCGCCTATGGAAATCGCATGATCATGCTTCATGAAGGGCGGATACGTTTCGACGTGGCTGGGGAAAAGAAACGGAACCTCTCTGTCGAAACACTGATAAAGTCGTTTGGGTCCGTACTCAAAGACGAAACGTTGTTTACCGCCGCAGAGTCGGTGGAATGAGTGATGACGGTATAAATGAACAAGGTCGAGAAGAAATACCGTTTCCTACGCTTCGTCGCGTGGATATTTAGGATGGGGGCGTATCTTAGCTTAGGGATCGGTTTTGTTCTCTTCTTCGCGGTGTTGTTTGGAGGAAGTTTCATACTTCATGTGTTACAAGGAAGCGCGGCGTATACATCCTATGCTGAAATAGGTCGAAACGTGGGTGCCATTGCTGTACTTCTGGGATTTCTCTTTAATACCTTTTTGCTCTATGGCGTTGGAAGTCTTCTTTCTCTTTTGATTGATTTGGAAGAAAATACGAGAAGGGCGGCGAGTGTGTTGGAAAGGATGCCGGATACTTCCCTTCCCCGGAAGGACGAGCCTTTATGAGAAGACAAGGAAAGATGGCGCATTTGGTGGGAGGAATCGAGTTGTTTCTCCTTATGTCTGTGATTTTTTTTGGATGTATGCCGAAGACAAGGGCTGTCTCGGAGGAAAATAGCGTCAAGCGGGAAGTTGTGAATGTCCTTCTCGCCATGCAAACCGCCTATGAAAAACAGAACCTTGATGAGTTTATGATATGGGTTCATAAGAAATACCCAAAGAGATCCGCTTTCAGAAAGGAAATTTTGAAAGACTTCCAAACCTCTCAGGATGTCCATTTGAGTATCGTCATTGACCAAATTCTGGTGGGAGAGAAAGGGGCCGATCTGAAGGTTCATTGGTATCGAACGTGGATTTCTTTGCCGGGTAAGAGATTGGTTAAAAAAGAAGGAAGAGCCCGTCTTCTGTTTTCGTTGAATCCCATCCGCTTGTGGATTCAGACAGGGGAAAAGCCATTTGGGATTCCTTCGCAAGATGGATGATAGGTGAAGGTAGTCCCCTATTGAATAAGGATGGGGGTGGCATTTCTTTGGCTTTCACATCAAAACGGCAACGCCTAATAAAAACGGGTGCAAGGAGATTGTGTTCTCAGGGTCAAGAAAAGACAATCGGAGGATTTCCCTATAAATCTTGAATGGGAAGGTGTATCGTACTCCTTCCTTGGGCCAAGTAGGGAAGAAGATTGTGTGAAATCAAAAGGGTGAAAGGGATAAAAGCCACGGACATCCCTCCCCCATCGCTTTCAGCCTTGGAGTTTCTTCGACACCGATTCTTTTCTCAACATCGATCGGTTTGGTTTGTCGCATCTGTCGGGGTACAAAATGGTTTAGGCTTCATTCAATTTTGTCTGTTATCCCCTCATCGCTCTTGATATGGAAGTGATTGATAGGATACGAAGGCGTTCCTCCCGGGTTCTTGGAGATTGGCTCCATCCTACCGGCGGATGGAAAAGGGTGACACCCTTATCTTTTTTTGTGAGGCAATGATATGTTCTCATAAAAACGGGAAGATGGCTTTAAGTTAAACCCAAACACAAGGAATGAGATTTTGACGAAAGGAGTGATTAACCATGTTGAGATTAGAAGGCGTTTTCCCCCCATTGGCAACTCCCTTTAAGCATGATGAACTGGACGTGGATGCCTTAAAAAGGAATATCAGAAAGTATAATGCGGCAGGCTTGTCGGGGTATCTGGTCCTTGGTTCCAATGGAGAGGGGGTCTACTTAAACGAAAAGGAAAAGCGCTTGGTTCTGGAAGCTACTCGAGAGGTAATTCCGGAGCATAAGGTTTATATGGCGGGTGTGGGGCAAGAGTCAACGAGGGAAACGAAACGATGGGTGAGGATCGCCGCGGACGCGGGCGCTGATTGCGCCTTGATTGTGACCCCTCATTTTTACAAGGGTATGATGACCTCTGAGGCCTTGAAGAAGCACTATGGTGCGATTGCAGAATCGGCGCCTATTCCGATTTTGGTGTATAATGTTCCCCAATTTACGGGTATCAACCTTTCACCATCGGTGATAGAAGACCTTGCCGGTCATGAAAACATCGTGGGGATCAAGGATAGTTCGGGAAATATCGGTCAGTTGGCGGAGATTATCCGGCGAACGCCCAGTGATTTTGCTGTTTTTGTAGGATCCGCCCCTGTCTTTTTTCCCGCCTTGTGTGTGGGAGCCGTTGGAGGCATTCTTGCCGTGGCAAATGTGATTCCGGAAACGTGCGTTTCTCTCCATAATAAGGTGAAAGAAGGGAAATTTGAAGAAGCGAAAAGGCTTCAGTATGATCTCATACCGTTGGCCCGATGGGTTACGACGAAAAGAGGTATTGGGGGATTGAAGATGGCGATGGACGAGATGGGGTACGAAGGCGGAGCACCCCGACAGCCCCTTAGACGTCCAGTAGAAGAAAGGGAAGACCTGGAAAAACTTCTCGTTCCTTTTTTGGATGAAAGAGTGATGTAGTGAAGTGCCGGTTTGCCTTCGGAACACGTAATTATGTTAGGAAATAGAGGGTTAGATAATAGTTTTTATTTGCCATAGTTGAAAAATTATCAAGAATATGTATAATGATAATGGGACGGATCGGAAGGAAACAATAGTGAAGAATTTGGCGAAAGATATTGCGGAAGTCGCGCGATATGCCTTGCATAGAATCGTCGCGGAAAAACGCCTTCCTACGCCTCTTGTCTATGAAAGTGAGTTTATTGATGCCGCGCGGAAGTTGAGGAAGGAACGTATTCTTAAATATCTGCTTGAAGACGAGAAAAAGGTCGAAAAACAGATTGAAGCGGTTTTGGCTGAGGCAGGAGGGATCCTTTCTTCTTTACAACTGTCCATTACGATCTTTGAGGAGGAGAACAAGGAAAATATTGCTTCCATAGACCGTTCCGTGAAGTCGATTGAAACCTACTCGGGGGGGATTCAGAACGATCGGATACGAAAAATTGTCAAAGAAGTTATCAAGTTACGGGAAACGAACCAGCAACTCATGGAGAATTTGTCCCAAACAAAAAAAGATTTAGCGGAAAAAGAAGCTGCGATTCAAAAGCTTGAACAACAATCTCATACAGATCCCTTAACCCAGCTTCTGAATCGCCGTGGATGGCATAAACGTTTGGAAATGGAATTCGAAAGAAGCAAACGATATCAACACCCTTTTTCGATTATTATGATAGATATCGATCATTTCAAACGCTTTAACGATTTTTATGGTCATATAGTAGGGGATGCTATCTTGCGAAAATTCAGCCTTTTGCTCAAAGGGACAGTAAGGAGTGTGGACACTGTATTTCGCTATGGGGGAGAAGAGTTTACCATCCTGCTGCCAGAAACGGATTTGCATAATGCTGTTGTAGTTGCAAAAAGGATCTTGGAGAAAATCAATAATACTGTATTCACGTATAAGAAAAAAAATCTTGAGTTAAAAGTGACGGCATCGATTGGTGTGGCAGATAGCAAGAATAAAGACTCGCCAGAGAAGATTCTGGAGTTAGCTGATCAAGCCCTATATTTGAGCAAGCATTCTGGGCGCAATTGTATTCGGACCAGTGAAGATGTGATTTGTGATGTAGGCTAATTTCTCGGTTTCATTTGTTTTTATTAAGAGAGTAGCTGTAAGGGAAGGTCGGAAGGTAGCGTGGAGGGTTTTTCCCTCCGGTTGCGGATGTGGTTTGTCTTGTGCTATATACGGTTCCAGAAAAAAGGGGATAGCGATGTTTGGCATTGGAATGACGGAATTACTGGTTATTTTGGTAATTGCCCTAATCGTGTTTGGCCCTACGCGGCTTCCGGAGCTTGCCAAACATTTGGGTAAGGCGATGCGTGAGTTTAGAAAGGCCACCGAGGAGGTTAAGGAAAATATAGGTTTAAATGAGCTGGTTAATGAGGATCTAAGTGTTTTTGATGAACATTCCGAGGACAGAAGGTCGGAATCCCCTTCTCCGCCGGAAAAGGACGGGAAGGAAGACGGAAAGGAAGGAGAGTGTGTAGAGGCCTCAGCGAAAGAAGATGTTTCAGAAAAGGCTGAAGCAGTGCCTTCCTCTATCTCAGAATCGAATTCATGAGTTCACCGGTCGAAGAAGAAAAGAAACCTTTTACAGAACATTTGGAAGAGTTACGCCACCGCCTCTTGATATGCGTGGCCGCGGTGGCGGTAGGGTTCGTCGTTTCTTATTTTTTCTCGAAGCAGCTTTTCGAAATTTTGATGAAGCCACTAATTGTTTCTCTGCCTCCAAAATCCACGTTGATTTTCACGAGTCTTCCCGAGGCCTTTTTTACCTACCTAAAAGTCTCTCTGCTGGCTGGAATATTTCTTGCCTCTCCCGTTGTTCTCTATGAAATTTGGGCTTTTGTTTCTCCGGGGCTTTACAAGCACGAGAGGCGGTATGTCGTTCCCTTTGTATTTTTTTCATCCATCTTTTTTGTCGGTGGGGCCTTGTTCGGCTACTTTGTTGTTTTTCCCTTTGGTTTTAAGTTCTTCTTGGGTTTCGCTACGGAATTTATCCGCCCCATGCCCACGATCAAGGAGTATTTTGGATTTTGCGCGAAGCTCCTTTTTGCGTTTGGGGTTATTTTCGAGCTTCCCCTCTTCGTGTTTTTTCTCGCACGTCTGGGTATCATTAATGACAGGATGTTAAGAAGAGAGCGAAAATATGCGATCCTGCTTGTGTTCGTTGTGTCGGCCGTTTTGACACCTCCCGATGTCATGACACAGTTGATGATGGCGGGTCCCCTCTTGGCGCTCTATGAGATCAGCATTTGGGTAGCTACTGTCTTTGGAAAAAGAAGAAGCGAAGAAGACGATGAAGGAGCGGAAGAAGAAGAGGAAAATGAGGGAGATGGAGCGGAAAAAGGGCCTGAGACGTAAAGTTTTTCGTTGACTTGGACAGGTTACTTTGTTATGAGTTAAAAAATCTTTATTTCGGAAGGTGGACATCTTATGATAGAAATTCGATTCCATGGTAGGGGAGGACAAGGGGCCGTTACGTCGGCGGAATTGCTGGCCGTGGCGGCGATAGAGCAGGGAATGTATGCTCAGGCCTTTCCAAGCTTCGGGCCGGAGCGGCGAGGGGCTCCTGTGGTGGCGTTTTGCCGTATTAGTGACGCGCCGATCAGATTGCGGGCGAACATTTATGAACCGGATGTGGTGGTGGTGTTGGATCCGTCCGTGTTGACTATCGCGCACGTGGAAAGAGGGCTAAAACCCGAGGGAACCTTGATTTGTAATACGAAATACGATGGGCAGCACATCCGTAATATCCTTAAAATCGATCAAAAGACGGCTACGGTTGACGCCTCTCATATCGCCATGGAGATTTTGGGGTTGCCGATTACCAATACCACCATGTTGGGAGCCTTGATTCGGGCGACCGGTCTTTTGGATGAAGGGGCGCTGGAAGATCCTTTGAAACGCCGGTTTGGGAAGATAGCGGAGAAAAACATCAGGGCCTATAAAGAGGCCTACAAAAAGACAACGATCTTGGAATAAGGGAGAGCATTGTGAAGCCTGTAGATCAGATGACGTGGAAAGATCTTAATATTGGATGCGTCATTACCGAGGCGGGGAATGCCGAGCAGTACAAGAGTGGGGATTGGCGTTCGCTTCGCCCCGTGTGGGACAAGGAACGATGCATTCAGTGTGGCGTCTGTTATATTTTTTGCCCCGACGCGGCCATTTACAAGACGGAAGACAACTATTTTGAAGCCAATCTCTACTACTGTAAAGGGTGTGGGATTTGTGTGACCGAGTGCGTCACAGGGGCTATTCGCTTGGTTGAGGAGGAAGAATAATGCCGAAACGTGTAGGAATGGAAGTTTCCATTGCGGCGAGCGAGGCGGTGCGTTTGGCAAACGTGGACGCCATCGCGGCGTATCCCATTACTCCCCAGACACATATTGTGGAACACCTCTCGGAGTTTGTTGCGAACGGTGAGTTGGACGCGGAATTCATTCCCGTGGAATCCGAGCATTCTGCGATGAGTGTCTGTTGTGGTACCTCTGCTGCGGGAGCTCGAACGTTTACATGCACGAGCTCTCAGGGGTTGGCGCTTATGTCCGAGATCGTATTCATCGCGTCGGCGATGCAACTTCCAATCGTGATGATCCTGGCGAACCGTTCCCTTTCCGGGCCTTTGAGCATCTGGAATGACCATACCGATGTGATGTTGGTGCGAGACTGCGGGTGGATCCAGGCGTTCGGAGAGAATGGCCAAGAGATCTTCGACCTCACCCTGTGCGCCTTCAGGATTGCCGAGGACCATCGGGTTGTTCTCCCCTTCATCGTTAATATGGATGGGTTTATTCTCTCGCATGTGATTGAACCGGTAGAGTTGCTGGACCAGGAAACGGTGGACAAGTTTCTTCCCGTTTATAAGCCGGTTTACCGCCTCGATCCGGACAATCCTGTGACGATGGGTGCGTTTGCCATGCCGGATCTCTATACTGAAACCAAAAAGGCGCAGGATGAGCGGTTGAAGGCGGCGAAGCCTGTGGTTGAAGAGATCTGGAAGGAATTCGGAGACCTGACGGGCCGTTATTACTATCCGGTGGAAACGTATAAGGCGGAGGGAGCGAAAACCTTGTTCGTTACCATGGGAGGGTTTGGCGAGACGGCCTCCACGGCGGTAGACATGATGCGGGCGGAGGGAGAACCGGTTGGTCTGTGTAAGATTCGGCTCTGGCGTCCCTTTCCGTTTGAAGATTTTTGGAAAGCCGTCAAGGGGGTGGAGACGCTGATCGTTATCGATCGAGCGACGTCGTATGGGGGGCCGGGAGGGCCCGTTGCCTCGGAAATCCGCTCCGCCCTCTATACGTGGGAAGATGCCCCGAAGGTGGTTGACTTTATTGCGGGGCTGGCGGGCAGAGATGTGGCGCCAGGAGACTACAAGAAGATGTATCAACGTGCCCAGCAACGGATCGCCGAAGGGGATATTGCGGGCTATGAAATCTATGGAGTAAGGGAATAATGGAAAATTTTAATGTCTATGCCGTAAGACTGCTACCGAAAGGGGAGTATATTGCGCCCGGTCACAGGGCCTGCCAAGGTTGCGCGGAAGTGTTGGCCGTCCGTTTGGTAGGAAAGGCGTTGGGAAGAAATACCGTTATCGCGTGTGCGACGGGTTGTATGGAGATCATTTCCTCCCCGCTTCCCACGACGTCGTGGCGGGTCCCGTGGATCCACGTGGCATTTGAAAATGCGGCGGCCGTAGCGTCGGGCGTGGAAGCTGGGCTGAAGGTCTTGATGAGGAAGGGCCGGATCTCAAAGAAGAAAATCAATGTCTTGGCGATGGCGGGGGATGGCGGAACCTCTGATATCGGATTGCAGGCCCTTTCGGGGGCCTTGGAGCGGGGTCATAACATGATCTATGTCTGTTATGACAACGAAGCCTATATGAATACGGGAATACAGCGGTCTTCTTCGACTCCTTTTGGGGCGGCGACCACGACCTCTCCTGCCGGTAAGGTCAAACCGGGACAGGTCACGTGGAAAAAGAATATGCCGGAGATTGCAGTGGCCCATAATATTCCCTATGTTGCCACGGCCTGCCCAAGTTATCCCTTCGATCTGATGCGAAAGGTAAAGAAAGCGTCGGAGGTGGAAGGACCCGCTTACGTGCATATCCTTTCCGTTTGCCCCACAGGGTGGCGACTTCCGCCGGAGTTGGCCATTCGGGCCGGCCGCCTCGCTGTCGAGACGGGAATCTTTCCCCTCTATGAAGTGGAAAATGGGAAATATACCTTGAGTGTGGAGGTTCCAAAGCTGCGGCCCGTGGAAGAATATCTCAAAATACAGGGGCGTTTTCGTCACTTGACGCCGGATTTGATAGAAAAGATCCAGGAACGCGTGACGAGGGAGTACAATAAACTGTTGGCAAAGGTTCGTTTTAGTGAGGAAATGTCATGAAAGCAGAAAGGTTGGATTCCATTCTCGACCGTTATGAGAGAAATCCTGCGCAGTTGATCCCCATCCTTCAGGATGTTCAGGCAGAGGAAAATTATCTTCCAAGGGATACGTTGGAGGC
The DNA here is from genome assembly GCA_964577975.1 of uncultured Thermodesulfobacteriota bacterium. Lineage (GTDB taxonomy): Bacteria > Desulfobacterota > S145-22 > S145-22 > S145-22 > JAOZMY01. Next base: position 18,570 of record CAZOBB010000176.1, on the reverse strand, counting down.
CATTTCAGAAAAGCTAGGAATTCCCATAGTACGGATCTATTCCGTGGCAACCTTTTACAAGGCCTTTAGTCTAGAGCCGAGAGGTAAACATATCGTGCAGGTGTGTATGGGAACGGCCTGCCATGTGCGAGGGGCGCCGCGTATTCTGGACAAGATGATACGGGATTTAGGTGTTCAGCCAGGCAAAACGACGAAAGATCTTAAGTTTACTCTGGAAACGGTCAACTGTCTGGGGGCCTGTGCGTTGGGTCCCATCGTTGTGGTGGATGGAAAGTACCACGGGCAGATGACAACTCCAAAGTGGGACAAACTATATAAAACGCTGAAGAAGGCAGAGGGTTAATCGATGAGACGTGTGAATTCCCAGCAAGAGCTGGAGGCATTGCGAGAAGAGATTAGAAAGGCGCGTGACCCGAATAAAGTCCTTGTAACCATTTGTACCGGAACAGGGTGTCATGCCTATGGCTGTATGAATATCGTTTCCGCCTTTAAGCAGGAGATAGAAAAGGCGGGTATGAGTGAAAAGGTGGGGATTAGAACGACGGGGTGTCATGGTTTCTGCGAGCGGGGCCCGCTGGTTGTCATTCATCCACAGAAGATTTTTTATCAACGGGTCCAGTTGGAGGACGTACCCGAGATTGTGCGTGAAACCTTGAAGGATGACAAGGTGATCGAGCGGTTGTTGTATACCCATCCCCAGACGAACGAGGTGGCGACTTTAGAACACGATGTTCCCTTTTATCGTCTGCAAAAACGCGTGATTTTTGGCAACAATGGACTTATAGATCCAACGAGTTTGGAGGATTATCTTGCCATTGGAGGATATAGCGCTTTTGCCAAGGCCCTTTTCTCGATGGAGCCAGAAGAGGTGTTGGAAGAGGTTAAGAAATCTGGCCTGCGAGGACGGGGAGGGGGCGGATTTCCGACGGGGCGTAAATGGGAAAGTTGCAGGAATGCCCCGGGAGACAAGAAGTATGTCATTTGTAATGCCGACGAAGGAGACCCCGGTGCCTATATGGATCGAAGCTTGTTGGAGGGGAATCCCCATAGCGTCTTGGAGGGAATGCTGATAGGGGCTTACGCTATCGGTTCCGATGAGGGCTATATCTACGTCAGAAATGAATATCCATTGGCCGTCAAACACGCGGAAATAGCCATCAATGCCTTGAAGGAAATCGGCCTGCTTGGAGAGAGTATCCTGGGAACCGATTTTTCCTTTGACATTCATATCAATCGGGGTGGTGGCGCTTTCGTCTGTGGCGAATCGACGGCCCTTGTCGCTTCTATCGAAGGAAGGGTTGGAGAACCACGATCCAAATACATACATTTGGCGGAAAGTGGGTTATGGGGAAAACCGACGAATCTCAATAACGTGGAGACGTGGGCGAATGTTCCCGTTATCATTGAGAAAGGGGCTGAATGGTATAGCCAAATCGGTACCGATGGGAGCAAGGGGACAAAGATATTCTCACTTGTTGGTAAAGTGAACAATACGGGATTGGTGGAAGTCCCAATGGGAATTACCCTCCGGGAGATTATTTTCGACATCGGTGGGGGGATTCCGAATGGAAAGAAGTTCAAGGCGGTTCAGACGGGTGGGCCTTCAGGTGGCTGTATTCCTGAGTCCCTTATCGATATCCCCGTAGATTTTGACAAGTTGACCGAAGTGGGGTCCATGATGGGCTCGGGTGGTATGATCGTCATGGACGAAACCACGTGCATGGTGGATGTGGCGAAGTATTTCGTGAATTTTCTAAAAGGGGAATCGTGCGGGAAATGTACCCCATGTAGAGAGGGACTCCTTCGCATGTCTCAGATTCTCGAAGATATCACGGAAGGGCGAGGCGAGGAAGGAGACATTGAGCTTTTAGAGGAGCTGGGAGAAGTTATGAAGGATGCGTCCCTTTGCGGTCTGGGGCAGACGGCTCCCAATCCGGTGCTGAGCACAATCAAGTATTTTCGCGAGGAGTATGAGGCCCATATAAAAGAGAAACGCTGTCCCGCGGGGGTTTGCAAGTCGCTCATTACCTATGAGATCGACCCGGATAAGTGTACGGGATGTGGGGCGTGTAAGCGAAATTGCCCGGTGGATTGCATCTCCGGCGAGAAGAAAGAACCCCATGTCATTGATCAGTCGAAGTGTATCAAATGCGGAACGTGTAAAGACGTGTGTAAATTTGATGCCATAACAGTGAAATAAGAAGGGAACCATCATGGCAAAGGTTCAGCTCACGATTGACGGAAGAACGATAGAGGCAGAAGAAGGCGCCATGCTCTTGCAAGTCGCGAGAGAGGCGGGCGTGGAAATTCCTTCCCTCTGCCATAATGACGAATTGAAACCCTACGGGGCATGCCGTATGTGCATGGTGGAAGTAGAGGAGCATGGCCGAACTCGGTTGGTTACGTCGTGTACTTATCCTGTGCGAGAAGGTATCTCGGTGACGACACAGTCCGATCGCATTTTCAGAAACCGAAAGATGATAGTCGAATTGCTTCTGGCGCGGTGTTATAAGGTTCCTGAGATGCGGAGGCTCGCGGAGGAATACGGGATAGATGTGGAGAAGCCGCGTTTCCAGGTGCGAGAGGATACGTGCATCCTCTGCGGCATGTGTGTCCGTGTGTGCGACGAAGTGGTGGGTGTCCATGCCATCGGTTTTGCGGGGAGGGGACCAGAGCGAGTTCCTACACCTCCGTTTAAGGAGCCCTCAGAGCTGTGCATCGCGTGCGGGGCGTGCGTGTATGTCTGCCCTGTGGATGCCATCAAGATGGTTCAGACTCCCGAATCTCGAACGATCAAGAGATGGCAGCGAACGTTGAAGATGAAAACGTGTAAGGTTTGTGGGGAACCCTTCATGCCCGAGTATCAGATTGACTACTTTCGTCGGCGGGCGAAAGTGCCGGCAGATTTCTTCGAGGTCTGTCCCAATTGCCGGTAAAATGGCGAACCGATCCATTGATCGGTGGTGTTAGGAAAGGGGGGCGAGTTTTGTTCTCGTCCCCCTCGTGTATTATAGGACCTCCCTTGCCCGCTTTTGGAAATGCTTGACAATCTTTATGCGTTGGTTGAAATTAGTTTTTGAGTATTGATATTACGGGCAAAGGAGGAAAGAAGAAATGAAAAGTGTGGTCGTCTATTCAAGTCAGTCGGGAAACACGAAAAAGGTGGCGGATGCGGTCTTTGAGGCTTTACCACCTGAAAAAGAGATCTTTCCGGTGGAGGAAGCTCCGGATCCGGAGGGGTATGATTTTGTAGCGGTGGGATTTTGGCTAAAGGGAGGAGATCCTGATCCGAAAGCCGCCGAGTTTTTGAAAAAGTTGAAAAAGGGGAAAGTCTTTCTCTTTGCAACACACGGCGCCGCGGCTGATTCCGACCATGCTCGAAAGGCCATGGATACCGCGAAGTCTTTTGTTCAGGCAGAGGTTGTGGGGACTTTTCAGTGTCAGGGAGAGGTCAACGCGGCGCTTCTCGAAAAAGTGAAGGCTCGTCCCAATCCGCCGGTATGGATAGCAGATGCAGACGACGCGGTGGGACATCCTGATGAAAAAGATATGGCGGCGGCCAAGGAAGCGGTGCGAAAGGCCCTGTCTGGGTAGGCAATAGAGAGATTTGACTAGATAGCGGGGGGACGGTGTTGGAAGTAAGAAGGGAAGAGATACGTTATCACAAGATGCTTCATAATCCAGAACCCGATTATACCCGTCCCCTTTTGGACATTCCAAAGGAATCGGAAGAAAGGATTTTTCGTCGGCTTTCTTTTCTGTACGGGGAACAGATAGCCACTGACATCATGCCGGAACTGGAACGGTTGATGAAGGTTTACTATGCCTTCAAACCACCTGAGATGATCGTAAATGAGAAACTTTTCGATCCGAGAGAGCGTTTTACGGAAGAAGATGTCATTCTTATAACCTATGGAGATCTTCTGCGGGGTGAAGAACGCTCCCCGCTTGCCACGTTGGCGAGGTTTTGTGACAGCTATTTGGAAGGAACGATCAATACCCTCCATATCCTACCTTTCTTTCCTTCCTCCTCGGATCGGGGGTTTGCCATTATCGATTTTGAAACCGTTGATCCTCACCTTGGTAGCTGGCATGATATTGAAGAGCTGGGAACCCGCTACCAGCTTATGTTTGATGGTGTCATCAATCATGTCTCATCGAAGAGCAGGTGGTTCCAAGAGTTCCTGAATGGAAATCCCTTCTATCATGATTTCTTCATCACCTTTCAATCTCCGGATGAATTGACGCCCGAGCAACGAAAAATCATCTTCCGTCCCCGGACAACGGATATCCTCACGCGTTTTTTAACGATCAACGGTCCTGTTTATGTGTGGACGACGTTCTCTCCCGATCAGATCGACTTGAATTATAAAAATCCCAGGGTGTTACTTCGGGTCATCAAAATACTTTTGATGTACGTTCAAAAAGGGGCCGACATTATACGGTTAGATGCCGTAACCTATTTGTGGGCGGAACCGGGGACGAGATGTATCCATTTGAGCCAGACCCATGAAATCGTAAAGCTTTTCAGGGACATACTTGATGTCGTGGCACCTTATGTGGCGCTCATTACAGAGACCAACGTGCCCCATGAGGAGAACATCTCCTATTTTGGGAATGGACATGACGAGGCTCAAATGGTGTATAACTTTGCCCTCCCTCCTTTGGTTCTTTATACTTTTTACAAAGAGGACGCTTCGGTTTTGAGCCAGTGGGCAGAAACACTCGAACCTCCCTCAGACACAACAACCTTCTTCAATTTTCTTGATTCCCACGATGGAATAGGGTTGATGGCGGTGAAAAATATTCTCCCACCCGAGGAGATTGCTTTGATCATTAAAATGGCTACCGAGCGAGGTGGTCTGATCTCCTACAAAACCGGTGAGAGCGGGAAAGAGGAGCCTTACGAGATAAACATAACGTGGTTCAGCGCCCTCAATCCGGAGGATAGCGATGAGGATATCGCCTTTCAGGTAAAACGGTTTGTCGCATCGAGAATTATAGCCCTTGTGTTGAAAGGAGTACCGGGAATCTACCTTCACAGCCTTATTGGAACAAAAAATGATATTCAAGCGGTGTTAGCGACCAAATCGAACAGGGAGATCAATCGAACCGTCATCGATCACGCCGCCATCATGGAGGCGTTGAAGGATCCTTATTCCAAAATATCTCGAATCAACCGTGAGTTGGGGCGGTTGATTACCATTAGGACGAAACAGCGGGCATTTCATCCCAATGGTTTTCAGAAGATTCTCCACCTTTCACCCGATGTCTTTGCGGTTTACCGGATTTCTCCGGAGGGTGATCAACATATCCTGAGTTTGATAAACGTAACGTCCCATCCCAGCCAGCTAGAGATACCCTTGCGTATGTTGGGCATGGATGTCGCCCGTTGGTATGACATCGTTGGTGGAATGGAATGGGAGGCCGACGAAGGTATCATCTATCTCAGCATCTTGCCTTACGATATCTTGTGGCTTACGCCTGTAGCCGAAGTGGACGAAATTACTGCATAGCCCGGTAGAAAGTATAGATGTCCTTTTGGATATCCTGGAGATATTTCTCAGCCTCGACAAGGGTTTGGGAATCGAAGCCGAGGACATCTAAATCCTCTTCCTGCATGGGGAGAGGGAGGAGGTTTCCTCCCGTTCCTACCCCACTTTTCTGAGCGACGCTATCGCATACGCGAAGGAGAGCTACGTCGGAGCGATCGGCCTGGGTGGGGATTTCGTCTTTTTGATGGTGGGCATGGATGGGTTGGACGATGGATTGAGGAAAGCGCCACCGTGACAAAAGGAGCCCTCCCGTTTCTCCATGATCGATTCCTATCGTCTCTAACTCGGCTTCGTGAAAAGGGATTGTCGGATCCGAAGCCATTAGAGAAAGGGCTTTATGAAATTCCTCCGTGAAGAACTGGTCGAGCACAATTTTTCCCACGTCGTGAAGTAGACCAATCACGAAAAGGGTTTCGGAAGCTTCGGTGTCCAATTTGATGCTCTTTCCTAGTTGGCGCATGAGGGTGGCTACGGCAAGGGAGTGAACCCACAGGTCCTCATGAGAGAAGCGTTGTTGAAACGTCGTTCGTGGAAGTGTGTGGATAACACCAATGGAAAGGGCGAGGGATTTCACCATATTGAAACCCAAAAGGGCGATGGCTCGGTCGAGACTAGAAATCTTCTGGGGAAAACCGTAGTAGGCGGAATTGGCCACTTGAAGGATTTTGGACGTCAAAGCAGGATCATGCGACACGGTATCCACGATCTGACTGGTGGTTGTTTCCCTCTTTTCAAGGAGGTTCAGAAGCTTTGGGATGACGACAGGAAGTGCCGGTAGGTTATTGATTTTGGCAAATATCTTTTTTCGAAGAAATTCCTTGTCCATGAAATTTTCTTTCCTCCCAGTGAACGGACGCGAAATCCACTTTAATATGATAAAATATAAAGAGATTGTCAATGGAGAAAAGGGGTGTTTTTGACATTATTCATAAATATAATCACCCTGATACCCTGTTCTTGACTCTTTGGTAAGGGTATGCTAAACATTTACTTTAAGATTTCTGGATATTCATGTATGTATATTGAACCCATAAGAGAGGTTGAGTAATGGAAGGCAAAGAGTTTTTCGATGCTTCCCGTGAGACAATGGCGCCAGAGGAGCGACAGCGGCATTTGATCCAAAAGTTGAAAGAGATAGTGACCTACGCCTATGAGCATTCACGGGCCTTCAGAAGGAAGATGGAGAAAGCAGGCTGTGTTCCTCAAGATATTCAGACCATTGATGACTTGGAGAAGCTCCCCCTTACACGTCGAGAAGATGTAGTGGAGGCCCAGAAGGAAGACCCTCCTTTTGGAGGGTTTCAGGCTGTCACGACAGATCGGATGCGGCGAATATATATATCACCGGGGCCGATCTATGAGCCGGGGCCATGGGACTACACCGATATCCGATGGACTCAGGCACTCTTTGCCTCGGGATTCAGGAAGGGAGATATCGTTCAAAATACCTTTAATTATCACATGTGGCCTTTCGCTTTTATCTTGGATGACTCTCTTAAAATGATAGGGTGTTCCGTTGTACCCACGGGAGCGGGCAACTCTTTGGTGCAACTGACCGTGATGCGAAAGCTAGGGGTGACGGGTATTGTAGGAACGCCGAGTTTTTTGATGACATTGGCGCAAAGAGCGGAAAGTCAAGGCTGGGACCTTCGAAAAGACTTTGCCCTGAAAGCGGGATTTGTTTCGGCGGAGATGTTTCCAGAGAGCATGAGGCGCTTGCTTGAGGCCAAATTGGGGATACCCGTGTCGCAGGCGTATGGGACGGTGACAACGGGTTGTTTGGCGTATGAATGTCCGGAGAGAGGAGGAATGCACCTCTGTGAGGATGTCATCGTTGAGATTGTGGATCCCGATACGGGAAGGAAAATGCCTGCAGGATCGACGGGTGAAATAGTGGTAACCAACTTTGACAAGACATATCCCATGATACGTTTCGCCACAGGGGATCTCTCTTACCTCAAGAAAGGCGCGTGTGCGTGCGGAAGAACCTCTCCTAAAATAGGACGCATTCTGGGAAGGACCGACCAGGCGACCAAGGTCAAGGGAACTTTTATTCATCCTTGGCAGACGGATGATATTGTGTCAAAGTTCCCGGAAATTGAAAAGTATCAGGTCGTTATTACAAGAATCGGCCATGTGGATCGTATGACCTTCAAAATCGAATTGAGGGATGAATCGGTAAACAAAGACATTCTCAAGGCCAGGCTTGAACGGACTATCAAGGAGATCTTGAATGTCCGAGGAGATGTGGAATTTGTTGTCCGGGGTGCCATCTTTGATCGTCACAAGAAAATTGACGACCAAAGAACGTGGGAATCCTAGGGATAGGTCTCGTGTAAGGGGCGCAAAGGGGGCAACGGAATGGAAGAGAAGATAAAGGTCGGGGGGATCATGCAAAGCGACGGGAGGGCTATTGTAAAGCTCTTGTCTGTTCCCGATAGGACGGATGCACCAGGGTTGATACTCGGAGCGTTGGGAAACAACAATGTCAACATTGAATTCTTGGTTGAGAGCACCGACTTGGATGGCTTTGCGAATTTTACGTTTTGTATCGATGAGGGAGATTTGGAAAGGGCGATTGCGGCCCTTGAAACGGTGAAGGTGGAGGTGGATGCGAAGGTTGTGACCTATATTCCTGATGTTTCCGTGGTGAGTGTTTTCGGGCCCCACTTCAGGGAGAAACCGCGGATATCGGGGACCATGTTCTCCGCTTTGGCCTCAGTGGGGGTCAATACACTTGCGATCAGCACCTCCATATCCAGCGTGTCATGCGTGGTAGAGGCACGGCATGTGGATGCCGCCATTGATGCCTTGCATGAGGCTTTTGATGCCCCCCACCGCGTGAAGCAGAGGGCGAAAGGATATTAAAATAGTCGAAATGTGGTATAATAATAAAAGGCGTAGGTAGTCTGAGACGAAGTCTGGAATGAAGATATCGAATTTTAAGGTGATTGTAATTATAATTGTTTGCTTGGTAGGTGTGACGGGGTGGTTCACCCTTTTTGGGGGAAAAGGGTGGTTTGCATATCTTCACCTCATTCAGGTGAGGAAAGAAATGCAACAGCAGGTTTTGGAAGTGGAGGCGGAGAACAGGAAGTTGACCCATGAGATCTACCGCCTCAAACATGACAAGGATTATTTCGAACGGGTCATACGGAAGCAGCTCGAGATGGGTAAACCGGACGAGCTGGTTTTCAAATTTCGTTAGCACGGAGGGAGAGACCGGTGCCTTATGTTGGAGCTATCTATAGGCCACCCAGTGAAGCGAAGAGTTTTATATTGCAGGTGACCGTGGGATGTTCCCATAACCGGTGTACCTTTTGTTCTGTCTACAAAGACAAGCGTTTTCAGATAAAGTCCCTGGAGGAGATCGAGAGGGATTTAAAGGAAATAGAACCTTACGCGTCTCATGTTCGTAGGGTGTTTCTTGCGGATGGGGATGCCCTGATCATTCCCCAGAAGAAGCTGATACCAATTTTGGAGATGGTGAACAGAACCTTTCCTCGGCTCGAGAGGATAGGGATTTATGGAAATGCGAAGTCAATTCTCCGTAAGTCCGTGGACGAGCTGAGGGCGTTAAAAGATATGAAATTGGGGATTGTGTACATTGGTCTTGAATCAGGGAACGATGAGATTTTAAGGAGGGTGAAAAAAGGGGATACAACGGAGGAGATGATCGAAGCCGCTGAAAGGATTCATGCGGCAGGTATCACCTTATCTGTGACGGTGATACTGGGTTTGGGTGGAAGAGAGATGTCTCAGGTCCATGCCGTGGAGACGGGGAGGGTTTTGAGCCGGATGGATCCGGAATTCGCGGCGGCGCTTTCCCTTATGCTGGTTCCCCCTGCTCCTCTTTGTAAGGAGTATGAGGAAGGGCGTTTTCAATTACCCGGTCCCTTTGAGATGCTGGGAGAGTTGGCCCTTATCATCGCGAATATGGAAGTGACCCATTGTTTCTTCTCTTCAAATCACGCCTCGAACTACCTTCCCGTTCAAGTGTGGCTGCCGGAGGGGAAAGAGGAAATTCTTTCCCTCATTCAGGAAGTGATTCGTAGACACGACAGAAGTATTCTCCGCCCAGAGGCCTTCAGGGGGCTTTAATGGAAGGGCGGGTTGTTTCGCTCCGCTTCCGTGTCAGATATGCGGAAACCGATCAAATGGGGGTTGTGTATTACGCGAATTATTTGGTCTGGTTTGAAATGGGACGAGCGGAATATTGTAGAAAAGCGGGATTCCGATATGCGGAGCTGGAATCTCACGGTTTCCGCCTGATGGTGGCCGACGCCCATTGCCGTTACAAATCACCGGCCAGGTATGACGAAGAAATTCGCGTGGAGACGACCATCAAAGAATTGAAAAAAAAGACCCTTACCTTCGGGTATCGGATCTTGAATCACGAAACAGGGCAACTTTTGGCTGAAGGCTATACGAAACACGTGTGCACGAACCTTGAAGGAAGGCTGGTACGTCTACCGGAATCCTTTACCCGTTGCCTCCTTTTCCCTTCCCCATAGAAAAGGCAGATGATTACCCCGGATGACTTGACAACAGGGGGAGAGACGTGTAGCGAATATAAGATTTTTGAAAAGGTGCGGGGGAAATAGGTGTCTTTAGAGCGGTATGGAGAAATTATCTCGGGATTCAGGCATGCAAGGATTGCGGTGATCGGGGATATTGTCGCCGACCAGTATGTTTATGGAAAACCCCTTAAGCTCTCCAGAGAAGCCCCTGTCCTCGTCGTGCGGTATGACGGCGAAAAGATTCTGCCCGGAAGTGCTGGCAATACCGTGTTGAATCTGGCGTCTCTTGGCTGCGAGGTTATTCCCGTGAGCCGCCTGGGTAACGACTCAGCGGGGGAAACCTTGATTGAAATTTTTCAGGAGGCGGGAATTCCAACGGAGTTTATCGAGATTACCCCAGATGTTGCGACAACCACCAAAATCAGGATCCTCGCCGGGGACGATCATACCTCGAAACAACAGGTTATCCGGATCGACAAAGAGGCCTCGGGGCCCTATTCCGATGAAGTGGAAGAGCGTATTTTGGATCATATAAAGACGTTGGCATCTTCAGTGGACGCGTTTCTCGTTTCCGATTATGGATACAAATTGATCAGCTCGAAGATCCTGACGGCGATTAAAGAGGTTTCGAAAACCTGTTTCACCGTAGTGGATTCCCGGTATCGATTGAAGGAATTTTCGGGCGTGGACGTGATGACGCCAAATGAATCGGAGCTTCAAATGGCCTCAGGACGCCAAGTTTCCGATGAGAGAGAGCTTTTGGAGATTGGAAAGGAATTTTTTGCGTCGCAGAGGCTCAAGGCGTTGCTTGTCACGATGGGAAATCGGGGAATGGCCTTGTTTGAAGGGGATGAAAAGGTTACGAGAATTCCAATCGCAGGCTCGGATGAAATTATCGATGTCACGGGGGCTGGAGATACGGTAGCGGCCCTTTTCACCCTTTCGAAGGTTTGTGGGGCCAATTATCAGGAAGCGGCGAGAATCGCGAATTTCGGCGGTGGTATCGTAGTTATGAAGCGGGGTGCCGCCACGCTCACGCCGGAAGAACTCATCAATTTTATCCGAAGCGAGTTATCCCTCCATGGGACAGATCATTCTTGACCACGCCGTTTTGAAAGAAACTCTGGAGCGGCTTAAACGATCAGGAAAGACGGTGGTGTTTACCAACGGGTGTTTCGATATCCTCCATGTTGGACACATCCGATGTCTCAAGGGTGCTAAAGCATTGGGGGATGTTTTGGTGGTTGCGGTGAACAGCGATGCATCCGCAAGGAGATTGAAGGGGGAGGGACGCCCCGTCGTGCCACAGGAGGAACGGCTCGAGATTCTTGCCGCTTTGGAAATGGTTGATTTTCTCACCCTCTTTGATACCGATACAGTCGCGCCCCTTCTCTTACTTCTCACGCCCCATGTCCATGCCAAGGGCACCGACTACACGGAGGAAACCCTCCCGGAGCGTGAGATAGTCCGGGGGTATGGGGGAAGGATAGCCATCGTGGGAGATCCTAAAGATCACGCCTCCTCGGCACTCATTGAGCGCATGAGGGGGAGTTTTTCGTGAAGATATTGAATATCTACAGTAATTGGAAATGGACGGGTCCCGTCGAGCCTGTTTTGACCTTGATGGATTTTCTTTCTCGGCAAGGGCACCACGTAACCTTTGCCTACAGGATGCCGCCGGACGAGACGGATCGAAACATTCACGCGAACATTGGGCGTTTTCAAGTCATCCCTCTCACGAAGTTTCGATTAAATCATGTCCTTAAATGGAACAATTGGTCCTCGCTGCCGGGGACGATTCATGATTTGCGGCGGCTACCTGGCTATTTGAATGAAGAGGGATTCGATCTCGTCCAGGTCCATCGCTCTCATGACCATCTGGTAGGGGGAATCGCTGCCCGGATATCTCGTCGAAAACCCCCCGTTATAAGGATGGATCATAAACGGGATTCCTTGGCTCCTTCGATTGCCAACAGGGTGCTCGTGGGGACCTTTACGGATGGCCTTATTACCTTTTCTCGACGCTCCCAGGACCTGATTAGAAGGCGATTTGCATTTCCTGAAGATCGCCTTGTTGTCGTCAATCCGGCTCTCGACCTGAAGCGTCCCGATTTTCACCGCTCCTACAAAGACATGCGGCCGGTTTTTGGTCTTTCCGAGAACGTTTTCGTGCTGGGAAATGTGGCGCGTTTTCAAAGATACAGGGGAACACATCGCCTAATCAAAGCGATCCATCTCTTGAGGGAGCGGCTACCTCATCTCCGTCTTCTTCTCGTGGGTAGAAGTGGCGAGATTAGGGAAAGTGTGGAAGCCCCTATCAGGGAGTTTGGCTTAGAGGATAGGGTGATTCTAGCGGGCTACCGGATCGATGACTATTTTGATACCCTGGCAAGCATGGATTGCTTTGTCCTCTTGACTCCTGGTTCGGACGGAACGGCGCGCGCGTTGAGAGAGGCCATGGCCCTGGGGCTTCCCGTCATCGTCACGCGGAAGGGAATGCTTCCTGAATTGGTGGATGATGGAAGGGCGGGGATCGTCGTTGAAGATACACCGGAAAGTTTGAGTGAAGCTATCTTTCAGATGGTTACGGATAAGGAGAGAAGGAGAAAATTGGCGGCGGCGGCGAAAACTTATGCGTTGGAGGCGTTTCAGCTTGATCGGCAGGCGGAAAGGGTCGTGAATTTTTATGAAGAAATCGTTAAAAGGCATAAAAAGGCATGAGGGGAGAGAGGTATGAATCGAGAATCCCTCGTCGCGCGGTTGAATGAGCATCTCACCGCCGAGATCACGGCGAGCAAGATTTACACGCTCATGGCGGAGAGATTTGAGGATATGGATACCACCCTTCTCCTCAAATCAACGGCGGCGGAGGAAAGGGAACATGCGCGATTGTTGAGGGAGCAGATTCTCCGGTTAGGGGGAACGCCCCGTCCTTTTGACGCGACACTCGAAGAGAAGGTCATGACGATTGTGAATGACCTTAAAAGCGATGTGGATCTCATGCGTCTCAACTATGTCCTGGAAAAGCAGGCCATCATCGAATACCGGAATGACCTGCTGGTAACGGAGGAAGGAACCTTAAAAAAAATCCTTCAGAGGATTCTTGATGAGGAAATCCATCACAGTCATCTTTACTATCAGATCATCAGCAATTTACGAAGAGAGAGGGAAGCGGCAGAATCAGAGAGTCCCCTTGATGTTTTCATTGAATCGGTTGATACGGGTATCAGCCGGCTGAATCGCACGTGGCTTGAGATGTTTATGTCGGGGATTATCGGGGCCCTCCATGTCACGTTTGGAGCGCTTGCCATGTCGGCGGTAGCGGGAGGATTTGGCGGACTTCTTGGGGAAAGGCCGGCTTTCATTCTTGGAGCCGCCATCTTCCCTATAGGTTTCATCCTTTTGAAATTATCGAGAAGCGAACTTTTCACGGAAAATTTCTTGGTGCCGGTAGCTCCCGTTTTCGAAGGCAGAGAACCAATCGCGAAGCTGGGGAAACTTTGGTTTTGGACCCTTTTTGGGAACCTTTTTGGGGCCATAGCCTTCACTTTGCTGGTCGCGCTGGGAGGGATGCATTCACTGGGAGAGCTCCCTATCGAACATCTTCGTGCGCTTGCATTGTATAAAGTTTCCCGTCCCTATCTGTCGGAGTTTTTCAGTGCCTTTTGGGCAGGGGTGATTATCACCACGATGACGTGGTTGGTTCTTGCCGTAAAAGATCAGGTCGTCAAGATGATTGCGATCTGGTCAACGATTTTTGTTCTTGCCTCCCTTTCGTTTACCCACGTCATCGTTTCTACGTCGGAGGTATTTCTGGGCATGGTCATGGGAGCGGAAATACCCTTGGGAGCTTGGATGAAAAAGATATTCGTTCCTGGAGTCGTGGGAAACCTTACCGGTGGTCTCCTTTTCATTTCCTTGCTTCACTATCTTCAAATCGTTCATGCCAAGAAGGAGCATGAGCGGTACGAGAGGAAAAAGGAACAGCTTATCAGCCAAGCCATCCTGGACAAACTTCGTTTGTAATCATTTCTTTTCCCTTTTTGTTTATTCTTGACACCTTATCGCTGTTTTTCTATGATACAAAGGTGTTGAGTTTTTTTGTAAAGGAGGTGAGGCGGCACCAAGGGTCGTAAAATATGATCATTTTCAAAGATGTTAACAAGTGGTTTGGTTCCCTTCATGTCCTGAAAGATATTAACCTACATATCCATCCGGGTGAGGTGGTGGTGGTATGCGGACCATCCGGATCGGGAAAATCGACACTTATCCGGTGTATCAATCATCTGGAACCCATCCAGAAAGGGGAGATTTACGTGGATGGGGTTCAAGTCAACAAGCGTTCGACCAATCTGACCAAGCTACGAAGTGAAATAGGGTTTGTTTTTCAGCAATTTAACCTTTATCCTCATTTGACCGTACTTGAAAACATCATCCTTTCCCCCGTAAAAGTCAAAAAGATACCACGGAAAGAAGCGGAGGCAAATGCGTTGCGACTGTTGGAGAGGGTAGGCATTCCAGATAAGGCCCATGACTATCCCTCCCAGTTGTCGGGTGGACAATGCCAGCGCGTGGCCATAGCGCGTGGGTTGGCGATGAATCCAAAGGTCATGCTCTTTGATGAGCCCACCAGCGCCTTGGATCCCGAGATGATCAAAGAGGTGTTGGATGTGATGGTGGAACTTGCCCAAGAGGGGATGACCATGATCGTCGTGACGCATGAGATGGGATTTGCGCGTCAGGTTGCCGATCGAGTTTTTTTCATGGATGAGGGTCGAATTGTGGAGTCGAATACGCCGGATGAATTTTTTGAAAATCCACGACATGAAAGGACCAAAGAGTTTTTGAGTAAAATCATAACCCATAATTAAAAGGAGGTTAGGCATGAAACGTATTTTGAGATGTGTGTTGGTTTTGCTTCTCGTAATGGGACTGGCGTATCCCGTAGCGGCGGACACGTTGGAGAAGATTATCCAACGGGGTGAGTTGCGGGTGGCCGTGCAGACCCAGGGCCCACCCTTTTCCTTTGTGGATAAAAATGGGGTGCGGACGGGAAGCTCCGTGGAGCTTTGCCGAATGATGGCGAAGGAAATGGGCGTGAAGGTTAAATTTCTCGATTATGACTGGGACGGGCTTATTCCCGCCCTCCTATCGAAGAAAGCGGATATTCTTGCGGCGGACATGACAGCCACGCTGAAACGCGCCTTGAAGGTATCTTTCACGGATCCTTTTTATCTCTCTAAAAGCGTGGTTTTCACAAAGAAAGAGAACGCCTCGAAATACCAGTCTTTGGACGATTGTAATAAGAAGGGAGTCCGCGTGGCTGTCCTGCTGGGCTCCACGGGAGAGACAGACGCGAAGCGTCTTCTCCCCAAGGCAACCATCAAACCCTACAAGGGGGGCGGTCCCCTTTTGATCAACGCCGTCTTGTCCGGTAAGGCGGATATCGGAGTCAACGATCTTTCGGCGATACGGGGACAGATGCAGAACTTTCCGAAGGGCTCCATCGCTATTCTGCCCATGGCATTGAGTGCTCAGCCTTTGTCGTTTGCCGTTCGTCCTGAGGACACCCACCTGCTTCAGTGGCTCAACCTCTTTTTCTTCTGGATAAAGGGAGATGGACGTTTGAAGCAGAATTTGGATTATTGGGTCAATTCCAACCGCTGGCGGCAGGATCATTAGAATTTTAGGGGGGAGGCGTCAGCCTCCCCCTCTTTCAATGGAAGGGGTATCCTTTGCTCGAGCAGTTCAACTTCAGAGTGATAGGGCAGTATCTTCCCCTTTTCCTGAAGGGGTTGTGGGCGACGAGTTGGATTTCAGGAATCAGTATCTTTTTTGCCCTCATTATTGGGATTATCGCCTGTGGGTTGCGTCTGTCAAAAAAAAGGCTTTTCCAAAAAATAGCTGGAATTTATATCGAGTCCATACGATCTACTCCCTTACTCGCTCAACTCTATTTTTTCTATTTTGGTCTCCCTAGCCTTCACGTGAACCTCGATGAGATACAAACGGGTATTTTGGCTTTAGCACTCAACAGTGGGGCCTATATAGCGGAAATCGTTCGGGCAGGCATTGTTTCCATCCCCCAAGGGCAAGTGGAGGCGGCCACCGCTTATGGCCTCAACTATGTGCAGCGGATGCGCTACATTATTCTACCACAGGCTTTGGGCGTCACCATTCCTGCCCTTTTAGGTCAATTCATTGTCCTTGTCAAAGACAGCTCCCTTGTTTCCCTTATATCCGTGTTGGAATTGACGCGGGCGGGGCAGCTTATGGCTTCTGAGCGGTTTATGCCGGCGGAAGGCTTTTTTACGGTCGCGGCTTTCTATCTCCTTATCTATTATACCCTGAAGTATCTTTCTAACTGGTGGCAAAACCGCCTGATTTATAGGGAAGGACACTGAATCGTGATTTACGTCTATTTCAAAGGACTCATTCATTCTTTTCCCCTCTTTCTCAAGGGATTGTGGATAACCATCCTCGTGTCGGGAGTAAGCCTTGTCGCGGGAACATTTCTAGGGGTGATCTGTGGTATCCTTCGGACGATAAAAAAATGGGGAATCTCGAAACTTATGGGGTTTTACGCGGATTATATGCGGGGGGTTCCATTCCTCGTCCATATCTTTATCATCTATTTCATTCTTCCGGAGGTGGGAATCCAATTGGATCCTTTCCCAGCCGCATCCATCGCCCTGACCGTCTATGCCGGAGCCTATATCAGTGAAATTGTAGCGGCAGGCATTCTTTCGGTGCCAAAAGGGCAATGGGAGGCCGCCACGGCGTATGGTTTGAATCCCTTTCAACGGCTCCGGTTTGTCATCTTTCCTCAGGCGATACGAGTGATTCTTCCCCCTTTGGTGGGGGAGTATGTGTTACTCGTGAAGGATTCTTCCATTGTTTCGGTAATCGGGCTTACGGATGTTACACGGGTGGGATGGCTGACCGTTCAGCGGATTCCGGAAGGTCTGATGGTTTTTGGGCTTGTTGGAATTCTTTACTTTGTCGTCTGTTATCCCATGATACACCTTTCCCATTACCTGGAAAGAAAAGTAAACTACGAGCCCCGGTAAAGACAAGGAGGCGCCTATGGGAGTCTATTCAGAACTCGATAAACTCCTAGAGAGAAGAGAGATATTGGCACAACTTCCCACACCCATCCAGAAGATGGAACATCTTTCGGAGGAGTTGGGGATAGAGCTTTTTGTCAAACGGGATGACCTGACGGAGAGCGTGGCTTCCGGGAATAAGATTCGAAAGTTGGAATATCTTCTCTACGATGCCAGGGAGAAAGGGTGTGATACCCTTATTACCTGTGGCGGCGTGCAGTCGAATCATTGCCGGGCCACGGCGGCCGTGGCGGTTCGGAAGGGATTCGCCTGCCATCTTCTCCTTCGAGGGGAGAAACCGCCTGTTCCCAATGGTAATTACCTCATGGATAAAATCTTGGGAGCCACGATAGATTTTTATACTAGGGAAGAGTTCCAACGCCTACCAGAGATAGAGGCAGCAACCATCGCCAAGCTCGAGGTCGAGGGACGGCGTCCCTATCTCATTCCGATGGGAGGGTCCAACGCCACTGGAAGTTTGGGATATATCCGTATGGTGGGAGAGCTGAAGGAATTCCCACCCTTTGAGGCGATCTATTGTGCGCTTGGCTCCGGGGGCACCTATGCCGGTATGATGATAGGGCTCGAACATCATGGGATTTCGGGGAGCTTACGTGGAATCGCGGTGTGTGACGATGTGACTTATTTTCAAGAGGAAGTAAAGAGAATCCTTCTAGAGTTCAATACTTGGTATGGGATTGCTTTACCGTTAGACGAGTTTGAGATGGATTTCGATGATCGGTTCGTCGGGATTGGGTATGCGTTGAATACCCCAGAAGAACTCAAGGAGCTTATCCGGATTGCCAGGTTGGAAGGATTGATCCTTGACCCAGTTTATACCCTCAAGGCCTTTTTGGGTATGGTGCACCACATCAGAGAAGGAAGAGTTGCAAAGGGAGCAAGGATTCTCTTCGTCCATACAGGGGGGCATTAT
Source organism: uncultured Thermodesulfobacteriota bacterium (assembly GCA_964577975.1). Classification (GTDB taxonomy): domain Bacteria; phylum Desulfobacterota; class S145-22; order S145-22; family S145-22; genus JAOZMY01. Next base: position 455 of record CAZOBB010000176.1, on the reverse strand, counting down.
GGGATCTTTCCAAAAGGGGAGGAGTTCATGCCACTCTTGTAAGGAGGGAGGAAAGTCAGATTTTTCCTAGCTCTTTCAGTATCTTTTCCGGCGTAATGGGCCAGGTGCGGACCCAGACGCCCACGGCGTCGTGGATGGCGCTGGCGATGGCGGGGGCGGCCCCGTTGACGCTGACCTCCGAGACCGACTTGGCCCCGTAGGGGCCGTAGGGGTCGTCCGTTTCAATGAGGATCGCTTTGAAGTCGTCCGGAATATCCCGGATGATAGGGGGACCATAGGAACGCAGGTCCGTGTTCAGGGGATGCCCCTCCCTGTCGTAAACCACGTCTTCGTAGAGGGTGTGACCGATCGACTTGACGACCGCACCATAGATCTGCCCCTGGGCGAGTTCCGGGTTGATGGGGGTGCCGGCATCCATGAGGGCGTAGTATTTTTGCACCGTGATCTCGCCGGTG
>CAZOBB010000175.1:0-10463 GCA_964577975.1 uncultured Thermodesulfobacteriota bacterium | reverse complement strand
ACTGGCAGGGCGTTTCCCACAAGGAGGTGAAAGAAAGATTTCCCGATCTCTATAACACCTGGATCACCGCGCCGGAACGGGCGAAATTTCCCGGAGGGGAAGCGTTGAACGATGTCCTCAAGCGGGTGGATACCCTCCTCGCCTCGCTGCTAAAAAGATACCCCGACGGCACCGTGGGTCTCTTCAGCCATCGGGTGGTCTGCAAGGTGCTCATCTGCCGCCTGCTGGGCCTCGGACTGGACCACTTCTGGCAGATCGAGCAATCCACCGCCTGCCTCAACCGCTTCCGTTATTCGGCGAAGAGGGAACAATGGATCTGCGAGATCCTCAACAGCCAGTGCCACCTGGAAGCCCTCTCAGAACAGCGGACGACGACGGATTTTTAAACACGACACGCCGAAACCGATCTTGCAGTCAAAAGGGGATTATGGTAAAAGTTCATGTGTTTCGAGAGTGCGCCCATGGCTCAGCTGGATAGAGCGACGGACTACGGATCCGTAGGCCGGGGGTTCGAATCCTCCTGGGCGCACCAGGATGGATGAGAAGAGGGATCCTTTGACGTTGGAAGGATCCTTTTCATATTTTTACATCTGAGATCCTTTTCCATCTTTTTTGAAAAAAGAAAAAAGGGGTTGTGCTTGGTGGGCATTGGAGATTGCAATAAGATATGGGGTGATGTTGTTATGATCTTTGCGTTGAGGATAGGGCATAAAAAGATGGGGAGCATGGAAGAGACAAATCGGATGAGAACAATATTTAGCTGAGAAGGCGATTAGGTAGGGGAAGTCATTGACTAACGGGTATGAGCGAAGCATGAGGTGATTCGTGTCATGGGTGATGCAAATTGATTAGAGGATGATGGGTTTGCCGTTTTTGGTAGAAAGGTGGGTCTTTTGGGGATTTGAAGCGAAAAGTGAGAGTGGGGATTGATAAAATCGTCGAGGAGATCGAAGGATATGTCTTAGTGAGAGTTACGTAGCGAGGCAAAAGGGGTCATAAAAGGAAAATGCTGCCTTGATGATTTGTTTTACCTTCGCCAGGGATCGGACCGAAAAAATTTAAAAGGGAAATTAACTTCTTTCGGTGGGGAAGGAGCGGCAGAAGCGGCTAAACCAGTGAACAGTCCTTTCCAACATAGAATTGCGAAGGGATTCGTCCAAGAATTGATGGTCAGCGCCCTGAACGATCCAGATTTCCTTCGGTTGAGAGATTCTTTCGTAGACATAAAAGGCGTTTTCCGGTGAGACGACCGTATCGTTGCCTCCGTGGATGACGAGACAGGAGCTTACTCTCTCAAAGGGGAAAGTTTCAAGATTGGCGCGGTTGTCTTCGAAATAGTGAGGATAACGTTCGTATACCTCCCGCAATTCGGGTGGGGGTTGGGACGATCTCATGACGGGTGTCGCTAAAAGCACGGTTGCGTCGGCTTTTTCCAGGGCACCCACGGTGAGGGCGACGGTTCCCCCCATGCTGCTTCCGAACAGGCCGAGTGTTCCATTGAAGGTGTCAAGGGATCGAGTCCAAGAAACAACGGCGATGAGGTCGTCGATCCTTTGAGTCAAAGAGGCGTTTTGAAAGGTGCCGGCGCTTTCTCCGCATCCCGTAAAATCGAAGCGAATGAAACCGAAACCCGCTTTTACCAGTTTTTCTCCCAGCGCCACATATTTTGGGCTGTCCTTGGTGCTCATCATGCCGTGGGCGGCGATGATGTAAGGAGAAGGGGGGGAGAGAGGAAGGTGATGGATTCCTTTGAGAGTGAAAGCCCCGCTTTGGAGGGAAAAAGAGGTTTCTTCCGTGTGGTTCATTCCATGCTTTGTTTAAGGATCGCGTTGTTGTAGGCGTTGATGACGTCCGTTCGTTTGAGCATTCCCAGTAGCTTTTGATGGTTCTGGCTGTCAACGACGGGAAGTTGGCCAAGGTCTTTTTGCGCGAATTTCCTCATGGCGGTGTCCAGGGTATCATCGGGCGTGAGGTAAAGGTAATCTTCGTCCACGATGTCCTTGGCGATGATCAAATTCATCAAATCTTCCTCCATGAGGAGGGGACGGATGTCTCTCAGCGAAATGACACCGAGAAGTTTTCCTTCCCGAGAAATCACGGGAAAATAGGATTGGACGCTCTCTTTCGCGCGCATGAGGATTTGGCGTAAGGGGAGGTCTTCTGGAAGGGTGTCCATCTCCTTAATCATCACTTCCCTCACGGGAATGTTGCGAAGGACATTGATATCACGTCCCTGTTCGAGATCGATTCCTTGCCGCGCCAATTCTACCGTGTCGATGGAAGCGGGCTGGAGGATATGGGCCACGACCGTCCCAATGATGCACGCAATCATCCCTGGAATTATTACTTGGTAGTCTCCGCTCAGTTCGAATAACAGAAAAAGGCCCGTGAGTGGGGCGTGGGTGACGGCCGCGAGAAAGGATCCCATTCCCACCAAGGCGTAAACCTGTGGGCTCGCGGTGAAAGAGGGAAACAGCGCGTGAACAGTGTAGCCAAATAGCCCACCCATCATCACGCCAATGTAGATGAGCGGGGCGAAGACACCCCCGGCTCCCCCCGATCCCAAGGTGATGGAAGTGGCAATCATTTTAAAAACGAAAAGGCCTAATAAAAGCATCCAGCTCATCTTGCCGAATAGGGCCTCTTGGGCAAATTCATATCCGTTTCCAAAGACCTGGGGGAAGAAGATCCCGATGATTCCGACCAAAAGGCCTCCGAGGGCGGGTTTGAATAGGGCGGGGAAGGAGAGTTTTTCAAACAGGTCTTTTGTGAAGTAGAAAAGCTGGACGAAATAGTTTCCGAAAATGGCGCTGAGTAAGCCAAGAATGATGTAAAGAGGGATCTCCCAAATACTTGCGATGTGGTAGGGAGGAATGGTGAAAGCCGATTCGGTTCCCAAAAGGACGTGGGTGGTGACGGTGCCCAACGCCGAAGCGATAACGACGGGGGCGAAATTCGTGAGCTCGTAGTTGCCTAGCATGACGATTTCGAAAGCGAAAAATACACCTGCTATGGGGGCGTTGAAGGTAGCGGCGATACCGGCGGCCACCCCGCTGGCCACCAGAACCTTCATCTGTCGTGTAGAAACCTTAAGAAGTTGGCCTATCCACGATCCTATCGTGCCACCAATGGCGGCGATGGGTCCTTCCTGGCCGGCGGAACCCCCTATTCCGAGCGTAATAGAGGCGGCAAGGCCTTTTATGAAAAGGTTTCGTAGTTTGAAGATGGCACCTTTGAGGGCGACGGTTTTCAGAAACTCTGGGAATCCATACCCGTAGACCTCTTTTCGACCAAATAGGAGAGCCAAAGGGATGAGAAGAAGGCCACCGACGAAGGGTATTAGAAAAATAAGGACCCTATGCCACCCTCCTGCTGATATATTGAGAAGGCGGTAGAGGGTGTTGAACACGAAATGGTGGAAAAATAGAATCGTTTCTCTGAAGAGGAAGTTTCCGAATCCCCCGAGGATACCGATTACGATGGCGATGAGGATGATAAAACCTTGTTCTCCCCTCTTGAAAAAGGTAAGGGTCGCTGTAATGTTTTTCCAAATCTGACTTCTGTCCATCTTTTTTTATTGCGCTTCCTTTTGGAGACTACCGCGGCCTTGCGCCTCCTTCGAGAGGGCCATAAGGTCTTTCCCCTTTGTTTGTTTCTATTATATCAAGCGTTCTCCGGAGTCAACAAAGTTTTTTGCCCATAGCGGAAGATGTTTCCGACACCACGAAAATAGGAGAATTGTAAAGAAGGAGGGAGGGGCCTGCTTTGGGGGGGACCAAAGCAGGCCATGTGAGGGGAGAAAGGAGGAGAATGAGGTAAGAATGATAGCAGGGTTCGGCCTACTTTATCGCCTCAAGACGGTGAATGAGATGGCCTTTGGGGGTGGCTTCCCATTCTACGACGACCTTGTCCCCTACTTTGAAGTCCTCCAGCGTCGGTTTTTCCTTGTTGCCCTTTTTGAGAACCGCATTGGGCGCGAGAGGACCTCCGACCCTGAAGATCTTTTTTTCCGTAAGCGGAACGTTCACGACGACCGTATTGTATTTCAGATCGATGGCGTAAATCTTACCAACCATCTTGTAGGTTTTTGGGATGGATGCTGAGGCGGAAAAGGGGAGCATAAGCGTTGCGATGAGGCACAGGATGGTTATTCCTCCGATTCCTTTTCTTTTCCAATCTATTTTCCCTTTCATGGTAAATCCCTCCTTTCGGGTTACCTATTTTTGATTGTTCTCCTGGCTGTGGAGAACGAGGTAAATATTCCCTTTTCCTCTCCTAATGAGTAGGAGGAGGGTGGATTCTTTTCCCGCTTTTCGGAGAGCCTTTTCATAGTCTTTAAGATTGTGGATCCTTAGCCTATCGACCTCCAAAATGACATCGCCGGCACGGAGACCCGCGTTTGCGGCGGGGCTGTTTGGTTTGATCTCGGTGATGATAACTCCTTTGATGTTTGGAGAAATTCCCGTCTTGTTTGCGAGTTCCGGAGTAATTTGTTGCACCCGCATCCCCCAGCGATTTTCCGGGCCTTCAAAAGAGCTTGCTATCTCTTTGGAGGCGGTGGGCATGGTTCCGATGGTGACCTGAAGCTCTTTTTCCTTACCATTTCTCACGATTTCGATGGAGACTTTCGTTTTAGGAGGCGTCGCGGCAACGAGACGGGAGATGTCATAAGCGTTTTTGACCTTTTTGCCGTTGAAGGTGGTAATGACGTCCCCTCGTTTCAGACCGGCCTTTTCGGCGGGACTGTCGGATAGGACATCGGAGATGAGAACGCCTTCTTTCTTCTTTAGCTTGAATGTCTTGGCGAGGGCGGGGGTAATATCCTGAATTTGGACGCCAAGCCAGCCGCGGACAACTTTCCCTTTTTCGAGCTGAGGAAGTAACTGTTTTGCGAGGTTGATGGGAATGGCGAATCCGATCCCTTGTCCCCCCTTGATGATGGCGGTGTTGATGCCGATGACTTCCCCTTTCATATTGAAGAGGGGACCTCCGCTGTTCCCTGGATTGATGGCGGCATCCGTTTGGAGAAAATCGTCATAAGGACCGGCTCCGATGACTCTTCCTTTGGCGCTAATGATTCCGGCCGTCACCGTGTGAGAAAGGCCGAAAGGGTTCCCAACGGCCATGACCCAATCCCCTACTTGAATGGCGTCGGAGTCTCCCAATTTGACGGGACGAGGAAAGTTTTTCCCCGGTGTTACTTTGATGAGAGCAAGGTCCGTTTTGGGATCTTTCCCCACGATTTTGGCATTGAGCACGGTTCCATCCATAAGCTTGATCTTGATGGAAGACGCCTTGGCGACGACGTGATTGTTTGTGAGGATAAGCCCCTTCTCATCGATGACAAATCCTGACCCCAACGCGTGGATTTTTAGCTGTTGCTCGGGAGGAGGTGCCATGAATCCTCTAAAAGGACCGTTCGGCCCGAAGAAGGGGAGCAGGGGAGATTCTTTGATGACCTGGGTGGTGGAAATGTTTACGACGGAGTTTTTTACCTTTTTGAAAAGAGAGGCAAACGATCCGGGAGCGGATGAGGCGCTCGCGTTGCAAGGGAAACTCATCACGAAGAAGATAGAGATTAAAAGTGTGAAACATAATGGTAACCATCGGGTGGAAAGATTATTTTTTTTGTTTTTCATGCACTACTCCTCTTTCTTTGTTGTGAAGCCGGTGGAAAAATTCTTTTCCTTTCGAATCTTTCATTTGCGGTAAATATAAACAGGAAAACTTTCAGAATTCTTACGGTGAGATTACAAATTTGTAATGAACGAGGAAGATCTTAGGGAAGGCGAATCTGAACATAACCCCCACGACCGGTTCGATGGTCGATGGCGTGGAAGAGGAGGGAATCACCGGGTTTGACTTCATAGAGGAATTTTTTGAGATCTTCCCTCGATCTGATTGAGGTACCGTTGATTTCGTCGATAATATCTTCCGCTTCGAATCCTGCCTGTCCCATGGGACCGTTGGGATCAACCCAAGAAATCCTGAGACCTTTCCCTTTCTTGTGGGATGTGGGAGGGGGAGAAGTTACGACGATTCCCAGAACCTTTCTTTCGACGGTGGGAAAGGTGGGAAGACCTTTGGGGGCGAGGATGGCGTGAAGAGATAGGAGGGTTCCTTTTCTGGAGATCTTTAAGGTTACCGTTTCACCTACCGAGGATGTCATCACGAGATGTTTTAGTTGGAATGAGTTTAGAACGGGGATTTTCTGATATTCGAGAATGATGTCTCCCGGTTTGACTCCTGCTTCATAGGCTGGACCTCCGTGAGCCACATCTACCGCCATGACCTTTTGAACGTAGCCTTTGCCCTTTGGAAAAAGGATATCCTGCACGCGCATTCCGAGCCAGCCGTGTATGACCCACCCTTTATCGATGATTTGGCGGGAGATGGACGTCGCCTTGTCCCAGGGGATGGAAACCCCTACCCCTTGGATGGAGGCAATCTTTGAAAGAAAGGCGTCTGTCAATCCTATGATGTCCCCTTTCATGTTGAGGAGAGGTCCCCCACTGTTGGTTAGGCCTATGGGGATGTTTGTGAGCAGGAAACGTTGATAAAGGGCGCCTACCTCTTGAGGGACTTCCACGATAATTCCTTTGGAAATGGCGGGATTTTTGGCTGCGTAGCGGCTGATGACAAAGACCCATTCCCCTTTTGATATTTTGGGATGGTCTGTTTGGGAGAAATAGAGGAAATGCCGATCCTTCTGAATTTTAAGGATGGCGATGTCCATGGAGAAATCTTCACCCACGGGTGCCGCGGGATAGAACGTTCCGTCGGAAAGGAAGCACCGGATCTTTTTGGCTCCTTCCACAAGAAAGGCGTTGGTCAGAATGTATCCATCGGGGTGGATAAGAATTCCTGTTCCAGAGGAAACGGGGGGAAGCTCTTTGAGCTTTCGAGAAAGGTAGCTTGGGGAGAAGGGGAAAGGATAGAAACGCGTGGCGAGGATATTTGAATAGGCGTTCCTTCGTTCGATTTCCAAGTGAACAAGGAAAGGAAGGATGTTACCGATGGAGGCGGCCATCACCTTTTGGGAGGGATGGGAAAGGAGGGAACAATCTCCCCCCCTGGGGAAAAGGGTAGGAGAGAGGATGATCAGGAAGATAAGGAGTTTTTTCATTTTTGGGTTTGACCGCCCTGTAAATTTCTATCCTTCTCGCATATTAGAGACGTATTCTTTCAGCTTCCTTACAGGAAGATTAAATTTTTGTAATAGTCCGGTCACGACGCGCGACGTGTATTCGATCGGTTCGCCTTGGAAAATTCGGTGAGTGGGAGAAAAATGGTGAAAACGGTTCCTCTTCCTGAGACGCTATTCACGACTATATCCCCTCCATGACGTGTGATGATGGCTTTCACCAGGCTTAATCCCAGTCCCATCCCCTTTTGCGAACGGCTTTCATCTCCGCGGTAAAGCCTTTCCCAGATACGGGGCAAATCCTTTTCTTGAATACCGGGTCCCGTGTCTTTGACGGAGATAGCGGCTTTGTCTTGTTCCACTTTGGCTTCCATCGTGACCTTGCCTCCGGAAGGGGTGAACTTGATGGCATTATCCACCAGATTCGCCAGCGCCTGGCTCAGACGGACGGGATCGCCGGTGACGTAAAGGGCCGGAGGACACCTCATCTCCAGGGAGATCCCTTTTTCTTCCGCCACGATTTTGTAAAGATCCAGCACCTTTTGGAGGAGCTGAGACACCGAGATGGGTTCGAGATGGAGCCGAAGAACGCCGGTTTCCGCTTCGGAGATATCCAAAAGGATGTTGAGAAGCTTCTGTATCTCTAGAGATTCTTCGAGGCATTCCGCGAGGGCGTTTTGACATTCCTCTGGCAGGGTTTCTTTTTGAAGAGCCAGTTCCGCCGTTCCACGCAAGCGGGTGATGGGGGTTCTCAGATCGTGCGCGACGTTATCGAGGGAATCCTTCATTCCTTTTATGAGGGTTTCGATCTTTTGGAGCATCTCGTTGAACAGCAGAATGAGTTCCTCCAGCTCATCCCCTGTTTTTGGGTTGGCGACCCGTTGTTCTAAAGCGGAGGTGTCGTGGGTAATGGAACGCACGGATTCGATGAGATGGCGAATGGGACGGAGGGCCCGATAGGCGAGGAGATTCCCTCCCAAAATGCCCAGCAGTAGAAGAGGAAAGATGATAATGGTAGCCACGTCTTTGAATTTTCTAAGGATTTGTTGTCGTTCCCGCGTGTCTTGGCCCACCTGAAGCCAAAAGCCCGTTGGGAGAGCCAACGACCCCACTTCCAAGACTACGTCGGAGCTAGAGCCGCTTAAATGAATGAGTTTGTGGGGGGTAGGGGGGATCTTCGCGAGCTTTCGTAGGTTGAACTCTATCCATTGGTAGGGAAGATAGAGAAAAACGGTATGATTGTGCCAGTCGGCGATACGGATGAGGAATTTATTTTTTTTAGGAATCTTTTGGGAGGAACGGATGTTCCGTTCAATGAGTTCCAGCCCTCCGGACTGATAAAGGGTTTCCAATTCGTGAAGTTTCGTCGCGATTTCTTCGTGATCCCTGCGGACGAGGGTAGTTTGAAGATAGAAATACGCGAAGAGAAAGAGTAAAAAAACGCTAAAAACGAAAAGTCCCGAGTACCAAAACGTCAACCTGAAGCCGATGGTTTTAGGTATCTTGCGAAGGCTCTTTAATGACATAACCCACGGATCGGATGGTATGGATAAGTTTTTGGGGAAAATCGCGGTCGACCTTGTTTCGTAATCGGCAAACGAGTACGTCAACCACATTGGTTTGAGGATCGAAATTGTAGTCCCAGATGTGTTCCAGGATCATGGTCTTGGAGACGATCCGGTTTTTATTGTGGAGAAGATATTCGAGCAAACTGAATTCGCGAGGTTGGAGATCGATCTTTCGTCCGCCACGAGTGACCTCGTGTTTCAGCAGATCGAGAGTGAGATCCCCGGCTTTGAGGGTCGTTGCCGTGGGGGTGGCATGTGCCCGTCGGATCAAGGCTTGCACCCGGGCCAAGAGTTCAGAAAAGGAAAAAGGCTTTACGAGATAGTCGTCACCTCCCCGCTGCAATCCTTCCACTCTATCCTCCACGGCGCGTTTGGCACTGAGGATGAGGACGGGGGTGTTGATCTTTTTCTCTCTCATCTTTCCGATGAGGGAGAGACCATCGAGCTTTGGGAGCATCAGATCGATAATAGCGGCGTCGTAGGGGGCCGTGGAGGCGAGAAGAAGGCCTTCTTCCCCATCTTTCGCGTGATCGACGGCGTATCCTGCTTCTTTCAACCCCCGAATGATGAAGTCGGCTGTTTTTTGATCGTCTTCGACGAGAAGGATTCTCATGGCGATGTCCCTCTTGTTCTATTGGTCAGCAAAAGGAATAGTTTTATAGAGAAGATAACAAGCGGCCCGTTCTTCCCATGTTAGTTCGGGAATACATAGAAACGAAGCGGGATAGAGGTCCGTGTCTCCTTTCAAGGTGTAAACGAGTTTTCCACCTTTATCTTTCATAACAACCGCCTTTGATTGGGGTGTGAGCGTGTAGAGAGGGCTTCCTTCCTCTCGGAAGACGGTCACGGTGCCGTTGGCTATCTTTATGAACATCAAGTGGGCGCCAACAGGGGATTCTACGCGGTAAATCCTCCCTTCTTTTCGGATGATGTGAAGAAGATTTCCTTTCAAATCTCGAATCATAAGTTTGATCCCAAAACGTTTGAGAAAAACCCCACGCCTTGTCGATTTTTCGATCAGCTTTAGGCGATTTTCGCCCCAACGTTGAACCGTGTAAGTTCCGTTTTTCGTCACTACCTCATGTTGCTTGAAAGAGAGGAGGACGGTTCCGTCAGGGGAGACGAGACGGATCCCGACCAAAGTTGGAAACGCGTGGGACGTTGCGCAGAGAAAACATGCCATCATAACGACAAGCCATGTGGTTCGTCTGTATCCTGTCCTTTTCATCCGTGTCCTCTCCCAACAATATATTTCACCGAATAGAGGAAAGAAAGGAAAAAGTCAATCACTCAATCGCCCGTTTACTCCATTGCTATTTCATTCGTTGCCTTTTTTCGCCCATTGACATTGTTCTTACTCACTTAACACTTTCCTGCTCGTTACCCACCGACTGACCTTCCCCCGGAATTGTGGACAGTTCGAAAAGCTGCTACAACAGCCCAAGGAGGACTGACATGGTATTGAGGAGAAGGACGTTCCCACGTGAATTCAAGATTGAGACGGTTAACCTGATAATCGGCAGCGATCAAAGTGTTGCTGAGGTAGCCAGGGATATGGAGATTCACCCCAACACGCTTTACAGATGGATTCGCCAATACAGCGAGAATCCTGTTGAGGCCTTTCCCGGCAAGGGGAAACAGACCTCGGAAGCTGAAGAGCTCAGCCGACTCAGACGTGAGAATCAACGTTTGAAAATGGAGCGAGACATCTTAAAAAAAGCAATGGCCATCTTCTCCAGCGCCCAGAAGTG
>CAZOBB010000174.1:0-2774 GCA_964577975.1 uncultured Thermodesulfobacteriota bacterium | reverse complement strand
ATGGAATATCATCTGGACCAGCGGTTTCGGGATTATTCCTGTGCGTACCAGGCGGTGAGGGAGGCAATCTACCTTTACAATGAAGAACGGCCGCATTGTAGTTTAGGGATGGCCACGCCTGCCCAGGTGTATGCGTCTTCTTCTCCACGTTGGCCTAGCTTATATAAAACAAAGGCAAGGTCGGTAGAGTAAAATGAATCAAAAACCAGTAAATTTTTGTAAACATATTTCAGGACTTGACAACTCCAACTCGTCACTCTCTACTCGTCACTCTCTACTCGTCACTACCTTCCCGCTTTCAGCCCCCTTTTGCCCTTTGCCCTTCGCCTTTTGCCTTTTGCCTATTGCCCTTCCCGCTTTCAACTTGGAGCTTGGAGCTTCTATCAATCCCGAACCGATGCCCTATCGAACCATAAGAATTGCCAAACTCAAGACATGACCCCAGGCTTTCGTTTTCCTACATCTCATCCCTTCTAGGTTTAACCATGGAATAACCGCTCCATAATCTCCTTGAACACACTCTCCTTAAAGAAACCTCCGAGAGAACGGCGGCCTCATGCGGTTGCACTTCCCGCCTTTTGATGGTATAGATTTCAATCAATGAATTTCGATATTAAGACCTATCTGGAAAGCAGAAAAGCCTGGGTAGAGGAAGCCTTATCACAGCGCATCGATGTTTCAGAAGAGCCACGCCCCCTCTTCGAGGCCATGTCTTACAGCCTCCTGGCGGGGGGGAAGCGAATCCGTCCGATCTTGATGATGGCGGCGTATGAAATCTTCGCGGAAGACGCCCGAAAGATCCTCCCTTTTGCCTGCGCCTTGGAGATGATTCACACCTATTCCCTTATCCACGACGACCTTCCGGCCATGGACGACGATGACCTTCGCCGTGGCAAGCCAACGTGCCATAAAGTCTTCGGGGACGCCATGGCCATCCTGGCGGGAGACGCCCTTCTGACCGAAGCCTTCGCCTTGATCACGAACGGGGAAGAGACAAGCGCCTGGCCCGCCCAGCTCCGATTAGCCGCCGCCCATGAGCTTGCCGTCGCCGCGGGCATGAGGGGAATGGTCGGCGGGCAGGCCATGGACATCCTGTCGGAACACAAAGCGGTATCCATCGACACGGTTCACTTCATCCACACCCGCAAGACGGGCGCCCTGATCCGCGCGGCCGTTCGAATGGGATCCATCTTGGGAAACGCTCCCGCCCATGCCCTCGAAAAGGTGAGCCGTTACGGTGAAGCCATCGGAATGGCCTTTCAAATCGTCGACGATATCCTGGACGTGGAAGGAGACACGGCGGTTCTCGGGAAAGCGGCCGGCGCGGACGGTAAACTCGAAAAGGCGACGTATCCCCACGTGGTCGGGCTCGAAGCCTCCAAAACCAAGGCCAAGGAGTTGATCGAAGAAGCCAAATCGGCGCTTGCTCCTTTTGGCGACCGGGCGGTTCCTCTCCACGGGATCGCGGATCTCATCTTGGAAAGGAAGAAATAACATGGGGCTTTTGGAAAGGATTGACGATCCCAGGGATTTGAAAGAGCTCTCCATGGACGAGCTGGAGGTCCTCGCCGAGGAGATTCGCCACGTGATTATCGAAACCGTCTCCCAAACGGGGGGGCATATCGCCCCGAGTCTGGGTGTCGTCGAGCTCACGTTGGCGGTGCACAAGGTCTTCGACTCCCCCCGAGACAAGATCGTATGGGACGTGGGCCATCAGAGCTACGCCCACAAGCTCATCACGGGGCGAAGGGACCGTTTTTCCTCCCTACGCCAGTACGGAGGTATCAGTGGTTTTCCCAAACGTTCCGAGAGTGTTCATGACACCTTCGACGTGGGGCACAGCAGCAACTCCATCTCAGCGGGCCTCGGAATGGCCGAGGCGATCGGGAAGGCGGGGGAGGACCGCAAAGTGGTGGCCATCATCGGGGACGGATCGATGACGGCGGGTATCGCCTTCGAGGGTTTGAACCAAGCGGGAGCCTTGGATCGCGATCTCATCGTTATCTTAAACGACAACGAAATGTCTATCTCCCCAAATGTTGGGGCGCTTTCCGCCTATCTCAATCGCATCATGACGGGCCAATGGATCAACCGGGCTCGAGACGAAATCAAGGCGTTTCTGTCCGATATCCCAGGCATCGGCAAGTCGATGTACAAATTTATGAGGCAGGCGGAAGAATCACTCAAAGGGATGATGGTCCCTGGTATTCTTTTCGAGGAACTGGGGTTGAAATATTTCGGTCCCATCGACGGACACAGGCTGGAACACCTCATCAAGACCCTGGAGAACGTCAAGAAGCTCCAAGGCCCGATTCTCGTTCACGTCGTCACGCAGAAGGGGAAGGGATACCCTCCAGCCGAGAATCTTCCCTCCAAATTCCACGGCATCGGAAGGTTCGATATCGAAACGGGAAAAACCGCGCCGAAAAAACGCCCCTCCTATACCGAAATCTTCAGTCAAACCCTCCTCCATCTGGCGGAAGAGGATCCCGCCATCGTGGCGATTACCGCCGCCATGCCGAGCGGCACGGGGCTGGACAAGTTCCAGGAGAGATTTCCCGATCGTTTCTATGACGTGGGAATCGCGGAACAGCATGCCGTCACTTTTGCCGCGGGAATGGCGCTAGAAGGCCTCAAACCGGTGGTAGCCATCTACTCGACCTTCCTCCAGCGTGCTTACGATCAGATCATCCACGATGTTGCGCTGCAAAACTTACCTGTGCTCTTCTGTATGGATCGCGCGGGTCTGTCACCTAACGATGGCGCCACCCACC
>CAZOBB010000173.1:0-17511 GCA_964577975.1 uncultured Thermodesulfobacteriota bacterium | reverse complement strand
GGGGTGCAGGGCGATGGCCAGGTTGGCGGGGATGGTCCAGGGCGTGGTGGTCCAGATGAGGACGTAGGCAGGCTTGTCGGCTGGAAGCCCCTCGATCTTCGATTGCATGGGGAACTTGACGTAGATGGACGGGGACCGGTGATTGCCGTATTCCACCTCGGCGTCGGCCAGGGCCGTCTTGCAGGAGGCGCACCAGTACACCGGTTTTTCGCCCAGGTAGACGCTTCCCTTTTCCACGAACTTGCCGAACTCCCGGACGATGGTGGCCTCGTAGGGCAGGTTCATGGTCAGGTAGGGATTTTCCCAATCCCCGAAGACCCCCAGGCGTTTGAATTCGTTCCGCTGGATGTCGATGAATTTTTCCGCGTAGGCGCGGCACCGTTTCCGCAGGTCGGTCTTGACGAGGGGGATGTTCTTGGTCTTCAATTCCTTTTCCACCTGGTGCTCGATGGGAAGGCCGTGACAGTCCCAGCCGGGGACGTAGCGGCTGTCGAATCCCGCCATGAATTTCGACTTCACGATGAAGTCCTTCAGGATCTTGTTCAGGGCGGTTCCCATGTGGATGTGGCCGTTGGCGTAGGGAGGCCCGTCGTGAAGGATAAATTTGGGGCGCCCTTCAGATTTCTGAACGATTTTACCGTATATATCCATCTCTTCCCATCGGGAAAGCATCTGGGGTTCCCTCTGGCTCAAGTTGGCCTTCATGGGAATGGAAGATTGGGGAAGATTGAGACTGTCTTTGACTTTCATCCGTGCCTCCAATGTCGTTGAGATTGGTGTGTCTTTACCATAAAGGCCCTTGAGATTCAAGGAATTCCGGGAAGAGTCGGGCCAACCTTCAAAATTGCCTTTCCAGCCCGTTCCTACAGTTGAAATCAGGCCATATTGCAGTATAATTTATAAAAGGGCAGAAACGAGAGGTAAAAATGAAAAGGGTTTGCTGGTGTGTTGTCATCGGTTTATTGTCGGTCACGTTCCTTACCTTGTCGGCTCACTCTGCGGTTTTCAATCGGATCTACGCCTTCGGGGATAGCCTGACGGACACGGGAAATATGTATCATGCCACATACGGTATTACGCCGGACGCGGTCCACTACTATCTGGGCAGGTACTCCAACGGGCCTGTCTGGGAGGAGTATCTCAGCCACCTGGCGGGGGACCTTCCGCTTCGAGTTTTGGCCTATGGGGGAGCTCAGACGGGAAATGAAGCATTCCCCCTCGGCCTGATCGCGCAGGTTCAGGCCTTCGTTCAGACGGAGCCTCTCCCTTCGGGGGCTCTCGTTACCGTATGGGCGGGGGCGAATGATTTTTTCTTCGGAGCGGGGGATTTTCACCGATCCGTGGAGAATATCATGACCGCCGTGAGGCTTCTGGCCGATCACGGGGCGACCCGGATCCTCGTTATGAATCTTCCCGACCTGGGAGCGACACCGGCCTTGAACCGAGACCCGGAAGCCGCGAGATCCGGAACGGCGTTCAGTATGCTTTTCAATGATGACCTGGACAGGCGGATTCGGGAGTTCAGGGCCCGTCATTCCTGGATCGAGTTGAACCTCTTCGATACCTTTGGCGTTTTCAGAGAACTCCAGGCGCAGCCGGAGGCTTTCGGTTTTCATAACGCGACGGACCCTTGTCCCTCATTCGGCCACGGGTTTTCGAACGGGTCTGGATATGTCTTTTGGGACGACAGACACCCGACGACCGAAGTACACCGATTATTGGCCCAAAAGGTGTTTGATATTTTTTATGCCAAATATTTTGACCAACCTCCATCTTCTTCCACTACGCCAACTCGGTCTTCCATCTCACAGCCAAGGTATACGACGCCGAGCGGTGAGATAGATCGGTAAAAGATCTTCCCGCCTTTGATCGGCCTGTCACGGGCGAGGAGATGTGAGGCGAGGGTGTTTTCTTGGTGTTGTAGAATCACGCACCCACGGGATGGTGTGTCAATCATATTTCTTGATCATTGCTATCCGTGAGCTTCATCATCCCTATCGTACCCATTCACAAAAAAAAATACCCATTCAAAAAAAAATAATGTAGTAGAAACAATTATTATTGACAATTATATAAAAAATTTTTATATGACGAGGAAAAACTTTTGAAGGACAACGTTTGCAGGTTCGGTACCTAGTTGCAGCCATATTCGTTTTTTCTTGTCTTTTTAATTCCGTGAGGTTTGCTTTTTCTGAGAATGAAGGTTTGCGAAAAGTTACTCTTTCCCAAAAAAAAGAGCTGGTGCCGGCTCGAAAGGAAGAAGAATCTAAGAGAAATAAGGTATTTTTCATGGGAATGGGTTCCCTGCGTCTCAACTGGACGCAGACCAAGGGTGACGACATCCGGTTTCGATACAGCGACATGGGGTTGCCGGAAGGGTTCGAGACGCGGGAACGGGCCTCGTTCGTAGCCAACGGAACCTTCTGGGACGACTATACCCTGGATGGCTACCTGGATTACGATCCCGAAAACCGGGTCATGGAGCCCGACCTCCAGTTTCTCGTCCATATTACGAAGGAGCAGGCCTACCTTTGGGCGGGGGATTATGAAGACGGGGTCTTCAAGGAGACCATCTTTCCCAGGTATGATCACCCTTTCCGGGGCGGGATCGTGGGGGCCGACACGGAGCGTTTCGGGTTCGAGGTTCTGGGAGGGCAGGCGCGCGGGGAGTCCATGACGGAGGAATTTCCCGTCGATGCGGGGGCGGGACCCTATTACCTCAGCCAGTCACCCCTCATACGCGGGAGCGAGACCGTTTACGTAATCGTGAGGAGTCAGGCGAATCCCGGCCTCATCCTCCGCCAGTATCCCCTTTCTCGGAACAAGGATTACTACATCGACTATGACCGCGGGGAGATCATGCTGAACGTGCCCCTCAACCCGGATGACGGGCGCGGGAATCCGGTCTTTCTGCGCGTCAGTTATCAGTACGAATCCATCGAGGGGAGTTTTACCCGGAACCTGTTTGGGGTCCGTTCCTACGTTCGCCCGGTGAAGCCCCTGACCCTCGAGTTCACCTATATCGCGGACGCGGACAAGGATCTGGACTTCGGGGACGCGATTGACCAGCGGCGCGGAATAGGTAGTTTCGGGGCCCAGGTCAATACGGAGCGGGTGAACATCTACGGGGAATACGCCTTCAACGACGAGAAAGACGTGAAGCATCAGGATGGGTTCTTCACCGGCGGGAACGTGAAGATCACGGATCGCGTCCACCTTGCTTTCGACGCGTGGTCCGTGGACACGGAGTTTCCCACGTTCGCCAACGACCAGTTGGCGTTCGGTTTTGATCCGGGCGAGGTGATCCCGGAATTCAGAGAGCGGAGCATCTGCCTTTCTCCGTTCCAGTTCGCCCGGGATCTTGGGGGAGAACTCTATCCGCTGCTGACCACGCGTATCTCCAACGGGGAACACGAGGGAAACGCCTTTATCGAGCGGGAGGGGGACGAGACACGGTTGAGCGGGGGGTACGGATACCGGAAGGGAATCGAGGATGACGTCCGTTCCCACCTGGCCTATGTCTCCGTCTTTCACGACGGGGAAAGGACGAAATACTGGGGCAAGGGGGAGTTCGACAAGAGCGCCGACCCGTCGGGCGAGATCCGGGACGATTCCATGGAGCAGGTTCTCGCGGGCGTTCGCCACCGGGCCCTGACGAGCCGCCACGGCGACCTTTATCTCCAGGGGGAATATAAGCTGGAGAATCTCAATGATCACATGGAGGGGAATCCCTCCACCCTGCGCCATATCGGGACGGTCCTCGCGGAATTTCTCACCGACGACGAGGGGTACTACGCGGGATATACGAAGGAGATCCTCGACGCCAAGAACGGAGGCGGAAACCTGCTCGACAGCGATATATTTGAAACGGGGATCCGAAAGCACGTTTACAAGTCCCTTTTCATCGATTCACGTTACCGGTATGAGAGGAATGACCAGGAGGAGGAAACCTCGCATGTGCACCTGGTATCGCTCGGTGCCGGCGTGGAATCAAAGTACCTCAACGTGATGGCACGATACGAGTTCCAGATCAACAAGAGTGACGCTCCGAACAAGGACAAGCGCCAGCTCTGGTCCGTTTTCATTCATGGGACCCCTTTAAAAAATCTTCACCTGAGCCTGAGATACTACAAAAGAAAGAATAACCACAGGATCCCGGCGCCTTCCTCGGAGAGTTCCGAAGAGGAACTGAACTTTCGGCTCCTCTGGCACATGACCAGGAAATTGTCCATCTATTCCCAGTGGATGTACGGCACGAACGTGGAACTGGATCCCCCCGTGGATCGGACGAGCAGTGACACCATCGAGGCCGTGCAGGGATTGAAATACGCCTTTGCCGAACGTTGGGAGTTCCTGGCCAATTACAAGCTGATCAAGGTGTGGGGGCCCCTGGATGACAAGAAGGAATCGGCGACCGCGGAGGTGGACTATCTCGTCCACAAGCACGTGAAACTCGGCGTGGGCGTGGAGCAGGTCTGGTATCGAGATAATGAAGAGAAGGATAACAACTATGATGCGACGGTCGGTTATATTAGACTCATCGCATTTTTCTAAGAGGTTTGGATAGGAAAGGATAAACTGGAGAGCGCAAAATGTCCGAGAAAATGAAGTGCTTGGGAGTGGGGTTGTTGGTTGTTTTGATGGTGGTTTGCTTTCCCGTTCCTGACATGGCGGTGACGGCAGGGGGCGATTTTTCCCTCCAAGTGACGCCAGATGAACGGACGGTATTCCCTGGGGAAAAAACAGAATTTAAAATAGTTGTGGAATCGTTGGAGAAGTTTGTAGGTTCTGTCTCCCTCTATGTTTCCGGTTTGCCGTCAGGTGCGGAAGGAAAATTTTTGAAAAATCCACTCACGGTAAAACCAGGATTACCCGACACAACGGAGCTGATTGTTACGACAACGGCAAAGACCCCCCCTGGAACCTATTCGCTGGTGGTAAGGGGTATTAGTGGAGAACTCGTGCATATCAAAACGGTTATCCTCGTGGTAAAGGGAGGGGGATGTCCTGGTTTCTCCGTTGTAATCAAGGCCGATCCTCCCTCAGGGACTCCACCGTTGAAAGTCCAGTTTGGGGCCTCCATCGAAGAGGAAGGAGAAGGATCGAGTAAGTATTCTTATGAATGGTCTTTTGGTGATGGATCAACGTCCACGGAGGCTTCTCCCGTGCATGTTTACGAAAAGGCGGGGACCTACCGGGTGACCCTCACCGTCAAGAACGATTGTGGTGATACAAAGACGGATCAAACCACTATCTCCGTGACATCTCATGAATTTACGGGGGCTCTAACGAAGTCGTTTTCGCCCGATACCGTCCTTCCGGGGGAGGAAACGGAGATTATCCTGACGGTCCGGAATACCTCGGAGGAAGACTTCACCGATGTCACCGTCTGGGATGAGATTCCCGACGCCTTGAAGGTCCTCTGGACCAAGGGAGCCGTCAAGCCTTCGCAGTCCGGGAGGCGGTTGACCTGGCACCTCGATCGAATCGCCCGCGGGGAAACCCTGACCCTCGTGGCCCACTGCCAGGTCCTTCCGGAGACCCCCTCCGGCAAGATTCCCAACACGGCCTACATGACCCACGCGTCCCTCGCGCATCCGATCGCCTCGAACACCGCGTATCTCCGCGTCGGTTTCCCCGATGTTAAGATCGAAAAATCGGTAAACGCGCACGAGGCGAAACCGGGGGATCGCTTGACCTACACGTTGACGATCCGCAATCGAAGCCGGATTGCGCTCACGGGGATAGAGGTGACCGATACCCTTTCCGACTGGCTCGAGTTTGTCTCCCAGTCCTCCCCGCTATCCTTCGAAAGGGACGGACAGCAATTGAGATGGCGGGGGAGCATCGAGGCGAATACCGTTCGTGAGATCAGGGTTGTCGCCCGGATCGGATGGACGGTGCCCTACGGAACCCGGATTTCCAACGAGGCCTTTCTCACGTCGGAGATGGGTGGAATCAGGAAACACTCGGAGGTGGTCTGGACGAGTATCGCCGCCACCCATGTGACCACGTCGAGGATCGGCTTCCGGAAAAAGGCCGAGATTCCCCAGGTGGACGTGGGAAAGATCATCCGTTTCCGTCTGACGATACGGAACGGCTCGGGGGCCCCCCTGCTGACCCCGGTGATCGACGACTATCTCCCCCAGGGATTCGCGTATGTCCGGGGATCGAGCGTCTTCAACGGGAAGCGGATCCAGGATCCCGAGGGACGGCAGCATATTCGCTGGCGTCTCCCGGTCATCGCCCCGGGCGAGACGGCGATCCTGAAGTATCAGACCATCATCGGCACGTCTGCGCGGCGCGGGAAGAACGTCAACCGGGCCATCCTCAACGTGACGGACAACCGGGGGGAGACTTACCGTCTCGAGGCCAAGGCCCTGGTGAGCGTTTCGGCCTTGAGTTTCACCTTTTACGCCGCGGTGGAAGGAAACGTCTATCTGGACGTGGACGGGAACGGGATCATCTCTCCCAAAGACAGGCCCCTGGAAGGCGTCGAGGTGGTCCTTTCCAAGGGGGAACGGTTTATTTCGGATAAAGAGGGATATTTCATCTTCGATAACCTCTATCCGGGGGAATACCTCATCGGAATCAATACCGTCACGCTGCCGGGGAAATATCGGGTCATATCGCCCACGCCGTTGCCGATCGTCCTGATGGACGGCCTGACCGACTACCAGGAATTCTTGATCGGGGTTCGGAGAAAGCCGTTGGCCAAGCTTTCCGGGTTGGTTTTCATCGATAAGAACGGGGACAAAACCTTCCAAAAAGGGGAACCCCTTCCCGAAACGTTTCAGGTCACCCTTGACAAAACGGTCAGAACAACGGGAAGGAACGGGAGATTCGTTTTTTCCCGTCTTGATTCCGGCAGACATGAACTTGAAATTCAAAGCGGGGGTGCCAGAAAGGTTTTCCGCGTGGATATTAAGACTCCCCATTCCAAGATTGAGATACCACTGGCGTATCACCGTCTGAACATCACCATCCAGAAAGGGGCACGATGAGAAAAAAAGCACCTCGGGTTTTTATCGCTGTATTTTGTTTCATGATCGTGTTCGTTGCGTCGTCATTGTACGCAGACACCTCCATCGGTGGTCCCAGCGAGATGAACCTGTGTGAACAGGGGACATTTACCATCACTGTCGAAAACCCTTCCGGATCGGCCGTTTCCGTTTGTGTCACGGACGTAGTGGTGACACTGCCTGGGGCTGGATATGCTTATGTTACAGGAACGAGTACGACTCAAGGGCCTGGGGGATGCAACAGCTCGGCGGACCCGGGAGTTTCGGGGCAGACACTGACGTATACCATGAGTTCGCTCTGCGGGGGGGCTGTCCGTCTGGATCCCGGCCAATCTTTGACTGTTCAGTTTGATCTTATCACGGATTGCAATGCCGTTTCCGGTAATGTTTCCGTAGACGTACATTATGATGATTGTGCCGGTGGGGCTTCTCAAACCGAGTCGACGACCTCGACGGTTCGGATCAAACCCGGAAGCGTTTCCATCACCAAGGATCCTTCCGTGGTCAGCGCCTCGGTGGGGGATGACGTGACCTGGACCCTCACCGTGAAGAGCACGGGGCTGGGGACGATCAAGAACGTGGTGGTGACCGACACGCTGGGAACGGGATTAACCTATGTTTCGTCCAGTCCCGCGGGATCGGTCTCCGGCCAGACGGTTACGTGGGATTCGACGAGCGTTCCCGCGCTTGCCTCCATGGCGCCCGGGGATACCGTATCCATCGACATCACCGCCCGGGTCACGGCCTGCACGGATCTGGGGGACACGGCCGACGTGAAGTGGGGATGCGACGGCGGTTCCGTCTGTTACGACACCTCCACGGATGGCGGGACGGCCACCGCCTCCGTGCAGCTTGTCGAAGAGCACCCCGAACTCGACTACACCCCTCCCGATATTGCCTTCAATGACTACTGTGCCAGCAGCGCCCATGTGAGTTTTACCATCACCAACAACGGGAACGGAACGGCTTACGATCCCCAGATTTGCGTGAATATCGGGGATCTCACGGTATCGAATGTCAGCAGTGGGGCCACCTACACGTCGAGCGGAACGAGTGGCTGTTTCCACCTTCCGGACTTGGATCCGGGGGGCAGTTACACCTTGAGCTTCGACGTGGGCTACACGGGTTGGTGTAATCAATCGCCCGCCCGCTTCCTCATTTGGCTACCGGAATATAAGGACGGCTGTGGGAACGTCTTCCATCCCCCGGTCAAAACGAGCCAGCTTACCGCGAGCGGAACCGCTCCACAGCTGAACGTGACGAAGAGCGGTCCCAGCGAGATAGAGATCGGTTCGGCGGTTGACTACCACATCGCAGTGACGTACACGGGTCCCACGAGCTGCGGTAACGGGGGAACGACGGGCCCCGTCACGGTGACGGACCATGTCCCAGACGGGTTTACCGTAACAGACGCGGGGGGAGGAACGTGGACACCCGGCGCGGGCGGAACGGGGGGGACGATCGAGTGGTCCTTCGATCCGGCCGTGAATTCCTCCTTCTCCACGGACATCACGCTCCAGGCGCCGGCGATAGACCAATGCCAGTATTGTTTTACCACCTATACCAACACCGTCGAGGCCTCGGTGACCGACTGCTGCGGTTGCGACCGGCAAGGCTCCGCTTCGCAGACCACGGCCATCGAGTGTAGCCAGTATCTGACCTCCGACAAGACCGCCAACCCCACCAGCGTGGAGACATGCGGGGAGATCACCTACACGAACACCTATGTCTTCGGCAACGACGCGGCCTTGAACGGGGTGGATCTTTCCGGGATGAGCTTCGAGGATCGTGCCGACAACTATCAGCAGTTCGTGCCCGGCACCTTGCAGGTAACGTTCGACGGTGCGGATATCACCTCGTGTGTCCATGTAAACGACGGCACGCCGGGCGGGAGCCTTCTCCTCGATTTCTCCGGTTGCAGCGGTGCCGTTCAGGGAAAGACCCTCGTGATTACCTACCATCTCCGATTGACGGATCAGTCCCAGCCTTCGCCTCCCTGCGGCGATCCCTACACCTTCTACGCCTGGTCCACCCTCGATCTGGGGATAACGGGAGGGAACTGCCTTCAGGACGGAAAACTGCACGAGACAACCCAGATAACGGTTACGCCGCCGAGCATGGAGATTGACCTTCAGGGGCTGCCCCCCATTGTCGAAAAGTGTGGTACCTACCAGATGGATATCGTTATCGACCGCACCAGCGCGCAGGGTGTTCCCCATGATGTCCTGGTCCGGTTGAACACGGATGCCTACTATGTCATCAGCGTGGTGGGGTATGACGGGATTACCCCATCGGGTCCCGTCGACCACGGAACCTACGTGGAGTGGGATTACGGAGACGGCTTCGCCTCCACCTCCCAGGCCACGATTCACTTGACGGTTCAGAAGAAGTGCGAGGGTGGGGGGGACCTCACCGCCACGGTCGTTTTCGACGACGCCTGCCACGACGACACGCAATCCGATGCCTCGTGTTCCGCCTCGCATACCTATTCCCCCCGCCTCCTGATCGGTGCGGACCTCATCATCTCGAAGACCCCGGAAGTCTATTCCGCCTCGGAGAACAAGGCGCAGTGGACGGTTTACGTGGTCAATAAGGGGTATGGAACCGCCTATAACGTCTGGATCGACGATGTCTTGGGCTCGGGCCTGACCTATGCCTCTTCCACGGTTCCCTCCGGTGTGACCACGACGCCCAACCAGGATCACAGCGGGAATACCATCAACGGGGTCTCCTGGACGTTGGACCAGCTCGACCCGGGAAAGAGGGTGGCACTCGTCATCGACGCGAACCTGGTGAGCTGCTCGAACCTGACCAACGATGTCGCCACCTCTTGGGGATGTCACGGGGACGATTGCGAGTCCCCTGTCACCGACGATTCCACGGTGGTCATTCCAGAACCTAACCTGGTGGCAACTACGTCCACGACTACCCCCGTCGACATGTGTTCCGAGCCGGTGGGGACCATTACGTTGCGTGATGCGGGTCCGACCCACCTCTATCACGTGGTGACGGAAGAGGTCCTGCCTGCGGGCCTGACCTATGAGGCAAATACTGCGCGGTGGCGGAAGAACGGGGGGGCGTGGAGCTCGGCCGAACCGGTGGCCCCGAACCTCACGTGGGACGAGAACGCCATACCTGCCTTGGCGGACATGGCGCCGGACGATGTCATCGAGATCGAGTTCACCATGGTAACCGATTGCACCTTCAACGGGGGGGCCCTGACCAATACGACCCGATTCCAGGATCCTTGCGGCGGTTCCCACACGGGAAGCAGCGCGAATTTCACCGTCAATGCCCGAACGCCGGATATCTCGGTCCGCAAGACGCGGACGTCACCCACCCCCGGGGAGGCGGTCGACTGCGGGGCGAACCTTACCTGGGATATCACGGTGACGAACAACAGCAATTTTACGGTTCCCGTCGTGTGGGTGGAAGACACGCTTGAGGACGGGCTGACCTATGTCTCCTCGTCCGGGGGAAACGACAGTTACCACGGGTACGGGGGAAACGCCCAGCTCGTGACATGGGAGATCGTAAACCTCGGGGCGGGCGCCTCGGTGACGCTGACCCTGTCGGCGGACTCCGCGGGCACGGGGGATCCCAACTGTAACGACATCGACAACGTGGTGGAGGCCTACTGGGGGTGCGGGAGCGTGGACGGCAGCGCTCAGACCAAGCCGGGCACGGATGAGCCTAACACCTGCCTGACCACCACGGCGGTCCAGGACACGTCACCCTCCACGCGGGATGCCCACGTTACCGCCTCGGTCTCCGTGTCCCCTACCAGCGTGGACACCTGTGACAGCGATGCCACGTTCACCGTGACCATTGATAATCCCAGCGCCACCGCCTCCGTGTCGAACCTCGACGCGGTCATTACCCTTCCCAACGGCTTGACTTACAGGACAGGTACCACCAGCGTGTCCGGGTGCTCCTCGGGACCGGGCAGCGGGGACCCCGGGGTGTCGGGACAAGTTCTGACCTATTATGACCCCAACAATCCCGCGAACGACCTGTGCGACAGCCTTGACCCGGGGGGAAGCATCACGCTCGTCTTCGGCGTGCACTCGGATTGTTTTTCCGGCGGGGACATGCGCATCGAGGTCAGCTACGACGACTGCTGCGGGATTACGCGGCACACCACCGTGATCACCCAGCGCATCGATTCAAGCGGCACCCCGGTCATTCGCGTGACCAAGACCCCGCGCTCCAGCCAGGTCGACTGCGGTGATACGCAGACCTGGACCATCACCGTGGAAAATGCCGCGAGCTCCGGGACGGCCGAGATCGTCCGCGTGGAAGACACGCTGGGGGACTGGATAGCCTACGTCAGTTCGTCTCCGGCGGCCACCAATTTGGGGGGGGATCCCCAAAGATGGGGGTGGGAGATCGCCGACCTGAATGCCGGTGACACGCGGACCTTTGAAATTACCGGGCGCCTGACCCCGGCCAACTATCCGAACCAAAATACCTGCGGATCCTTCCACCGGGAGAACCGGGCCCGGGCCGCGTGGGGCTGTGGCACCCCGGACGGGAATCCCAACACCCTTGAGGGTTGCCAATCACCTATCTGGGTGAATGCGGAACCGGCCTATCTCAGGCTTCCGGACCTGACGGTTACGGATCTCACGCCGGGGGTGACCTGTACCAGCGACGGACATTTCTCTTCCAGCCTGACCGCTACCATTCATAACGGGGGCGATGGGGCCTCCCTGACGAATTTTACGGTCAGCGTGACCGACGGCACGTGGACGGGTACCGGAACCTATACCGGCACGATTAACGCGGGGGACACGGTGACCGTTTCCATCGACACATCGGGATGGAACCTAGGATGTCATAACTGTAATCCCTATACGCTCACGGCGACGGTGGACCCTGGAGATGCCATCTGCGAGTGTAATGAGACGAACAACACCTACACAGAGACCTATGCCTTCGATCTTCCGGATCTGACCGTCACGGACATCGACTTCACGCACATCACCTGCACGAACGACACCCTGGGTGGATTCGTCCGTGTGACGGTGAACAACCAAGGCTGCGGAGACGTGACGAACGTGACGGTGTCCCTCGGGACGGACGGGTGCCTGAGCTTCGGGAACCAGACGGGGGTGAATGTCCCGGCCGGTGGATCGGCGACGGTGGACTTTCCGGTGACGGCGAACTGGGCGGACTGCACGGACTGCACCTGCGACTTCACGGCGACGGTAGATCCTGGAGATGCCATCTGCGAGTGTGACGGGACGAACAACACCTATACGGAGATCCATGCCTTCGATCTTCCGGATCTGGTCGTCCGGGGTGAGAGCCTCGTTCCCGAGTGCCTCTCCGACGGGAAATTGAGGATCCATGGCACGGTTACCCTCGAGAATAACGGCTGCGTGACCCTGACGCAAAATGTTCCCGTCCAGTTTACCCTGTTCGACGGAACGGGGTGCCTGATTGGCTCGAATATCGCCACGTGGGTCGAGACCTTCACCGGTGTTTCCATCGCCCCCGGAGGAACGCAGACCTTCCAGGTCGATCATGTCGAGGATATCAACCTCTGTACCGCCTTGGCCGGAACGGAGATTTCGATCCGGATAGAGGCGGATTACAGCCATGTCGTTTGTGAGTGCGACGGGACCAACAACACGTTGTGCACGGACAAGTCCATTAGGACGGTCAACCTTGCGATGCTTAACGTTATTCCTTCGATCCATTGTGATTCCGATGGTACCGTGCTTGGTGCTGTACACGTGCAGGTGGGCAATCTTGGTCATAGCGATATTTCGACGGATTTTGAGATCGCTTTGTCGGATTCCGATGGAAACCGTTTGATAAAGACCTTTACGGAGCTGGGTGGGATTTTACCGTTGCGTTCGAATCAAACGCAGACGATTACCTTCTCGAATTGGCGAGGCGACTGTGTGCCGTGTTCTATAACCTTCACGGCCGAGGCGGATCCGAACCATACCTTCTGCGAGTGTGACAGCACAGATAACTCTTATACAACCGTCCCTTATACTATTCCAGTTCCAGACTTGGCGATTGTGAGTGTGATTCCCCACCCGGCGTGTAACAACACCTCCGTGGATGTCACGGTGAAGAATGTCGGGTGTGTTCCGGTGGCCGGGGGTGCTGTCGTCCGGATTACCGGCAGCCTCTCCGCGACGACCCAGACGACCACCTCACTGAACCCGGGGGCGTCCGAGACCTTGACATTGCCGCTGGGAGATCTGAGGCCGGGACGCTATTCCATGACCGCCACGGTGGATCCCGACGACGTCACCTGTGAGTGCGACGGGATCAACAATGCGATGAATTTCAGCATGGAGATCACGCAGCCGGCCTGTTCCATCGTCGTGCCGAACAATATCTTCGGCGGGACACCGGTGACCTTGAGGGCGGATGTCCGGGGAGGTGTTCCCCCTTACCGGTTCACGTGGTCTGACGACTGTGGCGGCGTCTTCGACAGCGCCTCGTCTTCATCGCCCGTCTGGACCCCTCCATCGGGTGCCGGAAACAGGACCTGCACCCTCAACCTTTCCGTTACGGACGGGGTGGGATGCGTGACGAGCTGCCTGCTGCCCGTTTCGGTCCGGCCCCAGATTCCGCCCCAGCCGGGAACGGTGCTCGCCATCGACAAACGGGTGGAGACCCGCACGATCCGTCCCGGCGGGATCGCCCGTTTTTCCATCGAGATTAAAAATACGGGGGACAGCGATCTCACCGACGTGCGTCTCCTCGATACCCAGCCCGAGTATTTCGGATACGTGGCGGGAAGCTCCGCCCTGGACGGGAGTTCCATGCCGGATCCCCAGGTTTCGGGCAGGGCGCTGACCTGGTCCCTGGGAACCCTCGGGGCCGGGGAGACGCGGACCCTTACCTATCAGGCCATCGCCGCGTCCGACGCGGGGCCTGGCCGGCATTGTAACAGCGTCAGGGCCTCGGGAACGGTGGCGGGAACAACTCCCGTGACCTCCAACGAATCCACCGCCTGCGTGATCATTGCCCGCGGTGGAATGTCCGGCGGTTCCTGTTGCCTGGCCGTCAGCGAGGAGGCCACGGGGGTGACAACGCTCCCTGACGGGTACTATTCCCTCGTGGATCCCTACTACGTCACGGAGGACGCCATGTTCGCCAGTTACGCGGCACTGCACCTCTGGCGTTCCGGCCGTTATCCCGACAGGCGGATGGCCCAGCGGCTGCGCGATTTCGCCCTTGTCAATATCCGGGAGCTTTACCTGATGGCGGGAAAGAATTTCGGTTTGACGATGCCGGGTGGGGAGCTGTGGTTCCCGTTGGCGGGGGGATACACGACACGCGGGAAAAACGGTTGGCGTCTCACCGAACGGGATACGCTGATCAAGCCCTCCCAGGTGGGGATGGAGCTGCTTGCCCTTGATGCCTCCCTCAGCGAGGTTGACAAGGACGAACGGCCGCGCCTCGAAGAAATCATCGGGAAGAAGTTGCGGTGGATTAACCGGGAAGTGGCGAAAACCGAAGATCTTCCCGACTCATGGAAGATAGAGGAAAGCCGGGAAAAAGGGAGAGAAATAAGGATTGTTGCTTCGAAGACCCCGGCGGGGCGTTATCAAAAAGCCGTTCTCTACTTCGCGGCGGTCACACTTTCCGGGAGGTTCGCGGAAGCGCGGCGCCTGGCCCGCTATCTTGAAAGCCGTCTTGATGTCGGATCCTTTGACGCCGCGAGTCCGGAAGCGGAGATTTTTCTCGCCATGGCGCTCAAGCGGGCAGGGAAGACAGGTAAGGCAAAAGAGAAACTGGACCTGCTTGCTTCTCGTTATCGTGATGGCAAGGTGAAATTTGACACGGTGGAGGTCGCGTCGCTGGCTTATTTCCGGTTCGATACCTCCAGGGCGACGGAGAGAAAGCGGATCCTGAAGGCCTTGGAAGATGCCTATATCCCGGGAGCCGGTGTCATAACCTCGTGGGTGGAAGGAACTGCCAAAAAAGAGATCCGTTTGAGGGATATTGCCGGGATGATGCTGGCCTCGGAGAGGGGGGGCGATTTCCTCTTTCGGGCGGTCTGCAAGGGGTTGAATGAAACGGGACTTTTCTATCGAACCCGTTATTCCGGGAATGCGGATTACTTGCTGGTTGCTCCCCTCAATTACCTCTCGCTTCCCAACCGGTACCCTCTTATTCCCGTTTTTTCGACAGGGGAAAGCATTCCGAATGTCTTTCTCAGGAAAGCTGTGTTGATACCCAACACGGGGAATGAAACAACCGCCGGCGTAAAATCGGAATGGGAGTTCTCGGCAGCCCTGACGAAATTGGGGGAATCGGGGAAAGACGAGGAGATGTCGGAACCCTTCTTCCCCACAAAGATTGACCCCGCGGTATTGTCGGGGTATCAGACGAAGACGGCTTCGATCTTGTGGGATGCCGCGGGGCTGACGACCCTGGGACGAGACCTTGTGAAGGGGAAGGGCTTTTACGCGGAGACAGGACGGCAGATGATTTTCAGTGCCTCTTCGTATCTTTTGTCCCTGATGAAGGTTGGACCGGGATATATTCACGGAGGGGATCTCCTGCTTCCCGCCGACGAGATTGCCGTCAAGGGACAGATAAGGCAAGGGGAACGCCTCGAATCGCTGCGGGAGAGGGCCTCCTACTCCGTGGACGTGATGGCGGCGTATCTTTTGGCCCAGAAACTTGTTTTCGGCCGGATTCGCAATCTTCCCTTCTACACGGCGCTTCTCAAACACTTCAAGGGGTTGGGATATATCCCGGAAAGGTTCTACGTATTGCCGGGGAAGGGTGAGCCGACCGTTGTAGGAGAGACGGGACATGCCGGGAAGATGGCTGCCGCCAAGCTCTATCTGGTTTTTCGAGACACCTTTACGAAGCGGCTTCTCGAAAAAGGCGGGAAAGAACCCCTGAAGCCTGAAGACGTCTATTTCCTCAAACGCTTCCCGGAACTCGTTCCGTATTTTAAGGCGGATCTGGAAGATTATCTCCAACGTGGAGCGAATCGGGAGGGATTGGACTGGGAAGCCGCCCGGGTGATGGCCGCCGGACTGGTTGGACGGGATCCTGATCTGTTCAGAAAGCAAATGGAGAAATACCTTCATCAAAAGATAAACTTTCCCGTGGGGCGGGTGGAAAGTTTCAAGGAAGGAAACCTCAACCGGTCTGCTCTTTCCGATTTGATTCTTTATCTGTCTGTTTTGGAAGGGGAAAACGGTTTCCGGAGGGGTGTCGATATCCTGGACGATCTCCTCGTGATGAGCTGGGAGTTGCGGCACGACGGGGACAAGGAACGTTCCCTGTTGCGTTTTCCGCCTGAAGAGGTATGGATTGTCCGGGAGGGAAAGAAATACCAAGCCGATCCCGGGGACCTTTTGACGATGGAAGTGACTCTCGAGAACCTCTGTCCCCTGGCAAGGTCTCGAGCCATGGATCTGCCCCAGGTCATGCTTCGGGCGACGTTCGATCCGAACCTTATCTACGTGGGCACCCGGGGAATTGCCGGATTGCGGGTCCTGAAAGATTTCTTCTGGAAATATACCTCTCTTTATGAAGGGGCACTGGTCCGCTACGATTATCAGGCTCGGATTCCGGGGCAGTTTGATCGGACTTCCCTCACCGGAGAGATAAAGGCAGAAGGATATACGGGATATTCGAGGGCTTTTCCGGACCAGGTATATGGGCAGAGGTGCGAGGACTCCAGTGATTTCAGGAAGACCTTTACCCTCGTTCGACCAGAAGAGATTCCAGTAGCTGTTTATCTGGATGAGAATGGCAATGGAAAGAGAGATCCGGGCGAGGCCGGTATTCCGAATATTATGATTAGGGATTCCCGTGCCAGAATCTACCGGACGGACAGGGACGGTATAGCGAAGATCCCTGTCGGCGCGCATCTCGTCCTGGCATCCCTTTATCTCCAGGGAGTGGACAAAAAACTTTATTCCACGAGCCCGTTGGTGGTTGTCCTTTCCAGGAAGAGACAAGCGCCTTCCTTCGGACTTGCGTTGGCGTCCCGGGTGACCGGCGTGGTGTTTGTTGACGGAAACGGCAATGGACGTCTTGACCCGGGAGAAGAAACGGCGGCAGGTGTCGTTGTTCAAACCCACGGGATGGCAAAGATGACGGACGATCAGGGGAGGTTTGAATTCAGATTGATACCCGAGGCGTGGGTCAAGGAGATTGCTCTCGCCAAGGGTCAGCCGATTCACCGGGAGGATGTTACCCGTTTCAGGATATGGCTTCGTGTGTCTCGTTGAGGGGAATAAGCCGCTCATGCGTAGGAAAGAAACAGTCTGGTATGGAGGCGTGGCTGTGTGGTATCATCGGACAACTACAGAAGGAGGAGTGACGGATGGCGACATACAGACTGTTCTACAAGGAGGATGAGACGGTTGAATTCGAGCTGCCCGAAGGCTGGGAGCTTTTGAACTACGTGAACCCGGAACCGACGGAGATAACCCGGTCCATCGACGAGATGGTGGCGGACGCCCTGCGGGAACCCGTGGGGATTCCT
>CAZOBB010000172.1:0-3241 GCA_964577975.1 uncultured Thermodesulfobacteriota bacterium | reverse complement strand
TCTCCAAAAAGCTGGGAAAACCTGTTCCCACGGATATTGGAGGCAGGGTAAAGTTGGGCATCTACGATCTCCCGGCGTCGAAAAAGTGGATTCGCGTCCCTGTGCCGGACAATAAAAAGGAGAAACAGTGGCTCATGGGGTGCGTCCCCAAAAAAGGAATGGATCCCAACCCTTTGGTCCTCTTCCGTCCCGATTCCTTTGGATTTACCACCACCGCCCAGCGGAAGGAACTCGAGGCAAAATTTATCGATTCCATGAAGGGGAACGATGCGGCCAATGTCCAATCCGCGATGGTGGCGGGACATAAAACCACTGTCGTGCGAAGCTACGACGGGAACGACTCGGCCTTTACCCTTCTTCCCTACGACGATGTCGCCCTCCACCTTATCATCGTCATGTATACCGGGAAAAACGTGGCGGAGCTGACGCCGGAAGTCCGCTCCTACCTGGCGGCTATGGTCATCCGGACGCAGTAAAAGGACGCCCTACTTTTCGGTCTCCTTCATCCCTTCGGTCAGCGCGGAGCCGATGACCTTCGCGATCCAGAGGTAAAAGTTCATGGGGGTGCCCGTGATCCCGCTTTTGGCCCCCGTTCCCCAATCGTTGAGATACATCCCGAATTCCGGGATATCGACCTTGTAAACCCCGAGGGGCAAAATCTCCTCCGAAACCCACGCGACGGCCTTTTTCCCGTTTTCCGCTTCCGTCCTTACCTTCCACAAATCGATCTTTCGTCCCTTAAAGAAGACCTCCTGCCGCAGGAGGCGCTGGACAACTTTATATTTCTCCTGCGGCGCCACCTGAGCGCCTTTCCCCTTCAGGTATTTCTCCGGAACGATGAAGGGATCGAACCCGGCGATCTGAACGATGGCCTTAAGGGCCTCCCCGGGCCCCTGTGGCGTCTTCTCCACGAGGACCTGGGTCACGACGGAGGGCTTTCCCTTCATGTCGATCTTAATCTGCATCCAGGAACAATCCTTCCCCTGAACCCGTTCATCGTTGAGAATCGAAAAAACGAGGCGGTAAGATTCCTTCTTCTCCTTGTCCACGATGGTATAGTCCCCCCAGGTTCCCGGGACGAACCGGAAGGTATCGTCCACGATCATCATCCGCTTCTGTCCCCGGATCTTCTCCGCACGGGTCGCTCCCGGCACCGCCAGCCATCCTGCCAACAGCGCCATCGCAAATATCAGCCACACTTTCCGCTTCACGTCTTCTCCTTATTTGATTCGTTTTTTCGTTGATCTGGTTTATTTCGTGAGTTTCGCAAGAATCAAAAACATTGAACTTTGAACCTCGAACCGAACCCGTTACCCCTCTTTCCTCGGATAAACCTCCCCAGGGTATTTGATGAGACGGTCTCCCACCTGCAGGCCAGAATGAAACCTATCAAATTTCTTCCTGGCAATCCGGAATCGGCCTCTCCGTCCTTCATCGGTTTCATAATAGACATCCACGTAGTCCTTGACGTCCAGCCCGTCGATCCCTGCGGCAGGCCTCTCTTCGATCCCGGTCACGGTACCCCGCCATGCAGTCTGTTTCTTCCAGCTATGGTACAGCGCGATGGCAGCCACCGCCGCGATGATCGCGAAAATCACGAAAAAGACGTGCACCGCATTTCCCCCACATCGGAAACGAAATCCCACCTGTTCCTATTTTCGTCATCCGCCATGTCAGAAGGAATCGATCCCCAAACGTTATTCAGGAACACCATCCCCCGGTAAAACACCCCCTATCCTATCCCACCCTTGTATCCCTGGCAAGCCCCACGTTCTCCTTTAAAACCTGGAGGCCCTCTTTCTCTAAGACGTCATCCTGGGCCTGTCCACATTTGAAAGACCCCTGAAAACCAGGGCGCACGACAAAGAACGGACAGGAAAAGCGTTTTTCTCACCTCTCCCGCACCCATCGGGGCAGAGGCTCCCCCGCCTGTTTTTCGAGCCTGTCTCCCGCCTTCAGCCCCTGGAACATCGTGCCAAAGTGATGCCGGCTCAGGCGGATTTTGCCCTTCTTGCCGGAATCCGTCTGGTAGTGAATGAGGATCTGGCCTTCGCGAAAGTTGTTCTCGTCGTCATAAACATCCGCCTCCTCCTTGATCCTGGTGACCACGCCCTGCCACGCCGCCTTCGTCCTTTTCCGCTGGAAAGCCATGATCACCAGGCTGAGAGCCACCGCCGCAAGAATGCCTAAAAAGAGTTCCATCCATCTCTCCTTTCTCTTTACGGATTCGTTCGAATTTTCATCACCACGAGCCCCGCCTTACGGGAAGACGAATTCCGCGGGATCTCCCCTCCCGTCAGGAAACGGGGCTGATTTTTCTGTTTTTTTGCGAAGTTGACGGACTCAAACGACACACGCGAAGAGAGATCCGCGTAAAAGATCATGCAGACGGAGACAGCGGTCCCCGAGAGTAAAACGAGACGGCGCCACACCTCCGCCATTATATCTTAAACACCACGAACCAAGCCCCACCTTTCTTGTTCTCAAAAAGACAATAAATCTCAAGCTGAAACGACCCTTATCCAAAACGAGGGAACATCAAAAAAATGAAACTCTACGTTCCAAGGTAAGAATCTAATGTCATTCCGCGCCGTTGCCTTATATCATTCCCCTACGGGAAAGTAAATTTGAGGACGCGACGAAACACCCCTTCCCCAGATCATCCCGCCTCGGGAAAATCCGCCGATCTACTTCCCCGAAAAGTGAACGTGAAACTACTCCAATCGCCACTTGGGCGGACGCTTTTCCAGAAACGCCTTAACTCCCTCCTCGGCGTCCTTCAAGGTGCAAAGCTCGGAGAACATTTCGTTGGCGTACGAAAGTGCCTTGTCAAAGGGCATGTCCATCATGGTGTAGTAGGTTTCCTTGCCCATCTGAAGGGCCAGCGGGCTCTTGGCCGCCAGCTTCCGCGCCAGGGCCAGGGCCTCGTCCATCAGCTTGTCTTCCGGCACCACCTTGTTGACAAGGCCGATCCGTTCCGCCTTCTCGGCGTCGATCAGGTCTCCCGTCAGCAGCAGTTCCAAACAGTGCTTCTTTCCCACGCAGCGGTCCATGGGCACCGCCGGGCCCATGCAGAACAGCCCCACGTCGATGGCCGTCAGCCCGAACCGGGCCCCCTCCGCGGCGATGGCCAGATCCGCCGCCGCCACCAAGCCCGCGCCGTTGGCCGCCGCCACGCCGTGTACGGCGGCGATAACCGGTTTTTTCATCCGGGCGATGGTCAGTGTCATCTTCTCCATCA
>CAZOBB010000171.1:0-4371 GCA_964577975.1 uncultured Thermodesulfobacteriota bacterium | reverse complement strand
GCCCTGTCCATCGACCTGGTGGACAAGCATTCCAAGGAGGAGATCATCGAGCATCTCGAGAAGAAGAACTGGAAGGCGGAGCTGGAGAAGCTGGATCCCATCACCAACACGACGGCCTATTTCGGAGAGGATTAGGTTGTTAGGTGGAAGGTAGAAGTCTGAAGGGAGAAGGTTGAAGTCCGAAGTCCGAAGTAGGGTTTTGTGAGAGGTGGCATGGAGTTTCGAACGTTGGAGGATACGCGGAAGGTATGGGATCAGATCCTGTGGGATCTGACGCCCCAGAAGGTGACGCTCCAGCTTCGGAAGGCCTTCGCGGGCCCGGAGAAGAACCGGGAACTGATCGAGTCCATGCGGGGGTACTATTTCTGCATCAACGTGTGGGGATGCAAGGCCTACCTGGCCCTGGTGGATCACGTGGAGAACTTCGGAGAACCCTACATCCTGGAGGAGACGGGGATTTCCGAGGACATGCTGGAAAAGGCCGTTTTCGAGCAGGGGGGCTCGATGCTCATCGCCGGTCTCTACGCCATCGACGACACCATCAAGGACCTGATCCGGGAGAAGGTCGAGGGCAAGAAATAGACTTTTCCCTTTCTTCAATGAACACAGAAAGAGGAGGCTCTGAGAGCCTCCTCTTTTTTACCTTTTACCTTTTACCTTTTACCCTTAGCCTTTTGCCTCCTGTTTTTTCTTCTCATCCAGCGCCTTGAGGATCTTCTCCGGCGTGATCGGCATGTCGGTGATGCGCACGCCGATGGCGTCGTAGATGGCGTTGGCGATACACCCCGCGTTCGGGTTGGTCAGGCCTTCCCCGGCCTCCTTGGCACCGAAGGGACCTTCCGGTTCGTAGGTCTCCACCATCAGGGAGGTGAAGTTCTCCGGCACGTCCGGGGCCCGCATCAGCTTGTAGTCGACGAAGGAGGGATTCAGGATCTTGCCCTGGTCGGTCACGAGGTTTTCGGAGAGGGTGTATCCCTGACCCATGACGAAGGCGCCTTCCAGCTGGCCTTCCACGCCCAGCTCGTTGATGACCTGGCCGCAGTCGTGGGCCGTGGTGACCTGGATCAGCGTAACCTTTCCGGTCTCTTCGTCCACTTCCACTTCCGCCACCTGGGCGCCGAAGCTATAGGCGGGGGAGACCATCCCCTTGTCGTGGGGCGTATAGTAGCCGCGGCCGATGATCTGGTTTCCCTCGTCGGCGCGGATCGCCGCCTTGACGACCTCCACGAAGTCGAGTCCCCGCTCGGGGCGTTCCTTGATGAAGATACGGCCGTCCTTCGCCGCGTAGTCGTAGACCACGTTCGGTCCCATCAGGGCGGCAGCCGTCTTGTAGAGTTTTTCCAGGATCTGATCGCACGCCATAATCAAGGCGTTGCCCACCATGAGGGTCTGACGGCTTCCCCAGGCTCCCAGGTCGGGCGGGCAGGTGTGCGTGTCACCGCGGATGACGTTGATGTCGCTCATGGGGATGCCCAGTTTTTCCGCGACGATCTGGGCCGCCACCGTGTCGGAACCCTGGCCGATCTCGGCGGAGCCAATGTAAACGTTGACGGTGCCGTCCACGTTGACGCGGACCATGGCGCCGGAGTAGGCGTAGGGGGAATTGATCCAGTTGAACACGCCGCCGGACATGAAGCCGTAACAGCCCATGCCGATGCCGCGGCCCTTCGGAAGCTTCCCTTTCTTTTCCTTCCAGCCGGTGCTCTCCATGGCCCGTTCGATACACTCGCGGATACCGCAGCTTTCTACCTTGGCCAAGCCCGGAATGACGTGGCCCGGTTCCATGAGGTTTTTGAGCCGAACCTCCGCGGGATCCATGCCGAGGTGTTCCGCGATCATGTCGATCTGGGAGTCGCAGGTGAATTCCGCCTGCGGGCCGCCGAAGCCGCGCATGGCCGTGGCCGGGGTCTTGTTGGTGTAGACGTGGAACCCGTCGTAGCGGTAGTTGGGAATGGAGTAGGGGAACATCTGGAAGAACCCGGAGAGGTAGAGGGAGGTGGGTCCCATGGCGTTGTAGGCGCCGCCGTCCGTGTAGAGCTTGGCTTCCTTGGCGATGATCCTGCCGTCTTTCATGTAGCCGGTCTTCAGGGTGTAATACATGGGGTGCCGGCGGCGTCCCCCTTCGAAGCATTCCTCGCGGGTCAGCTCCACCTTGACCGGCTTGCCCGTCTTCATGGAGAGGAGGGCCGCCACGAACTGGTCGGAGAAGAGTTCCATCTTCCCGCCGAATCCGCCGCCCACATGGGGCTTGATGACCCGGATGTTGCCTTCCTTGAGACCGAGGGCCATGGCCAGCAAGGTCTGGATGTAATAGGGGGTCTGCGTCGATGTCCAGATGGTGAGGTGTCCGTCCCCTTCGTAACGCGCCACGGAGTTGTAGGGCTCGATGAAGGCGTGGATGACGGGGTGCAGATAGAAGGTGTCTTCCCGCACGTAGTCGCACGTCTTGAAGGCCTCGTCCACGTTTCCGAACTCGAAGTGCCGGGCCTCGCTCACGTTGTTGCGGACCGTGGGGCCCTCGTGGATCTGGGGTGCGCCGTCCTTCATGGCCTCCAGGGGATCGAAGACGGCGGGGAGAATTTCGTATTCCACCTCGATGAGGCTCAGGGCCTCCTCCGCCACGTCGTTGTCGATGGCCGCGACGGCCGCCACCGGTTCGCCGATGTAACGAACCTTGTCCATGGCCAGGGCCGTCTCATCCATCAGGTGGGGATACCGCCGCCAATTGCTGTACTTGACGCCGAGGGTGTCCCGCGGGCCGGTGATAACCGCCTTGACGCCGAGGAGCTTTTCCGCGGCGCTCGTATCGATGTTCAGGATCTTGGCGTGGGGGTGCGGGCTTCTCAGCATTTTCCCCACGAGCATCCCCGGGAGTTTGATGTCCGTCGTATACTGGGCCGCCCCTGTGACCTTTTCCACCCCGTCGATTCTTCGGACGGGTTTTCCGATGACTGAATATTCGCTCATGATTCTCCCCCTTCCTTCTTCATTCTTTGCGCCGCGTCGTGGACGGACTCGATGATGCGGACGTAGCCCGTACAGCGGCAGAGATTTCCTGAGAGACCATGACGGATTTCATGAATCGTGGGATCAGGATTCTCGTTGAGCAGGGACTTGGCCGCCATCAGCATACCCGGCGTGCAGAATCCGCATTGGTATCCCCCGTCGTCCAGAAAGGCCTCCTGGAGGGGGTGGAGTTTTTCGCCGTCCGCCAAACCTTCGACGGTTTCAACCTCATGACCCTCTACCTGGAGAGCCAGGACGGAACAGCTATCGACGGCCTTGCCATCGATGAGGACGGTGCAGGCACCGCAGGCCCCGGCGTTGCATCCTACCTTCGGCCCTGTGAGGCCGATTTCGTCCCTGATGAGTTCGACGAGGGTCGTCTTTGGTTTGACCGCAACCTCATAGGGATCACCGTTCAATGTAAAACTTACAATCTTTTTCACGGTTCCACTCTCCTTTTTTATTGAATCTGTGACAGGGCCTTTCTGGCCATGCGTTTGATATAGACCTTTGCGACTCTCTTCTTGTATTCGTCGGAGGCGACGATGTCGGGGATGCATTCCATGGCCTCTCCGGCAATCTCCACGGCTTCCGTGATCAGTTCGTCGGTGATCTTCTTTCCCTTGAAGACCGCCTCGGCGTCCGGGATCCTCAGCGGGATGGGGGCCGTGCCGTTGGTGGCGACCCGCGCGTCCGCGCAGGTGCCGTCCTCGTTGAGGGTGAAGGCGACGCAGGCGCCCACGATCGGGGCGTCACCCTCGACGATACGGAACTTGGAGTAGGCGATTCCCGTCTTCGGCGCCACGGGAGGGATCTGGATCTCGGTGAGGATTTCATCCTCCTCCAGTGCGGTTTCATAATAGTCGATGGAGAAGTCCTCCATGGGGAGGGTGCGTTCCCCGTTGGGCCCCACGATCTTGACCGTGGCCTTGAGGGCGATCAGGATGGGAGCCACGTCCCCCGTGGGATCCTGGATGCAGAGGTTCCCGCCGATGGTTCCCCAGTTCCGCGTCTGGGGAAAGGCGAGGGTGTGCTCCATCTCCGCGATGAGGGGATAGTGCTCGAGAATCAGAGGGGATGTTTCGACGGAGTGGTGGGTCGTAGTGGCCCCGATCTTCATGCCTTCCTTTTCGTCGTAGGTGATGTAGTCGAGTTCGGAAAGGTTCTTGATGTCCACCAGGATCTCGGGCGCCATGAGGTCCTGTTTGAGGATGTTCAGCAGGGACTGGCCGCCGGCGATGATCTTGGCGTCGTCCTTGTATTCGGACAGAATCTTGATGGTTTCTTCCACCGATTTCGGTGCGATATAGTCGAAGTCTCTCATGACCTTACATGCCTCCCGGGTTATTCTTCAAGTTTCTGTTT
>CAZOBB010000170.1:0-36468 GCA_964577975.1 uncultured Thermodesulfobacteriota bacterium | reverse complement strand
TGGGAAGGGTTTTTTTCGGTGTCTTTTTTATTGCTTTCGGCCTTGAAAGGGGGGGTGTCTTTTTCCTGGGAACTCGCTTGGGAGGCGGTTCGGGTGAAAAACAGAAAGGCCTTACGGTATGGACATCTATCGACGGCGTGGGCCGCGAGATAGGACGAAGATGAACCGTCAATTTCGGAGGAATGGCTGGGGAAACCTTCCGAAAGGTGGGTAGATGTTTCACAAACGCGAAGAGAGCCGCATGAAGCCCTATCGCGAAAAGAAAACTAAAGATGAGTGTCTTCGGGGTGGAATGCCATCCGGGATCATTCATGGCGGGTTTCTAGAACGACATCGGAGATGCCGTGAATTCGTAATGTGTCCAAGACGTCCATGATCCGTTTGTATGAAACGGCTCCGTCTCCGCTAATAAGAATCGTTAGTTTTTCATTGGCTTTCCGGGAAGCGAGAATCTCATTAGCCAGGTTTTCAAGGGTGACTTCTCGTTTGTTCAGGAAGATGTGACCGGTTTTCGTGATGGAGATCTGGATATTTTGGTGCCTTTCCAACGTGGAGCTTTTCGCCTGAGGGAGGGTAAGGGGGACACCATGGTGGATCGTCATGGAGAGCATGGAGTAGATGAAAAAGACGAGAAGGGTAAACATCAAGTCCATAAGGGGGGTCATCTCCAACCGGGCGCCGTGGCGTTCAAATGTCTTTACGCGAATCATCGGGAAATCTCCTCGTTCTGACGGTTTCTCTTTCCTTCAAAGCTGCGGCGGCTTTCGAGAAGGGAGAGGATATTGGCATTTTTCTCAATCTCTTTAGCGGCGTGATTGACCCGCGACACGAAGTAGTTATAAAAGATCAGGGTTGGCATGGCGATGGCCAGGCCAAAGGCTGTGGTGATCAGGGCCTGAGCGATTCCAAGCGAAACGACCTGGGGTCGTTCAATGCCCATCTTTCCTAGCATGTCGAAGGAAAAGATGATTCCCGTGACGGTACCAAAAATCCCTAATAAAGGAGCCAACGTGATAATCGTTTCCAGAATCATCAAATTTTTACTCATGTCCTTGATGATCCTTTCCGAAGCCGCTTCCATGGCTCCCTCCATGGAATAGGCGCGATGGGCAATCCCATTGAGGAGGACATAAACGACGAAATCGTGACTATTTTTTCCTTTCTCGTAGGCTTCTTCAAATTTTCCCGCGTCACAGAGGTCCAATATGTCGGAAACCAGTTTTTTGTTTCTTGAGCGATTGATGCGCAGCCAGAAGATGGATCGTTCCACGATGAAGGCGACGGCAAAAAGGCTGCAGACGAGGAGGGGAATCATGACGGGGCCTCCTCGCTGAAAGAGTGAGAGCATGTTGGGATACCTCCTGTTTCTTTCTTCTTGAGCCTCCGGCCCATTTTTAGAGCAGGTTGCATCTCCCGTCAATAGTGACTTTAGAATATTTAACAATACGGAGATACTAAACCTGACTCGTAAGAGTAGCGGGGGTGTCGGGTTAGACAAAAAGAATTATTTATGTATAATATCTATTATTGATAAGAATCTGGAACGAAGGAGATAGTTAATGAGGAAAGATGGCAAAAGATGTGTTTGGTGGGGGGGGCTTTTTTTCTTGTTCTCCTGTCTAATGTGGAGTCCTTTGAGTTTGGCTCAGAATACCCCCAATAAGCCGGAACCGGCCGCAGAATCTCAACAGGGACAGAATGTTAAGATTGACGAGGCGGAACTGGCTCAACTTCTGGCTCCTATTGCGCTTTATCCGGATGCCTTGTTGATGCAGATGTTTATTGCTTCCACGTATCCCCTCGAGATTGTGGAGGCAGCGCGGTTCATGAAGGCGCATCCGAACCTGAAGGATGAGGCGTTGGATAAGGCGTTGGAAAAAGAACAGTGGGATGTCAGCGTCAAATCTCTCTGTCATTTCCCTGAGGTGTTGGCCTCCATGAACAAGAATCTGGCGGCGACGAAGAAACTGGGAGATTATTTTCTGGCCGACCAGAAAGCCGTGATGGATATGGTTCAGAAACTTCGTGCCAAGGCCAAAGAACATGGCAATCTCAAATCGACGGATGAACAAAAAGTTGTGGAAAAGGATCACGTGATTGTCATAGAATCTGCCAAACCGGATGTGGTGTATGTCCCTTCATACAGTTGTTCGTATGTTTATGGGCCTTGGTGGTATCCTTCCCATCCTCCTTATGTATGGTATCCCCCTCCTCCTGCCTTTCGTTTCGCGGCAGGTGTCGTGGTAGGGGCGGCCCTTTCCCATGGCTGGTATCATGCCAACTGGGCGCGGGGAAGGGTAGATGTGAATGTCAACCGGAATGTCAATGTCAACCGTACGCCCCGTCGTGCGGCGAATCGTCAGGCGTGGCGTCATAATCCCCAACACCGTCGCGGTGTCGCTTATAATAATCCGGCGGTTAGGAAGCGTTACGGCCAGGCAGACCGGGCGGCCGTGAAGAGAAATCTTGAAAGTAGGGGATACAAGCCGAGGATGGACCAAAAGACTCGTGAGTCGATTAAGCAACGAAGGACTCAGAGACCCAACCGCCCTGCTCAAAACAGGAATGTGTCGCGTCCGGCGGGGGATAGGGCGAAAGGGCAGAGGCCCCAACCGTCCCGTCAACAACGGCCTGCCAATCGCACTCCGCGCACTCAGACGCAACGAACCTCCCCGAACCGATCCAGCGCTTTTAGCGTGTCGGGTTCTCGTTCCCAGGCGCAGCGTGCGAGCAACCGGGGTAGGGCCAGTAGAAGCTACAGCCGAGGGCGAAGCTCTGGTGCGAGACGGGGGGGTGCCCGCGGCGGTGGAAGGCGAAGATAGAGACTGGCAAGATGAATGGGGTGGCAACGATATTCTAAT
Organism: uncultured Thermodesulfobacteriota bacterium; assembly: GCA_964577975.1. Taxonomy (GTDB): domain Bacteria; phylum Desulfobacterota; class S145-22; order S145-22; family S145-22; genus JAOZMY01. Next base: position 33,607 of record CAZOBB010000170.1, on the reverse strand, counting down.
TATCATTATATGTATTGGAGATAACAATGAGAGTATATTTGAAGAGGCCAACGAAAGGAAGAAAGAGGGGTAAGAGCCTTTATCTGTGGATTGTCGCGGCAGGCGTGCTGCTGTCCGTCTCCCTTTTGTATGCTGGGGTCAATCCTCCCAAAGGGCGAGGTTTTGAATCGCCAACAAAGGCGGTTTCTGAGTTGTTGAAGGCTGTTCGTGAATTGGATGTACAGAAGACGCTCGAGATTCTTGGGCCTGATGCGAGAGATATCATTTTTTCAGGAGATAAGGTGCAAGCACGGGCGGGCGTAAAAAAGTTTCTTGAGAAGTTTGATGAAAAACACAAGATCGAATATGTGGGACCTCGCAAAGACAAGGCGGTGTTATACCTTGGGAAGGAAGAATGGCCTTATCCCATTCCGCTCGTGAGGGTAGGGGAGAAATGGTATTTCGATACAGCAGCGGGGCGAGAAGAGATTATCAATAGGAGAATCGGTGCCAATGAACTCATGGCGATCAAGGTGTTGGAGGCTTACGTGGAGGCACAACTGGAATATGCCAGCAAGGATCGGGACGGAGACGGGATCCTGGAATTCGCTCAGAAAATTGTGAGTGATAAAGGTAAAAAGAATGGATTGTATTGGCCAACGAAACCAGGCGAAGAAATGAGTCCTTTTGGTCCCTTGATTGCTAAAGCGGCCGCCGAGGGATACCGGAAAGGGTCGGGTAAACCCCAGCCTTATCATGGTTACTACTTCAAGATTTTAACGCGTCAGGGGAAGCACGCACCCGGGGGAGCCTATGATTACGTGGTTGACGGGAATATGATTTTGGGTTTTGGTATGATTGCATATCCGGCCAAATACGGCGTGTCTGGGATTATGACCTTTGCCGTCAATCAGAATGGGGTTATCTACGAAATTGATCTTGGCCCACAGACAGCGGACATCGTGAACCATAAAGTCGCGTTTGACCCTACAAAGAAGTGGCGTAAGGTAAAAGAAAGATATTTGAAATAGGTACGGTTGATGGAGGGAAGTATAGGAGAGAGGAGAGAATGCGGGGAATGTCCTGTACATTCCATGGGGAAGAGGGTGAAGGGCTTGATTTTGCAAAAATTTTATGTTAAATAGGCCGATAAAGTGTAGTTCGCTTGGAAAGCGGGCAGTTAGCCCGCTTTCTATTTGAGTGAGTGAGTGAAGATGAAAGACCTTGGTGTCGTGGAAAAGATGTGTCAAGAAATTGGGGAGTGGATGGGATATGAAATCGTAGACGTGGAATATGTGCCAGGAAACAGAGGGTGGATTCTCCGCGTGACGATAGACAAAGAGGGAGGCGTCACGATCGATGATTGCGCAGCTTTCAGCCACCAGCTTGATCCCCGTCTGGATGTGGAAAACTGTTTCCCTGGGCAGAGGTACACGTTGGAAGTGTCTTCTCCGGGATTGACGAGGCCTTTGAAGAAGCTGAAGGATTTTGAGCGATTCCGAGGAAGGAAGGTCAGGATCAAGACGGGACGGGAGATAGAAGGCAAAAAGGTTTTTAGGGGAATCTTGAAGGGGGAGAAAGAAGGAACTATTGAATTGCGTGATGGACGGCGGGAGATCATGATCCCCTTTGAAGATATCGTAAAAGCAAATTTGGAGTTTGAGTGGTAACCATTTACCCATGCAGGGAGGGTAGTGAGGCATGGCGCCATCTTTGGATTTTGTTATTGAACAGGTACAGCGGGAAAAGGGCATTTCTCGTGAGGTCATTATCGACGCCATCGAAACAGCGATTTTAACGGCAGTTCGAAAAAAATTGGGTCAAGACCTTGATTTGGAGGCACAATATAATCCTGAAACGGGTGAAATTGAGGTTTTTCAATTCCGAACCGTCGTGGAGGAAGTGGAAGACCCAAACAAGGAAATCTCGTTGGAGCAGGCACGCAGAGAATTGGATGAAGAGAGTGAGATTGGGGATAGTATCGGTATAAAGGTAGATACGAGTGATTTAGGGCGGATTGCTGCCCAGACAGCCAAGCAAGTGATTATGCAAAAAGTGAGAGATGCGGAACGGGAAAGCATCTATGAGCAATACAAAGACCGGAAAGGGGATCTTATCAGTGGAACGGTCCAGCGAATCGAACGGGGAGGGCATCTCCTTGTCAATCTTGGAAAGACTGAGGCTCTTCTTCCCGTCAGCGAGCAAATTCCCAATGAGTCTTTTCGGAGAGGAGAACGGGTTCGTGCCTTGATTATTGATGTTCGGAAAGAAACGCGGGGTCCACAGATTATCCTTTCGAGAACGCATCCCGGTTTTCTTATTCGCCTCTTTGAGTTGGAGGTTCCGGAGATTGCCTCAGGGGATGTGAAGATTATTAATGCGGTCCGGGATCCGGGAGAACGGGCGAAAATTGCCGTTTACACAAAGGATTCTCATATCGACCCGGTAGGATCGTGTGTCGGTGTCCGGGGATCTCGGGTTCAGAATATTGTCCAGGAGCTTCGGGGAGAGCGGATTGATATTATTCCGTGGACGCCAGACTACACGACCTTTATTTGTAGTGCCTTGGCACCTGCCAAGATTTCGAAAGTTTTCATTGATGAGGAAAATCGCTCCATCGAAGTGATTGTGGAGGACGACCAACTTTCGCTAGCCATTGGAAAACGGGGGCAGAATGTGCGTCTGGCCTCGAAACTAACCGAGTGGCGGATTGACATCCGCAGCGAAACGGAACTGGAGGAGTCTTTCCAGAAGGCGGTTTCTTCCTTCATGGAGAAATTGGATGTGGGAGAGGTCTTGGCGAGAATGCTTTACAATGAAGGGTTCGAGAGTGTCGAGGAAATCGCTGAGGTAGAGTTGGAGGAACTCTTGGAGATTGAAGGACTGGAGGAAGAGAAGGCACGGTGGATTCATGAGCGGGCGAAGGCGGCGGTCCGTCAAGAGGAAGCAGCGGGTGATGGGAGAGGAGAAGAAGAGGGTAAGGATACTCCGCCCGAGGTCACGGAACGGAAGGGGATGGATTTAAAAGAGGTACCGGGGATAGGTCCTAAACTCCTTTCGCAGCTTCAGGAGGCAGGGATTGCAACCGTGGAAAGACTCGCAACGATTCCCATGGAGGAGCTTGTGAAGGTTCCCGGTGTGGGAGAGAAGAAGGCGGAGAGGTTGCAGGAGGCGGCAAGGAGTCTCATCGGTGGCGAAAGCAAGTAAAGTTCCTGTTCGAACGTGCATTGGCTGTAAAAAAAGGAAGAAGAAATCTTCATTGGTGCGGTTTGTGTATAGGCCGGGGATGGGGATAGTTTTAGACGAGAGGAAGCGTCTGCCGGGACGAGGGGCTTATGTATGCCCTGAACTTGAGTGTTTGGATAAGGCCTGGAAAAAGAAGGCGTTTGGCAGGGCACTCAGGATTCCTTCCTATTACGGGGGAGGGGGAGATCTTCAAATCTTGCAACGATTGAGGAATGAGATGTTAACCTTCGTTCGGTCGAACGAGAGGAGATTCCAAGAAGGAGAGGCCCATGAGCAAGCTTGATGACTTTCTGGAGTTGGCTCGGAAGAAAGGATTGAGTGAGAAGGAACGCATGGCGGAATTGAAACGTCTAGGGTTTAAGCTCACGAAGGAAGAGGTTGCCGAACAGCTTCAAGAGTCAGAGAAAGAGGTTGCCAAGGCGAAAGAGGAAAAATCCCCGGACGTTAAGGTGATTGAGAAACGAATCAAGGGGAATGTGATCAGGCGGCGTGTGCGGAGGGTGGTTAAGCCGAAGGCAGAAGAGGAGAAACCTTCCCCGGCGTCGGAAGAAACGCAGCCCCAGTTGGAAACGGCGGTTCGAGAAGAGATTCAGGAGGAGAAAAAAGGGCCGGCGGTGCCTCAGGAAAGGGCTCTCGAAAAAGAAGAGAGGGAGGAAGGGAAAGAGGTTGCCTCCGAGAAGCTGGAGGAGAAGAAAGAGGAAAAACAGGAAGTAGAAGAGTCGGTGACGAAGGATCAAGAGGAGAAACCGGCAGAGGGTAAAGTGGTTCCGGAAAAGGAGACGGGCCGAGAGAAAGGGACGCCGGAGAAAGAAGTTTCCGAGACGAAGCCGAAGAAGAGAAAGAAGAAGAAGGAAGAGGGAGCCAAAATAACGGGTTTCGTGGATCTTTCAGCAATTCTTGCAGAGGGGGAGAAGAGGGCAGAGAAGGAAGAGAAACGAAGAGAAAAAGAGGAGGTTTTGCCGGAGGTAAAAACGGGAGGGGTTGTAGAAGAGGTTGCCAAAGAGAGTGAAAAGGGCGCCAGAGAGAAAACTGAAGAGAAGTTGCCCACAAAAAAACGGCATAAGGTAAGGCGTAAATGGGTAGAAAGGGATCTCCGGAAGGAATTGAATGAATATCTAGCAGGTGCAAAGGGACAAGAGGATTCACTTCGACCTCCTCGGAAATTGAGAAAAGAAAAACGTGGCACCAAAAAGGAAACGGTTTCCACGGCGCCTGCCAAAGAGATCAAACGAATTATCAGGATTCTGGATAGGATTTCCGTCGTAGAACTTTCCAAGCGAATGGGAGTAAAGTTAAGCGAAGTGATGGAAAAGTTGGCGGATCTTGGTCTCGAAGTGGGAGCCAATGAAACGATTGATGCCGATACGGCGGGATTGGTGGCTTCGGAATTTTCTTATGTGGTAGAGGATGCGTCGCGGGATATTGAAAGAGTTCTTTATGATGAAGAGGACAGGGAGGAAGACCTTGTGACACGTCCTCCCGTCGTAACCGTGATGGGACACGTGGATCATGGGAAAACCCTCTTGTTAGACGCCATCCGAAAGACGCGTGTGGTCGATGAAGAGGCGGGAGGGATTACCCAGCATATCGGTGCCTATGAAGTTATCTTGGGAAGCGACAAGCGGGTGGTCTTTATCGACACACCAGGACACGAGGCCTTTACCGAAATGCGGGCGAGAGGGGCTCAGGTCACGGATATTGTTGTTCTTGTCGTAGCAGCGGATGACGGGGTTATGCCCCAGACCGTGGAAGCCATCAATCATGCCAAGGCTGCCGATGTCCCCATCATTGTGGCGATAAATAAAATCGACAAGCCTCAAGCCCAACCGCAAAAGGTTCGCCAGGCGTTGATGGAGTATGGACTGGTTCCGGAGGAATTGGGGGGAGATACCCTGTTTGTGGAGGTCTCTGCTAAGACGGGACAAGGAATCGAGGATTTGCTTGAAATGATATTGCTTCAAGCAGAGATGATGGATCTCAAAGCCAATCCAAAGGGAAAGGCGAGGGCGGTTATTCTGGAGTCGGGTATGGATCGAAGCCGTGGGATTACCGCAACGGTTATCGTGAAACGGGGTACTTTGAAGAAAGGGGATGCCTTCGTGGTGGGACCCAGCTACGGTAGAGTGCGTTCCCTTATGGATGATAAGGGGAAGATGGTAAAGTCGGCGGGTCCATCAATCCCCGTGTTGGTTCTCGGATTTTCGGAGATTCCAGAAGTTGGAGAAACCCTCTATGTGGTGAAGAACGAGAAAGAAGCAAAGCAGGTTGCCTCCTACCGACGGACAAAACTTCTCGAAGAGAAAGCGGAAGCTCAAGCGTCTGTTTCTTTGGACGACCTTTTCGCCAAGATCAAGGAAGGGGAAGTAAACGAGTTGAACGTCATCGTGAAGGCGGACGTGATGGGAAGCCTGAAAGCGGTGTGTGAAGCGTTGGGTAAACTCGGAAATGAGGAAGTCCGCGTCAATATCGTCCATCAGGCGGTGGGGGGAATCAGCGAGTCGGACATCAATTTAGCCACAGCCTCCCACGCCATCGTGGTGGGTTTCAACGTTCGTCCGGAGCCTAAAGCGCGAAATCTGGCGAAGAAAGAGGGTGTGGAAATTCGGCTCTATTCGATCATCTATGATCTTATCGACGATGTGACGAAGGCCCTTACCGGAATGTTGGCGCCGAAGCGGGAGGAGAAGGTTTTAGGACGAGCGGAGGTTCGTGCCACCTTTTCGGTTCCCAAAGTGGGGGTTGTGGCCGGTTGTTATGTGGTAGAGGGGGAGATCCCGCGTAACGCTTCTGTCCACCTTATTCGTGATAACGTGGTTGTCTATGATGGAAAGATCGCTTCCTTGAAACGCTTCAAGGACGATGTGCGGAGTGTTCAAGCCGGATACGAGTGTGGTTTGGGGATTGAAAACTACAACGATATCAAGGTGGGAGATGTGATCGAAGCCTATATAATGGAGGAGACGGCGGCGGAATTATAGGAGGAAGAAAGGGAGTGATTATCGGTTATGGGATGATCGACCTTTTTCTCGAGGGTGTGCACTCCTTGAAAGGGAAGCGGCGGATTGTCTTGAAGATATTGGACAGGAGCAGAAACAAATTTCCCATCTCCATGGCGGAGGTAGACATGCAAGACTTGTGGCAACGCGCGAGATTGGGATATTGTGTGGTGGGGAGTGATCGCCGGGTTGTGGAACGTATCCTCCAACAGGTGGCCGATTTTGTGGAGTCTCTCCACGTGGCACAAATAACATGGCTGGAAACGGGAATAGTGATTGAAAAGGGGCAAAAGGTATAATAGAGATGAGAATACAACGAAGCGTACGGGTAGGCGATAGAATACGAGAAGTTGTGTCTCAGTTGATTGTGAGAAAGGTAAAGGATCCGCGGGTCTCTTTTTGCACGATTACCCATGTCGCTATGACGTCGGATTTGAAGACGGCTCGGATTTATTTTAGCGTGATCGACGAGCTTCAGGATTGGCGGAAAACCCTCAAGGGGCTCAACAGTGCCAAGGGATATATTCGCCATGAAATAGGGAAACAGGTCGTTTTGAAAACGACTCCAAATATCGAGTTTATCCATGATGATACCTTTGAAGAGATGGATCGAATAAGGGAGCTATTGCAGAAAGTCAAGGTCGAGTCGTTATGAGGAGGGTCAAAGAGGAAATTTTGAGGCATCACCGATTTTTGGTAACCGCTCATGCCGAGCCGGATGGAGATGCGGTTGGTTCTGTTTTGGCGATGTATCATGCCCTTCGCGTTTTGGGTAAGGATGTGAAGGTGTGTTTGGCGGATCCCATTCCCCCCATCTATCGTTTCCTCCCGGGAGCCAGGGAGGTGCGGAATGAAGTACCGTCGGGATTTGTGCCGGAATGTGTGGTGGTACTGGATTGCAGTGAGCTTTCGAGAACGGGCAAGATTTTGGATTCCATAAAAGAGGAAGCGGTGATCTTAATCAATATCGATCATCATAGCAGCAATACCCGTTTTGGGGATGTGTCGGTTGTGGAGGAATGTGGCGCGACGGGGGAGCTGGTCTATTTGTTGATAGAAGAGTTGGATATTCCGGTAGATGTGGAGATGGGTATGTGTTTGTACACCTCGATTCTTACGGATACGGGTGGATTCCGTTACAGAAACACGACACGTCGTTCCTTACAGATTGCGGCGGAGCTTGTCGGGCTGGGCATTAATCCCGGGGAGATTGCGGAAAAGGCGTGTGAGAGTTACCCGTTGGAGCGTTTTCGGATTTTGGGGCAGGCATTAAATCATCTGGAAGTGAGCTGTAATGGAAAGATCGCGGATTTTTTCGTGAGCAAAGAGATGTTGAATGGAAATGACGTATCACCGAGTATTGTTGAGGGATTCGTCAACTATCCGCGAGAGATTGACGGAGTTTTGGTGAGTGTCTTTATACGGGAAAAAGAGAAAAACCGGTATCGCGTGAGCCTTCGTTCGAAAGGAAATGCCGATGTGGCAGCGGTCGCCCAGTTTTTTGGTGGTGGAGGGCATCGGAATGCCGCCGGCTGTGTGGTGGAAGGAGATTTTGAAACAGCGAGGAAGCGTGTTCTCGGGAAGGTGTGTGAAATGATACGGGAGGAGGGGTATTGAGACAAGAGAGGCGAGGGGGGTTTTTGATCCTCAACAAGCCGGAAGGGATGATTTCCAATCAGGCACTGGGAAGAATCAAAAAATTACTTGGGGTAAAGAAGGCAGGGTACATTGGAACCCTCGATCCGTTTGCGACAGGTGTTTTGCCGATCGCCATTAATCAGGGAACCCGCTTGATTCCCTACTTTGAAAACGATATCAAAAGCTATGAAGGGGAAATTCAGCTTGGCGTGGAAACGGACACCATGGATACGTCCGGAAAGGTTGTTGCTACCGATTCTCCTCCTATATTGAACGTCCAAGAGGTGGAAGAGATTTTTAAGCGGTTTACTGGTTTAATTGAACAGGTTCCTCCCATGTACTCAGCCCGGAAGGTAAACGGGGTTCCCCTTTACAAGATGGCTCGAAAGGGAAAAGAGGTTGAGCGAGGGATCAAGCGTGTCGTTGTCTACGACTTTCAGTTAAAAGGGATTGAAGGGGATAAGCTGAAGTTTTACGTGTCCTGCTCTAAAGGTACGTATATTCGAGTTCTTGCCCACGATGTGGGCAAAGAGATTGGATGTGGAGCCGTTCTTTCCCGACTTTGCCGGGTGCAAAGTGGGCGTTTTCGGCTTTCCGATGCCGTGACGTTGGATGAATTGGAGGCGTTGGATCGGGAGGAGCGGTGGGAAAAAGTCGTGAGTAACCGGCACGTCTTAGCCTCGTGGGAAGAGATTGTGGTTCCTGATGAAGTTGTTCGCTCCATTGTGAATGGGCGAGCTATCTATTGGATGGATGTGAAACGTTACGATTTACCATTGATAAAAGGAAAGGATCCTATTAAAATAGTCTCAAAGGATGGGCACTTAGCCGCTATTGTGAGGAGCCGGGTTGCCCGGCAAGAAGGTGAGGAGGGAAAGAAGGATCTTTCCCCCGTTATTTATGAACTTGAAAAGGTCTTTGCACCTTAGACAAGGTAGAAGAAAAAGGAGGCGTTACATGACTCTGACAGCGGAGAGAAAAGGAGAGATTATTCAGAAGTTTCGGGTCCATGAATCGGATACCGGCTCACCTGAGGTTCAGGTGGCTTTGTTAACGGAACGGATTAATTATTTAACCGAGCATTTCAAGGTCCATAAAAAGGATTTTCACTCACGGCGTGGTCTGTTGAAGCTCGTGGGGCAACGTCGCAGACTGCTGGATTATTTGAAAAGGAAGGACGTGGAGCGATATCGCCGGTTAATTGCGGAACTAGGATTAAGAAGATAGAGAAAATGGATTGTATAGATAGATAGGAGATATGGCATAAAATGGAAATGAAAGAAACATTGATGTTGGGAGGACGACCTCTGACCATCGAGGTGGGGAAACTGGCCCGCCAAGCAGATGGGGCGGTGGTCGTTTCCCATGGTGACACGGTTCTACTGGTGACGGCGGTATCGGAACGTGTGAAACGGGAAGGGCTCGATTTCTTTCCCTTGACTGTAAATTATCAGGAAATGACGTTCGCGGCGGGAAAAATACCTGGGGGATTTTTCAAAAGGGAGGGGAAACCTTCAGAGCGAGAAACCCTTATTTCCCGACTGATCGACCGACCGATCCGCCCACTTTTTCCGGACGGATATAAGAACGAAACACAGATTATTGCGACGGTACTTTCTTTTGACCAGGAAAACGATCCCTCGGTCCTTGGAATCGTGGGGGCATCGGCCGCTTTGAGTCTTTCGGATATCCCGTTTAATGGTCCCATTGCGGCGGCAAGGGTGGGACGGATTGATGGGGAATTCATTGCCTTCCCCACCGAGGAGCAGTTGGCCAGAAGTGATATCAACTTGGCTGTCGCTGGAAGCCGGGATGCGGTTCTCATGGTGGAAGCAGGGGCCCAATTCGCCTCTGAAGATGACATGGTAGCTGCGATCCTTTTTGGGCATAAAGCTCTCCAGCCTCTCATCGACCTCCAAGAGAAACTTGCTGAAAAATTGGGGGTGGAAAAAAGGACGTTCGAAAAGGAGTCCGCAAGCGAAGCCCTTCTTTCATGGGTTACAGAAAAGGCGAATGGTCTCATCCGGGAGGCCTTGTTGATTCCGGTGAAAAAGGAGCGTCAACACCGTTTGCGTGAGATATACGAAGAGATTATTCGTACCCTCCCTGCAGATTTCGAAGAAGAGAAATCGCACGTGAAGGGGTGTCTCGAGGATCTTGAAAGGGAAATCTTACGCAGCTTGATTGTTCAGGAGAATCGGCGTATTGATGGGCGCGCTTTCGACGAGATTCGTCCTATTTCCTGCGAAGTGGGGGTTCTCCCTCGGACACATGGTTCCGCCCTTTTTACCCGCGGGGAGACCCAAGCCCTCGTGGTCACGACGTTTGGAACATCCGAGGACGAGCAGAAGATAGATAACATCATGGAAGAAGGATACAAATCCTTCATGCTCCATTACAATTTTCCTCCCTTTTGCGTGGGGGAAGCTAGCCCGTTGCGCCCGCCGAGCCGTCGAGAGATAGGTCATGGGGCGTTGGCGGAGCGGGCGTTAAAGCCGGTTGTTCCGGGAGAGGATGCCTTTCCTTATACGATCCGGGTGGTGTCTGAAATTCTGGAATCCAACGGTTCGTCTTCGATGGCGACGGTTTGTGGTACGAGCCTTTCGTTGATGGATGCGGGAGTACCTATTTCGCAACCTATCGCTGGAATCGCCATGGGATTGATCGAAGAGGGAGAGAAGATTGTCATTCTCTCGGACATCATGGGTGACGAGGATCATTCCGGAGACATGGATTTCAAGGTTGCCGGGGGATATGATGGAATTACGGCGTTGCAAATGGATATCAAGATTTCCGGTATAAACGAGGAAATCCTGAAAAAGGCGTTGTACCAGGCAAGAGAAGGGCGGCGCCACATCCTCAATATCATGAAGATGACGCTAGATAAACCGAGGGAGTCCCTTTCGAAACACGCCCCACGAATTACGACACTGGAGATCAATCCGGATAAGATTCGTGACGTGATAGGTCCGGGGGGGAAGGTCATCCGCGGGATCATCGACAAGACAGGGGTTAAGATAGATATTGAGGATGGGGGAATCGTTAAGATCGTTTCAAACGATGCGGCAAAGGCGGATGAGGCGATAAAAATCATCAAGGAAATCGTTCAAGAGGCGGAAATAGGGAAGATTTATGAAGGAAAGGTGCGAAAGGTCGTCAATTTTGGTGTTTTCGTAGAGATCTTTCCGGGAACCGATGGGCTTGTCCACATTTCGCAGCTTTCGGACGAGCGGATCAGAGACATCTTCAGTTATATCAAAGAGGGGGATGTGATTCCCGTGAAGGTGATCGATATCGACCGTGACGGAAAGATCAAGTTGAGCCGAAAGGCGGCGTTGAAGGAATTGAGGGAGAAAAAGGGACATTCATAGCAGGCACGTGAACGTTCAAAAGATCATATTGGATAATCGCATACGACTTCTCGTGGAACCTCTTAAGGAGGTTCCTTCTGTTTGTATTGGTCTATGGGTTTGCGTTGGATCGCGGGACGAGTCTCCGGAAGAGAATGGTTTGACCCATTTCATCGAACACATGCTCTTCAAGGGGACGAAAAACCGGAATGCGCTGGAAATATCGAAAGAAATCGACAAGATCGGGGGGGTCTTGAACGCCTTCACGGGACGGGAGTACACGTGTTTTTATACGAAGGTCCTGAAATCTCATATTGAGAAGGGATTTGAGATCTTGTCGGATATCTTTTTTCATTCCCTCTTCCGTGAAGAGGATATAGAGAGGGAAAGGGGGGTAATTCTTCAGGAGATTAAGATGGTTCAAGACACCCCCGATGAATATGTCCACGAACTCTTTTATAGGGATCTGTGGGGGAGACACCCGTTGGGGGCGCCTATTGCGGGAACAGTCGAAAATGTCGCGCGCTTTCGCGAAAGGGATGTCCGAGACTATTTTGAGACGCGCTTCTTGGCGTCACCTCTCATTCTTTCCGTGGCAGGAAATGTGGTGGTGGATGAGGTCGTGCAGTTGGGAAGGAGGTTTTTTGGGTCGAAAGAGGTGGTGGGAGAGCGATCCGGGGCGACGGCGCCTGTCAGAACGGTTGCCGGCACGCATCAGTATCCCCGTGAGTTGGAACAGCTCCATGTGTGTTGGGGGGGGAGAGGATGTTCGAGAACCGATGATGAACGGTATCCTCTCTATGCCTTGAGCACCTATCTCGGGGGAGGGATGAGTTCCCGTCTTTTTCAGGAAGTTAGGGAAAAGAGAGGATTGGTCTATTCCATCTATTCTTATACGAATTTCTTCCGAAACGAGGGAATGTTTGCCTTTTCCTGGTCGGCGCACCGGGATCATTTTGGGGAAATCGTGGAGATCATTCGAAAGGAGATCCACCGTCTCAAAGGCGAAGGGATGACGGAAGAGGATCTGCGGGACATCAAGGAACAGATGAAGGGAAACCTTCTGTTGAGCTTAGAGAGCACGAATAGCAGGATGAACAAACTGGCTACCGATGAAATCTATTTTGGGAGATCTGTCCCTATTGAAGAGGTGGTGGCGAAGGTGGATGCCATTACTCCGAAGGAAATAGAAGAGGTGGCTCACAGGTATATCAGACCGGAAGAATTTTGCTTGACGACGTTGGGGCCTGCTGTCGATGCCCAAGGGGCTTCTTAGAGTGGCGGATGGGGTGTGTGAAATAGAAATTGGATTCCATCCTTTGACACCTCGAGCGGAAAGCCGATTGCCTGAAAGGGCGACGGAGGGGGCGGCAGGGTGGGATATTCGCGCCCTTTTGACGAAAGCGTTGCGTATTGAGCCAGGGGAGAGGGTCTTGATACCAACAGGTTTTGCCCTTACGATTCCGCGCGGGTATGAGGCCCAGCTTCGCCCCCGGAGCGGATGGGCTTTGAGAACGGGGGTGACCCTTTTGAACTCACCCGGAACCATCGATTCTGATTACCGCGGAGAGATCAAGATTTTGTTGATAAATTTGGGGAATGAAGCGGTATGGGTCAGGGATGGAGATCGGATAGCACAGCTTGTTATAGGAAAGGTTCAACCGGTAACGTTCGTGAAGAAAGAGGCGGTGATACCGACGTCACGAGGAGAGGGAGGGTTCGGGCACACGGGACGTTAATGGGGATGTCATGAAGATTGGAGTTCTTTCGGACACGCACGATAACTTGCCTTTGATCGAAAAAGCGGTGGGGGTGTTTAATCGGGAAAACGTCGATCTCGTTCTCCATCTGGGTGACTATTGTGCGCCCTTTGCCTTGCGTCCTTTCCGGGCGTTAAGGATGGAGTGGAAAGGGGTGTTTGGGAACAACGACGGAGAGAGGATGGGGTTACTCGAAGCTTCGGGAAGGCGAATTGTGGCGGGTGGATTGACGTTGTCGTGGGGGGGAAAGGAAATTTTTGTGGATCACATCAACCCTTTGCGATCCGCACTCGCTGCGTCGGGGCGTTTTGACGTGATTTTATACGGGCATACCCACACATTGGAAATCTATGAGGAAAAGGGATGTCTGTGTGTGAATCCAGGCGAGGTATGCGCCTATCTGACGGGGAAGGCCACGGTGGTATGTATTGATCTCAACGACGTATCCCCTCGAGGTGTTGAGGTTTTTGATTTGATGGTTTAGGTGAGTCGGCATGAATGTGAGCGATTCTCCGACATCGGAAGAGAAATTGAATGAATATATGTCGGATTTCTTACAATATCTTTTGATGGAGAAGGGATTTTCGAAACATACGGTAATGGGGTATCGGTCTGATGTGCTTCAGCTCTTCTCATTTGTGGGGGTGGGAAAGAGAGGTTCCTTGGAGCAGATTGATATGTATGCCATCCTCGATTTTTTGAGGTCGTTGAAAGCAAAAGGATTGGCACAACGAACCGTCAATCGTAAATTGTCGGCTGTTCGGGCGTTCTTTCAATATCTGTTTCGAAAGAAGGAAATTTTGTTGGACCCCACAGAGGAGATTCGCACGCCCCATCTTCCCCCCGCTTTACCCCATGTCATCTCTTTTGAGGAAGTCGAAAAGATTTTAGGACAACCGGATCAAAAGACCCCAAAAGGGATACGAGACAAGGCGATTCTCGAGCTTCTCTATGCAACGGGAATCCGGGTATCTGAACTGGTTGCCCTTCCCATTCAAGGGATCTTTTGGAACGAGGGGGTTCTGAAGGTGTCGGGAAAGGGGAGCAAGGAAAGGCTGATCCCCGTCGGGGAAACGGCTTTGAAATGGCTTCGGCGTTATTGCAGCGAGGTTCGTAGCAGGATTCCGACTTCTGCTGGAAGAGAAGAGGTTTTCCTTTCACGGTTGGGGAAACCGCTTTCTCGGCAAAGCGTTTGGAAGCTTTTGAAGCAGTACGCCCTTCAGGCAGGTATACGGGAAAGGATTAGCCCTCACACGTTACGGCATTGTTTTGCAACCCATCTGCTCGAACGGGGAGCCGATCTCCGGTCCGTTCAAATGATGTTGGGGCATGCCGATATAGCCACGACCCAGATTTATACCCATTTAACACGGGAGCATCTCATCAGGATTCACAAGGCATTTCATCCGAGAGCATAAGGAGAAGGAGCAGGAATGGAACTGTTTAAGTTGTTGGTTTTGGCTTCTGAGGTGGGTATCCGTGATGAAATCGCACGTTTGTTTGAGGGATTTAGTATCTCTATCGATTATGCAGAAGATCACATCCAGGCCGTGTCGTATCTAAGTAAAACTCCCTATCGCGGCATGGTCGTGGAGGATGGTCTCTTGGGAGTATCGGGGGTGGAGTTTTCGAGGCGTGTCAAAGGGAAGTTGAAAAACCTTAGGATAATGTTGCTGGTGGGAGAAAAGGCCCAGAGGAAATTTTTCGGAAACAAAGCCTTTGAAGGCATCGACGATATCATTGTTTACCCTTGGAAACGCGAAGAGGCACAGAAACTTTTTCGCACCCTTTTTCCTGCTCCAGTGCTTGCCAAAGAGATAAGGTTGGAAGAAGATAGGTACGTGTTAAATGAGGAGGATCAGGAAAAACTGGATCCGGATGTCGTAAAAGTCATCATCAAAGGAATAGAAGAGCTTCCTCCCCTGCCTGACGTAGTTCAGAAAATCCTTCACATCGTCAATGATGAAGGTGCGGGGGCAAAAGATCTTGCCCGTATCATCAATAGCGAGCCTTCTCTGACAGCGAAGATATTGAAAATTACGAATTCGAGTTTTTATGGCCTGAAACAGCAGGTGACGACGATTTCGCATGCTGTCGTGATTTTGGGTTTTAACGAGGTAAAGAATCTTGTGCTGGGATATTCGATCTTTTCGAATCTTTTGAACATGAAAGGAGAGGAGCGAAGGGCGAGCCTAGAATTTTGGCGTCATAACATGGCCTGTGGGGTGGCGGCACGGGTTCTGGGAGAGCAGATAGGTTACAAAAACATGGAGGAACTTTTTGTTGTCGGTCTTTTGCATGATATAGGAAAGACGGTGTTCTTTGACTATTTTACGGATAGGTATCGCGATGTGGTCCGGCAGGCGTTGGAAAAGAGGAAGGCCCACTATCAAGAGGAAAAAGAGGTTTTGGGGCTTACTCACGCGGATGTGGGGTTCTGGTTGGCGAAACATTGGAATCTTCCCGTTATCATCCGGGATGGAATTCGATTTCATCATCAGCCTGAGTTGGCCAGGAAGAGTATGGACCCTTACACGCCAACCCTTGCCTCTGTAATTTCCTATGCGGATTGTTTGAGCAAACTTTTGGAAATAGGTGAAGGAGGAGATCCTTTTGTGCTGAATGTGCTTCCACCGAAGACCTTGTCTTCCATAGAACCCAGAAGACTTGCTGCCTTGGGTGAGGAGATTGCTTCTCAAGTCAAGGTTTTTGAACAGTCACTTGGGATTTATTCAGAGCAGATTTGGAAGGAAAAATCGGTTGAAAGTTTGATGAAACGGCGGCTTTTTGTAATTGACGACACAGAAGGTATGAGTCCTTTGGAAGTCCTTCTGAATGTCCGGGGCGTTACTTGCAAAAGGTTGCCGTTGAGTAAAGATGTGTTTCTCGACATGCTTTCCTCGGCCAACGACATATTATTGCTCCATTTGCGGGAAGATGACTTTTATCCCAAGTTTATAGAAAGGCTTCATCGGGAAAACAGTGATCCCCCACCTGTTGTGGCGTTCACCCGCGAGCCGAGACTTTCGAACCGGGGGAGAGGGGTTTATTATCTTCGCAAACCTTATCACATCCAGGAACTGTGGAAACTCTTGAGATCGATTGCGGAAGACGCCACGGCGTAGCAGGAGGGGTTGCAACTTCTCTGAAAATCTGTTAAGAGTAACCGCCTTTTGGCGTTTTTAGGGGAATGAAAGAAGGAGGAAAGGCGAATGTCTCGCGTGTGTGAAATATGTGGAAAAGGCCCCATGGTTGGATATAATGTCAGCCATGCACACAATAAAACGAAAAAAATCTGGTATCCCAACCTTCAGAAGATTCGAGTGGTGGTGAACGGAAAAGTCAAACGTATGAGGGTTTGCACACGGTGTATCCGCTCGGGCCGTGTGACCAAACCTTAAAAGTTTCTGGGGTTTGAGGTCGGTGCGCTCTTTTTTCATGCCTGAATTCGCTTGACTTCGGTAATCCCTTTGATGTTGTTGAGGGCACGGATAATTTTATTGAGGTGTTTGAGGTCTTTAATGGCGATCACGAATTGATTGATGGCATGGTGATCGTCCGTAGTTTGGGCATGGGCGCTTAGAATATCCGCTCCTTGAGCGGTTATTTCTTTTGTAATCTCGGCAAGAAGTCCTCGGCGATCCGTGGAGGCCGTTTGGATTTTGACGGGACGGCGAATAGCGTCATCCACCTTCCATTTCGCTTCGATCAGGCGTTGGGGATCGGATTCGAGGATCTTTTCACAATCGGCTTTGTGGATGGTAATGCCGCGTCCTCGTGTGATAAAACCGACAATTTTGTCTCCCGGTAGGGGATTGCAGCACTTCGCAAACCGTACCAACACGTTATCTTCCCCTTTAATGAGAATAGGACCCTGGTCGGCACGTTTTATTTTGGAAAATATCTTTTGAAAAGGCCTTTCTTCCCTCCCTTCTTCCAGTCTTTCCTGAGGGAGAAGGCGGTGAATTACCTGGCGGGGGGTTATCTTGCCGTAGCCAATTGTTGCAAGAAGATCGTCTGCGGAGTTTAGGCTGAAGGCTTCCGCTACTTCCTTGAGGGATCCATCTTTAAACAATTTTGATAGATTAATGGAATAGCGTTTTGTCTCTTTTTCCAGGAGTTCCTTGCCAAGTTGGATGCTCTGCTCTCGTTCCTGCGTTTTTATCCATTGACGTATTTTTGTTCTTGCTCGCGACGTCTTGACGATTTTGAGCCAATCTTTGCTTGGATGGGCTTGGGGATGGGTAATGATTTCCACTCTGTCGCCGTTGTGGAGTACGTATTTTAGAGGAACGATTTTCCCATTGACTTTTGCACCCTTACAATGATTTCCCACCTCTGTGTGGATACTATAGGCGAAATCGATCGGTGTGGAACCCCGCGGAAACTCTTTGACCTCGCCCGTCGGGGTGAAGACGAAAACTTCATCGGGAAAGAGGTCGATCTTGATCGTTTCTAGGAATTCGGCATTGTTTTTGAGATCCTTCTGGTATTCGAAAAGCTGGCGGAGCCAACGAAACCGTTTGTCGTCTTTTTCATCCAAGTTGATCCCTTCCTTATATTTCCAGTGGGCGGCGATTCCCATTTCGGCCACTTGGTGCATTTCATGGGTTCGTATCTGGATTTCGATCCTTTCCCCTTTGGGGCCGATAACGGTTGTGTGAAGGGATTGATAGAGATTGGTTTTAGGAAGGGCGATGTAGTCTTTGAATTTTCCTGGAATGGGGGTCCAAAGGTTGTGAATGATACCGAGAACCTCATAACATTCCGGGATCGTATTGACGATGGTTCGAAAGGCGGTAATGTCGTAGATGTCGTTGAATTCGATATTTTGGCTTTGCATCTTTTTGAAGATACTATAGAGATGTTTAGGACGGCCGGAAACCTCGGCGATAATTCCATTCTCTCGCAGTTTTTCCGTGAGGATTCCCTTCACGTATTCGATATAACGGTTCCGTTCTTTCTCGCTCTTGGCGATCTTCTTTTTCAAAGAGTTATAAGCTTCCGTCATAGTGTGTTTGAAGGAGAGGTCTTCCAGCTCCGATTTCATCCATTCGATTCCCAGGCGGTTGGCGATGGGTGCATAGATTTCGAGGGTTTCCTGCGCGATTCTCTGACGGTTTTCCGGTTTCTGGAAATCGAGGGTTCGCATATTGTGGAGACGATCCGCCAATTTGACGAGGATGACGCGGATATCCTTGGTCATGGCGAGGATCATTTTTCGGAAGTTTTCCGCTTGGGTATCTTCATTGCTTTCAAAACACATCTTGCTTATTTTCGTGACCCCTTCCACCAGGTCCGCGATCTCTTTTCCAAAGAGATCTTTGATCTGTTCGTAGGTAGCCACCGTATCTTCGATGGTATCATGGAGGAGTCCCGTTGCGATTGCCTGCTCGTCCAAGCGCATCTCTGCGAGGATGCCAGCGACTTCCAAAGGATGGATTAGATAGGGCTCTCCCGACAGCCGGATTTGCCCCTTGTGAGCCTTTGCGGAAAAGATATACGCTCTTTGAAGCAGTTCCTCGTCGTAATTGGGATTGTAGGTCTCTACTTTTTCTATAATATCCCCGAATCGGATCAAGCTACTCTCCCCCTTTTAATTTTATACCCCAAATGCGGGGTTGAATCAAATAAAATAGGTTATGGAATGGGGGGTGGCTACGAAAGAGAGCGGAAATGTTTTTTTAGGAGAAAATCGATGGCATGATTGGCGTGCTTTACCACGGCAATGGCTCCCGCTTTTTTGAGGGCCTCTTTTGATCCCGTTCCTGTGAGCACGCCAATGGCCGGTAACCGGGCGGCGTGAGCCGTTAGGATGTCCAGGGGATGATCTCCGATCATAAAGACGCGGTGTGTGGGGAGAGAGAAGGAACGTAGGATAGGAAGGAGGGATTCTCTTTTGGGTTTATACGCCGGACTATTTTCCCGTGTGAGAATGATGTCGAAGAAGGTCTTTGCTTTCCCGATTACGGCCTCTATTGCCTTTTCACAGTTTCTCGTGGCGATGGCGAGACGCATGCCCTCTTTTTTTAGCTTCCAAAGGCGGGGATAGATGCCCGGTAGGAGGCGGCTGTGGGAAGCCGCCTCTACCTCTATCGCTTCGATCAGGGAAAAGGCTTCCTTTTTGATTTGAAGAGCCTTTTGCCGATCGTCAGACGTGACGATATGGAAAACTTCCTCGATACGTTCCAGAATGTATCTTTTTTTGAGTGATTCTGGAGAGATATGGTGTCTCTTGAATAGGGCGTTGATCCTTTCCCGCATGTCCACAAAGTCGATGGACATGCGGGCCAAGGTTCCGTCAAAATCGAAAATGATTCCCGTGGCTGAACGTTTATCCCTTCTTGAGTGCGGCCACATATTTGAGCTTCAAGTCGGAAAGGAGATTCGTGATGAGGTTTTCCTCCTCTTGATCCAGATTCCCCTCTGTTTTCTTTTTCAGCATGTCGATCAAATCGATGGTTTGTTTGGCAAGAGGAAGGTTTTTTTCGGTTTTATTCGTGTCGGGATTGGGAAGCTCTCCCAGGTGCATGAGGGTAGAGGTACTCAGGGAGAGAATAAAAGTTGAAAAATTGATTTCCGGAAGGATAGTAGTGCTATTTCGAGGGGATTGTTGGGTACTTTGAGAGTGTTGTCCTTCTTCGCTTTTCGATTCTTCCCGGGTAGATGATGCCGTTTCTTCCCTGGGAGACTCATTAAAAATTTTTCTCCGGTCTTTTACCGTAAAGCCCTTGTCTTCCATATTTTTTTCCATGCCACTTCCTCCTTATGATTCGTAAATGTTGAGAATGATCTTGTACGTATAAGAACCGCGTATTACGACAAGCTCGAAGATCCCTGCCCGCATGTTTTTCACGAGCACTTTTCGGAAGGATTGGGGAGTGTTTACAGGAATCCCGTTCAGGCGAATCAGGATATCTCCTTTTCGCAGACCGTTTCTCGTGGCGAGGGAGTTGGGAATAACTTCCGAAATGACGACTCCCCTTATGCCTGCCCGTTTCAGGAGCCTCTCTTGTCTTCGTGTGAGACGGCGGATATCGAATCCGAAAATCCTTCGAACGAGAAAGGCACCGTGAGGCATGGTTAGACGTTTCAACGTGAGGGGGAGCTTTTCCAACTTTCCGTTCCGGGCCACCCGGAGGGTAATGGAATCGCCTGGGAGATGCTGATTTAAAACTTGCTGGAACATCAAAGGGGAAGAGACAGGATCAGTGTCGATGGAGATAATAATATCCCCTGGCTTGATGTGGGCCAAGAAGGCTGGGCTTCCTTTTTCAATGGCCGTCACGAGAATTCCCTTTTCTCCCTTAAAGTTGAAATGTCTTGCGATCGTGGGGGTCAGGGATTGGCAATCGATACCGAACCAAACCGGAGGAACATTGCCGTACTCGATGAGGGCGTGAGAGATTTTTTTGACCTTATCAATGGGAATGGCGAAACCGATTCCTTGGGCGTTGCTGTAAATAGCTGTATTGAGGCCAATTGCCTTCCCTAAAATATTTAGAAGGGGGCCCCCGCTGTTTCCGGGGTTGATGGAGGCGTCTGTCTGGATAAGGTCTTTATAGATTCTTCCTTCGTTATGAAGAGAGCGGTGCAAAGAACTGATAACGCCCACAGTGACGGTATTTGAAAGTCCGAAGGGATTCCCAATAGCGATAACGGTTTCTCCAATCATCAGATCCGAGGAAGTACCTAGGGGAATAGGCGGGAGGTGGACACCCTCTTTCAACTTGAGGACGGCTAGATCCGTTACTTCATCAGATCCAATGACTTTAGCAGAATAGCGGTCACCCTTGTTCGTGATGATGGAGATCTCCTCCGCCTGATTGATGACATGCTGGTTGGTGATGATAAGGGTTCCATCGTTAAAAACGATGCCAGATCCAAGGGTTTTCAACTTGTAGCGTTGGATAAATTCTGGGGCAAGGAAATTTTTGAAGAAGGAATCAAAGAAAGGGTCTCCTAATCCTCCGAAGGGCGAAACACGCCGTTGGACGATTTTCTGGCTGCTGATGTTGACCACAGAGGGAGAGGCCTTCTGGACGACCTTAACGATGGGGGTGCGGCGTTTTTCAATCTCGGAGTAAGTCCCCCCCTGAGCGGCGGATAAACATCCCCATCCTATTAGAAAGATAAGGATTCCGCTCCATCTTTTCCGTGCTCGTTTGCTCATCGGTTCACGTTCCTTTTACACCTTTTATTAACCACTTTTTGTGTTTTGTCAAACAGATAGGGAGGATGGATGATTGATTTTAGGAAGGCGTTAGAGTATGATGAAACAAAATAGAAGAGAGGAGGCAAACGGACAAAAGAGATGACGACATATAAAGAATCGGGTGTGGATATCCAAAAAGGTGACATGTTCGTGAAGAGTATATCGGAACGGGTAAAACAAACATGGACTCCTGAAGTGAAGTCGGAGTTGGGTGATTTTGCAGCCCTTTATTCCCTTTTGGGGTATGAGATGAAACATCCTGTTCTCGTCACTTCCACCGATGGAGTGGGAACGAAGCTAAAAATCGCCACAACTATGGGAATTCACGATACGGTAGGTATCGACCTTGTGGCGATGTGTGTCAACGATGTTCTTGTCAAAGGGGCACGTCCTCTTTTTTTTCTGGATTATTTTGCCTGCGGGAAGCTCGAACCGAAAACGGCGGCCAAAGTGGTGGAGGGAATTGTTCAAGGATGTAAGGAGGCGGGATGCGCCCTTGTGGGGGGAGAAACGGCAGAAATGCCGGGGATGTATGAGGAAGGAGAGTATGATCTGGCGGGTTTTGTCGTGGGTATCGTGGATGATGAGGCCACAGTGGATGGAACGGATATCTCTGAAGGGGATGTTGTCGTCGGTGTTGCCTCCAGCGGGTTGCACAGCAACGGTTTTTCTCTGGTGAGAAAAATTGTTTCGGACTCTTCTTCGATCGATTACGATATGTATATTGATGAGCTGCAAACCACTCTCGGAGAGGCCCTTTTGGTTCCAACCAAGATTTACGCCAAGGCCGTCATGAATCTTGTGAGGGATTTTGATATCAAAGGAATGGCGCACATCACGGGAGGGGGAATACAGGGAAATTGTCGTCGCATCTTGCCGGGAAGTGCGGCCATGAGGATTCAGAGGGGGGCATGGCACAGGCCCCCGATCTTCGATCTTATTCAGAAGTACGGCAAACTTTCGGAAGAGGAGCTCTTTAAGACATTCAACTGTGGAATTGGGTTGGTTCTCGTTGTTTCTCCCGACATATCCGAGGAGGTTATGTTGCGATTGAAAGGTTTGGGAGAGAAGGCGTTTATCATAGGGGAGATCGTTCATCGTGAAGAGGGGGCCCCTCCGTTAGTGTGGGTTTGAGGGAAATGAAAAAAAGAGGCATGAGGATTGGAGTACTAATTTCTGGGCGGGGTTCAAACCTTCAGGCGATCATAGAAGGGATCGAAAGAAAAGAGGTCGCCGCCCGCATCGTGGTTGTCATTAGCAACGACCCCGCGGCCTTCGGTCTGAAGCGTGCCGAAAAGGCGGGGATTCCCACTGTTGTGGTGTCTCACAAAGACTATGGGACCCGGCAGGAGTTCGAAACGAGGTTGATCGAGGAATTGAAAGCCCGTCACGTGGAGCTGGTTGTGTTGGCGGGATTCATGCGGGTGCTGACCTCCCATTTTCTTAAGGCGTTTCCAAAGAGGGTTGTCAATATCCACCCGGCACTTTTGCCCTCTTTTCCCGGCGTGGGGGTTCAGCAGAAGGCGGTGGACTATGGCGTTCGGTTTTCCGGCTGTACGGTTCATTTTGTCGACGAAGGGATCGATTCCGGTCCTATCATTGCTCAAGCGGTGGTACCTGTTTTCCCCGACGATACGGGTGAAACCTTGGCAGATAGGATCTTGAAAATGGAGCATAAGATTTTTCCCAAAGTGATCCATTGGATCGCGACGGGGAGGGTTCGCGTGGAAGGACGTCGGGTATGGGTAGAGGGGGCATTGAGAAACGAGGAATGGGCCGGGATGGAGCCGTCGCTATAGATGGAAACTCCGTTGTTGGTTAGTGCTTGTTTGGTGGGGTTTCGATGCCGCTATGATGGAAGCACGAAGCTGGATTATCGGTTTTTGTCGACGCTTGAGTCTTATTCGTGGTTTGCCGTCTGTCCTGAGCAGATGGCGGGGTTCCCAACCCCCCGAAAGGCGATATTCTTTGTTGACGGAACGGGAGAAACAGTCCTGCGGGGAGAAGGGAGGATTTACCGGTCCGATGGAGTAGATGTCACGGAGGCTCTGTTGAAATCGTGTCAGGCTTTAGTGGCTCAGGCGGCAAGATGGGGGATCGAGGTGGGAATTCTGAAGGAGAAGAGCCCCTCGTGTGGGGTGACATGCACCTATGTAAAGGAGAGGTTGGTGGAGGGAAAAGGGATTTTCTCAGCGCTCCTTTCCTCGCGAGGCATGAAGATCTTCAGCGAGGAGACATGGCGGAAGGTCCTGGAAGGAAAGGGCCGTGATTTTTGATGTCCTTGTGATCGGAGAGACGCCTGCTGCCATGTCATCGGCAGCTCTTTTGGCCCGGAAAGGGCTGAAGGTGGCGTGGATCCTCCCCGTCTCGAAGGTAGGGGAGGAATCACCCCATGGCCTGAAGGTGCCGGATGTGATGTGGGATTTATTGCCCCAAACCCTTGTCCGCCACATTTTGAGCCGATTGGGGGTTCCTTATAAGCATTTGGAGAAGAGTGAAAAACGTGGCAGTGGCCTTCAACTCGTGGCGCCGGAATTCCGAACAGGTTTTCTCGATGGGGTGGGGGAATTACGGAGAGAACTGAAGAGGATTTTTGCCGTAGACAGTGGGGATTTAGAAAAGATATTTCCCAAACAGCGCGTCTCAGATGAAGATTTTTTGCAAAGGTATTGGGGAACGGTTTTAAAGGATGATGCCAAATCCAAGAGAACGTCCAGGCTCTCTTTCCTCACAGGAGGGGAAAGCCTGAGTGTCCGTCCCTTTGGTGTGGAAGGGATGCGGGTTGGACCAGAACTGAGGCGTTTTTTCGAGTTGGTTTTTTATTCCCAGAGTTACATCTATCAGTGGATATTTCCTACCAGTCTCGTCAGGCACTTCGCGGGAAATTTAGCGAATTTGAACATATTTGCTCAGGGGAGACTCGTTTCGCCGGAGCGGATTTTTCAAGAAGTCTTTCACATGGGTGAAGGGGTGCTTTTCAAGGCGGGAAGGGACGCCGTTTTGGAGCTTCATCAGGAAAAGGGCATAAGTTTGTGGTTGGGGAAGGATGAGGTGGTGAATGGAACCCTTTGCCTGGTGACAGCGTCACCACAGGAGATCCCCTCCCTTTATGAGGGGATTCATCTTCCGAGACGGTGGTTTGGAAGGGAAAAAGGGGAGGAGGGGGGATACCGCTTGGCCAATATCCTCTTTTCGATCGATGCGAGGGGAATTCCCGGAGGAATGGGGGAGAATCTCCTCCTCTATCTCGCGCCAGCGACAGAACCTTTTACTCCTTCTGATTTGGCGTGCCTCTCTTTTGAAAGAACCGGAGATCCGGCGGAAATAGAAGGCCATTTATCGGTTTTCTATGAGGGAGAAGTGCCCCAGGACCACCTGGATGTGTGGGCGCATGAGCAGATAAAACGGCTGGAAGGATTATTTCCCTTCATGGTGCCTCATATCGAGGTGAAAAGCGTCTTCCTCTCACAGGAAAGTCCCATGGCAGTGAACCACTATTACTATTCTTCGACGCGTAAACGGAGGCTCGGGAGCCCTTGGATGAGGGAAGGTGGATTGGGTAAAAATCTGTATTTCATCGGAAGGCGGCAGTTGGATTATCTGGGACTCGAGGGGGAAATCATCACGAGCCTCAAGGCCTATCATTGGGTGCTGGACAGGCTTTCAAAGTTATAGAGGAAAAGGATGGAAGAGGAACTGAGAAATCAGATGTTGAAGGTGGATTTTTATCCCCATCGGCCTCCCTATGTGAGGGAAATTCAGACGCACATCTCCCATGTCTTTCTCGCCCCTCCTTACGTGTATAAGGTAAAAAAGCCGGTGGATTTTGGTTTTCTCGATTTTACCACGTTGGCAAGGAGATGTTTTTTTACCCATAGAGAGCTCTATCTCAATAGCCGGTTCTCGCCTAATTTGTATCTTGATGTCCTCCCCATCACCCGTGATGGGGAAGCCTATCGTCTGGGAGGGGAGGGGGATCCGGTTGAATATGTCCTCGTGATGCGACAGTTCAACGAGGAAAGGACGATGAAGCGTCTTATAGCGAACGGAGAGCTGACAGAGAAGGACGTCGTGGCATTGGCGAAGCGCCTTGCCAACATTCATAGGGGTTCCCATCGAATAGCGGTCGACCGGGGGTTGGGAACGTATGCCTCGGTGCGCTACGATTGTGAGGAAAACTTCGATCAGCTCGCCCCTTACACCCGTCAATTCATTGATAAAGAAGTGTGGGGGCACGTGCGAGAGGCAACATTGGGTTTCCTCGACGATCACGAGGAGTTATTCCATCTTCGCCACAGGAAGGGGTTTATACGTGACTGTCACGGCGATCTTCACACGGAACATATCATATTCGAAGAAGGGAAGATCCTTATCTTTGATTGTATCGAGTTTAATGAACGTTTTCGCTACATCGATATTACGTCTGACCTGGCTTTTCTGGTGATGGAGCTCGCCTTTTTGGGGCAGAAGGAATACCTTTCTCCCCTCGTGGATACGTATTTCTCCCGTTTGGAAGATAAGTGGGGCGGGCTTTTGCTTGATTTTTACGCCGCTTATCGAGCCACCGTCCGGGCGAAAGTGAACGCCTTCGTTGCGGGGGACGATACCGTTCCGATGGAACAGCGTGAGCGCTCAAAAACGGTGGCACAGACTTATCTGAGACTGGCAGAGGACTTCCTGCGACGTTACAGACGTCCCTGGCTCATCCTTGTCATGGGGTTTTCGGGAACGGGAAAGACGACGGTGGCGTCCATCTTAGAGAAAGAGGCCCCCCTTACGGTCTTTCATTCGGATGTCATCCGGAAAGAGATTCAGCGCGGCGGAGAGGAAACGGCGGGAAGATGGAATGAGGGAATGTACCGCCCCGAAAAAAAGGCTCAAGTATACGAAAAGATGTTCGAGGGGGCCTCTGCCCTTTTGCGTCGGGGGCGACACGTTTGTTTGGATGCCAGTTTTCTGGATGCACCTCAAAGGGAAAAGGCATGGGCCTTGGCGGAGACCCAGGGGGTGAATTTCCTTGCCATCGAATGCCGGTGCGCCGAAGAGCAGATCGAACGGTATCTAAAGGAGAGGGCTTCCAAAGGGACCGATGCTTCAGATGCGGATTTTTCCATTTATCTAAGACAGAAAGAGATGTTTGATGGATGGGCTCCCTTTCCTCCTTCTCAACGATTTCCCCTCGAGACGACCCGCGGTATACCGACGGAGGAACTTGCCCTTCTTGCCGCTTATGTCAAAGGTTAGAGCTCTTGACATAGCGCATTACGCTCTCATAAAAAGGCCCTATCCTGTGGGATAGGGCCTTTTCAGTTCTCGTAAGACGGAAAAGTGAAAAATTATTTTGTTTTAGTTGTTGACATTTCCGTGAATGTTGTGGTATGAACCTATGCACTTTTCGAGGGAGATGGGATGAAAGGATGAACGAATACGGGATGCGGGATCTGTTGCGTGAAAAGGAGATCTCGGGGTGTGGGCTCAGTGCCTATATGGATGAGTCGGGCAAACGTTCCTCGGGAAACGATATCATTCAGTCTATCGCCTTGCTCCACGACCGGAGCAACGGGTTGGGGGGGGGATTCGCGGCATACGGGATATATCCGGAATTTGCCGATTCGTATGCCTTCCACCTGTTTTACGAGGATGGCGTTTCTCAAGCGGCATGCGAAGAGCTGATCCGCTCCAGCTTTGAGATTCGAGAATCGGGACCCATAGCGACGCGGAAAACCTTTGGAATTGGCCCGGCTCCCATTATCTGGCGCTATTTTGTCGATCCGAAGGAGGAGGTGTTGGCGCATCAGGACCTTTCGGCGGACGATTTTGTCGTTCGCGAGGTCATGAAGATCAACCGGAAAATCGACGGGGCCTTTGTCTTTTCCAGTGGAAAAAACATGGGAGCCTTCAAGGCGGTAGGGTTTCCGGAAGACGTAGGGGATTTCTACCGACTCGACGAGTACGAGGCCTACATGTGGATTGCCCACGGCCGGTTTCCCACCAACACACCGGGGTGGTGGGGAGGGGCCCATCCCTTTACGATTCTGGATTGGGCGATCGTCCATAACGGGGAGATTTCTTCCTATGGAATAAACATGCGTTACGTGGAGATGTTTGGCTATCATTGTACCATGATGACGGATACGGAGGTTATGGCGTATCTCTTCGATCTCCTCCTCCGGAAGCACGGACTTCCCGTGGAAACGGCGTGTACCATCCTGGCGCCCCCTTTCTGGGATCTCATTGAACACATGCCCGAAGAGGAGCGGGCCTACTACACCGCTCTCCGAATGGTGTATGGAAGTGCCATGGCCAATGGCCCCTTTGCCATCGTATTGGGAAGCACGGGAATGATGGTAGCGTTGAACGATCGGGTCAAGCTCCGTCCTCTCGTGGCGGCCCGGAAAGGGAGCCGGATCTATGTCTCGAGTGAAGAATCAGGGATTCGCGAGATTTGCCCTCATCCCGATACGGTTTGGATGCCACGGACGGGCGAGCCCGTGATTGCGAGACTTCAGGAGGGAACGGCGTGAGATTCAGTTACATTGAACCGGAGTTCCTCGTCGAACGTCGTCTTGAGCGGTGCATCCGTTGTCAGGTGTGCGTACGGCAGTGTGCCTTTGAGGTTCACACCTATGATGAAGCGTCCGACACGGTTTTTGAAGATTCGAGCAAATGCGTGGGATGTCTGCGCTGTGTGACTTATTGTCCCACCGATGCCTTGATCGTGCGGCAGAACCCCACGACCTTCAAGGAGAATGCCAACTGGACCGGACGGGTAATCAAGAACATCTACAAGCAGGCGGAAACGGGGGGAGTGCTTCTCACGGGAATGGGGAACGACCGGCCTTATCCCATCTATTGGGATCACATGGTCCTGAACGCCAGTCAAGTAACCAATCCCTCCATCGACCCTCTGAGGGAACCGATGGAATTGAAGACCTATTTGGGACGGAAACCCGATCATTTGAATGTTTCTGTCAAAGAGGGAAAGGTAAAATTGGAGACCAAGCTGGCGCCTCAGCTTGAGCTGCGGATTCCCGTTCTCTTCTCCGCCTTGTCGTACGGGGCGATCAGTTTCAACGCGAGCAAGGCCCTGGCGAGTGCCGCCTATGAATTCGGTACCTATTACAACACGGGAGAGGGAGGGCTCCACCGGGACCTTTATCGGTACGGGGAACGCACGATCGTCCAGTGTGCATCGGGAAGGTTTGGGGTCCACAAAGATTACCTTCAAGCGGGTGCCGCCATCGAAATCAAGATAGGCCAAGGAGCCAAGCCGGGCATTGGGGGACACCTGCCGGGTGAAAAGGTGAGTGAAGAGGTTTCCAAGACCCGTATGATCCCGGTAGGATCGGATGCCCTCTCCCCTGCGCCTCATCACGATATCTATTCCATCGAGGATCTTCGGCAGCTTATCTATGCCTTGAAAGAGGCGACACGTTATGAAAAACCGGTATCGGTCAAGATTGCGGCCGTTCACAATTCCGCGGCGATCGCCAGTGGGATGGTTCGAGCGGGGGCGGATATCATCGCTTTGGACGGCATCCGCGGCGGAACGGGTGCGGCGCCTACTACGATCCGGGATAACGTGGGGATTCCTATCGAACTGGCCATTGCGTCGGTAGACCAACGGCTTCGGGAGGAGGGAATTCGCCAGCAGGCTTCCATCGTGGCGGCAGGGGGATTCCGGAGTAGTGCCGATGTGGTCAAGGCCATTGCCCTGGGGGCGGATGCCGTCTACATCGGAACGTCGGCGTTGGTGGCGATGGGATGCCATCTTTGCCAGATCTGTTACACGGGCAAGTGTAACTGGGGCATTGCCACACAAGATCCCTATCTCGAAAAGAGACTCAACCCCGAAATCGCGAAGGAGCGGTTGATGAACCTCCTTAGGGCCTGGGAACACGAAATCAAAGAGATGCTCGGTGGGATGGGGATCAACGCCATCGAAAGCCTGCGGGGAAATCGGTTGCATCTTCGGGGGGTTGGGCTGACGGATAGTGAGTTGGATATTCTTGGTATCTTGCCGGCGGGAAGGTGATGATGAAAAGGGTGTATGCAAAAGAGGAAGTATGTGCCGGATGTCGATTATGCGAAGTGTGGTGTGTGGTGGCGCATTCGCAATCGAAAAATATCATCAAGGCGTTCAACGAGGAATTTCCTCGCCCATTGCCGCGGGTGAAAGTGGAGGAATTCGGGCCATTCTCCTTTGCCCTTCAATGCCGCCACTGTCAGGACCCACCATGCATCGAGGCGTGCATGACGGGGGCGATGCACCGGGAAGGGTTGGAAGGGCCGGTTCTACACGATGCGGATAGATGCGTGGGATGTTGGATGTGTATCATGGTGTGCCCGTATGGGGCGATCGCACGCGATGAAACAATCAAAAAGATAGCGAGCAAATGCGACCTCTGTTATGGAGAGGAAGAGCCGGCATGTGTGGCTCATTGTCCAAACGAGGCGCTGGTTTATGAGGATCGGGGAGAATGAGATACGTCATCATTGGAAACTCTGCGGCGGCGATTGGAGGCGTGGAAGGGATACGACGGCACGATCGGGATGGAGAAATCATCCTCATGGCCAAGGAACCTTACGCAACGTACTCGCGTCCTTTGATTTCCTACTTTCTCGCGGGGAAGGTAACCACACGCCAAATGGCCTATCGCCCTTCCTCTTTCTATAAAGACTGGAAGGTCACCCCTCTTTTGGGCAAGGAAGTTGTCACGATCGACACGGAAAAGAAATTAGCTGTGCTGGATGATGGAGAGGAGGTGGCGTATGATCGCCTTTTGATTGCCACCGGCGGGGTTCCTTTCGTGCCATCCATCGAAGGAAGAGAGGCCAAAGGGGTTTCCACCTTTACCACATGGGACGATGCGAAGCGGCTCAGACGGATGGCGAAAGGCCTGAAAGAAGTCGTGATCTTGGGTGGAGGCCTCATTGGAGTGAAGGCAATGGAGGGGCTTCAGAGTCACGGCGTCAAGATCACCATCGTGGAATTGATGGATCGTATCTTGGGGTTGGTCCTCGATGCGACGGCGGCGGGAATATTGGAGAGAAAACTTAAGGATGGTGGCGTCCGACTCGTGAAGGGAACGACTATCCGGAAAATCGTTTCCGGAGAAGGGGACAAGGTGACGGGGGTGGTTCTGGAGAATGGGGAAGAGCTCCGAGCCGATCATGTCATCATAGCAATAGGAGTCCGGCCAAACCTCTCTTTGGTTGCGGACACGCCGATCAAGGTCAATCGAGGAATCTTGGTCGATGAAACCATGCGCACAAGCGTGGCGGATGTGTTCGCCGCCGGCGACGTGGCGGAGGCGATGGACCTTTTGAGTGGGGAAAAACGGGTTATTCCCATTCTTCCCACCGCTTATCGTCAAGGAAAAACGGCGGGAGAGGCCATGGCGGGAAGGGATACCTCATATCTGGGGGGGATTGTCATGAACTCGGTGGAGGTTGGGGGTATCCCTGCCATTTCAGCGGGAATCATGAACCCTCCCAGCGAGGAAGGGTTTGAGGTGAAGCGGTATCTGGATCGAAAAAAGGGTATTTACAGGAAGATGGTAATAAAAGACAACCGATTGGTAGGGTTTATCCTTATAGGGGCCATCGACCGAGCGGGAGTCTATACAGGCTTGATTCGCGAAAAGATCGATGTCTCTCCCTTCAAAAACCGCCTCTTGGATCTTGATTTCGGCTATATCGACTTTCCAAAGGATTTGAGGACCTATAAACTTTCGACCGTTTACATGTAGGGATTGAAAAAGGAGAGAAACAGGTGAAAGGGATGAAGGCATGAAGATTAACGCCAGAGGATTGCATTATCGCGTGTTGAACGAGAAGATCCATCGTCTCATCTCAGAAGGAGTCAAGAACCTACAAGTAACCCATGTAAACGGCCAACGCTATATTGGTGGGGGGCTTCAGGGAAAGGTTCGTTTGACCCTTGATGGGGTGCCGGGAAACGATCTGGCCGCTTTTATGGACGGACCGAAAATTCGCGTCAAAGGTAATGCGCAAGACGGCGTGGCCAATACCATGAACGCGGGGGAGGTGGTCATCGACGGAAATGCCGGTGACGTCTTGGGATATGGGATGCGAGGAGGACGTGTCTTCATCCGAGGTAACGTGGGGTATCGGGTGGGGATCCACATGAAATCGTATAAAAAGCAGGTCCCGGTGATGGTCGTGGGAGGAAGCGCCCGTGACTTTCTAGGGGAATACCAGGCGGGGGGAATCATCATCGTTTTGGGGTTGGATCTCCCTCCCGGCGAACCGATTGCGGGATATATGGTGGGAACCGGTATGCATGGAGGGGTCATGTATATCCGAGGGAAAGTCGAGGAATGGCAAGTGGGAAAAGAGGTAAAGATCTTCGAGCTGGAGGAGAGCGATTGGAAAATCATGATGCCCCATTTGAGGGATTTTGCGCGTTCCTTTCGTCTCGATCTGGAGAAGATTGTGCAAGAGCCTTTTTTGAAAATGATTCCTTATTCGCGCCGCCCCTACGGGCGGATCTACGCCTATTAAAAGATAACGTTTTTTAACCCTTTGGACAATCCTTTTGAGAAAAAGGGCCTCGTTGCCCGTTGAAAAGAGGTCGATAAGTTGCTATGAATCATCCGATACCGCCGGGAGGAGGTTCGTATGAGGCGTGTGGCGTTCATTTCGACGCGGATAGCAGGGACAGATGGTGTTTCTCTTGAGACCTTCAAGTGGTATCAGGTCTTGGAACGAAACGGCTACGAGTGTTTCTTCTTCGCGGGACAGTTGGAGACCCCTCCCGACCACTCCTTCGTTGAGCCGAAGGCTCACTTCGAGCATCCGGAGATCCTGGAGATCCAGCAGGACTGCTTCGGGAAACGGGTTCGGCGTCCTTCCCTAAGCTCCAAGGTTCACGAACTGAGAACCTATCTCAAGGCCAAACTTTACGTCTTTTACAAGGAGTTCAACCCCGATTTTCTGATCGTCGAGAACGCCTTGGCGATCCCCATGAACGTGCCCCTTGGGATGGCCATTACGGAGTTTATCGCCGAGACGGGGGTACCCACCATCGCCCACCACCACGACTTCGCCTGGGAGCGGGATCGATTTCTCATCTGCGCCATCCAGGACTACGTTCATTACGCCTTCCCCCCCGCCCATCCGGCCATCCGTCACGTGACCATCAACTCTAACGCCTCTCGGCAGCTCAGCTTCCGCCGGGGCTTGAGCAACGTGGTGATTCCCAACGTCTTCGATTTCGCCAATCCCCCGACACCGAGCGGAAAGGCCAAGGCCCTGCGGGAGTCTCTGGGTTTCAAAGAGGACGACTTGTTCATCCTTCAACCCACCCGCGTGGTGCCGAGAAAGTGGATCGAACGGGCCATCGAGCTGGTCTATCTCATGGAACTTCCCAACCCTCGGCTGGTGATTTCCCACAAATCGGGGGACGAGGGAACCCTCTACGAGAACCGGGTGAAGGAGTACGCGGACAGGCTCGGCGTAGAGCTCATCTTCCTCGGGGATCGGGTGGGGCCGGCCCGTTGTTTTGCTAGTAACCATACCCATGACTTTAGTATTGACGATGTCTATGAGTGCGCGGATTTGGTGACGTATCCTTCCGGATATGAGGGCTTCGGCAATGCCTTCGTGGAGACGGTCTATTTCAAGAAACCCCTGGTGGTGAACCGGTATTCCATCTACATCGAGGATATCGAACCCCTGGGTTTCGATGTGATTTCCTTCGACGGGTTCGTGACCCACGAGATCGTAGAGCAGGTCTGGAGCTTCCTCAAATCCGATGCCCGTGCCGCGTCCTTGGAAAAGAATTACAGGCTTGGGCGGACCTATCTCTCCTACGAGGTCCTGGAGAAGAAGCTCCTTCCTATCATCCAGTCCTTCACCTGAAACAAGAGGGAGAACGGGACATTTCGCGGAAACTGAACATCGGGTTGCTCCACTATTCCTGCCCGCCGCTTGTGGGCGGCGTGGAGGAGATCCTGCGCCATCACGCCCAGGTATTGGACCGGTTTGGACACCGGGTTTCCATCCTTGCCGGCATGGGAGAAAGCTTCAGCCAGGCCTTCGAGATTACGATCCATCCCCTGATCGGTTCCCAGAACGACCGGGTGAAGGCGGCCCACGAGGCGTGCCTGGAGGGCCGTTACGGGCCCTTGAGGGAGATCGAGGACGAGATCTACGAAGTCGTGAAGCAGTGGGCGCAAAATCTGGATGTCCTGATCGCCCACAACGTCCTGCACATGCCCTTCAACCTCCCCTTGACCCTGGCCCTTCGGCGCCT
The DNA here is from genome assembly GCA_964577975.1 of uncultured Thermodesulfobacteriota bacterium. GTDB lineage: Bacteria > Desulfobacterota > S145-22 > S145-22 > S145-22 > JAOZMY01. The sequence continues at coordinate 143 of CAZOBB010000170.1, read as the reverse complement.
GGCCTTTCGGGAGGACGTGAAGCTGGTGAGCTGGGCGCACGATTCCCCCTACGTGCGGGATGAACTTTCGGACTACCTCCTTTCTCCTCCCTGGATCAGCTTGAGGCTCCCCCACCCGCGAATCACCTACGTGGCCATCTCCG
>CAZOBB010000169.1:0-23068 GCA_964577975.1 uncultured Thermodesulfobacteriota bacterium | reverse complement strand
GATTCCGGTTTACGTTATCTTCCGCCTGCGTCACCTGAAGGTCTTGTGAGTGGATAAAAGAATGGTGGAGATGATGGGATTCGAACCCACGACCCCCACGTTGCGAACGTGGTGCTCTCCCAGCTGAGCTACATCCCCACGTTGGGAATACCTAACACGGCAACCTATCCATGTCAAGTCACGAGAGAACGAAAGGTTTCCCATCGACCTCTTTTTTGACACCCTTTCGCCGAATCATCTTCTTTCTTTCTCTCTCTTTTCCCCCATGCCCAAGCCCCTTTCTCACCCCCATTTCTCGGCCGATACTCTTTTGACAAGCACGGGCAAATCCGATATAGTTTGTCTATGAATCTATCGATCATTGAAGAAGATCTGAAAGCGGTGGATGAAAGTTTTCAGGAGTACCTCTCTTCAAGAGTACCACTCATCTCCAAGATTGGAACCCATATCCTCAAAAGCGGCGGCAAACGGATACGGCCGGCCATCCTTATTCTCAGTTCAAGACTGAACGGTTATCAGGGAGAACGAGCCATCCGCATGGCGAGCATTATCGAATTTATCCATACAGCCACTTTGCTCCATGATGACGTGGTCGATAATGCAGACATTCGAAGGGGTAACCCCGCTGCCAATACCCTTTGGGGCAGTGAGGCAAGCGTGCTCGTGGGAGATTTCCTCTTTTCCAAATCTTTCTTCCTAATGGTGGAAGATGGCCATCTAAAGATTTTGAGAATACTCGCCGAAGCCACGACAGAGCTGGCGGAAGGCGAAATACTAGAGCTTGTCAAAACAGGAGACCTACGAATCACCGTCGATGAATACATGAGTCTTATCACAAGCAAAACGGCCGTCCTCATTTCGGCCGCGAGTAGGATCGGCGCTGTGCTTGGCAATGCCGACGAAGAAGCGGAAAAAGCCATGCTGGAATACGGCCTCCATGTAGGTATCGCATTTCAACTGGTGGATGACTGTCTGGATTACACCTCCACTAATGAATCTCTAGGCAAGACGATTGGAACAGACCTCCGGGAGGGCAAAGTGACCTTGCCGCTCATTCTAGCCATGGCACGCGCCTCTGAAAAAGAAAGGAAGCGCGTCCAAGAGATTGTCTTGTCCGACACGATCGCTCAAAGCGATTTCAACGATGTTCAACAAATCATTCAAAACTACAAAGGAGTCGAAGACACGCTCACCCTCGCAAAGAACCACATCACCCTAGCGAAAGAACAGCTTAGGCTGTTTCCCAAAAAGATTGAGCGGGACACCTTGGCAACCCTTGCGGACTATATTGTCCAAAGGGATCGTTAAATCCCATCAAACCACTTGTTTCAAAGGGTTGACATCAGAAGTGGTATTCGATAAGTAGGCGGTACCCGGACAGAAAAAAGTAAAATTATTCGATTCAAGAATAAAGGAGGATGAAGATGTCTGAAAACCTGTTACACGTAAACGATGGGAACTTCCAGTCCGAAATTCTAGATTCCGACATGCCGGCGCTTGTCGATTTCTGGGCCCCTTGGTGCGCCCCCTGCAACATCCTTGGACCCGTTATCGAGGAACTTGCCGAAGAATATAAAGGAAAATTAAAGATAGCCAAGATGAACGTCGATGAAAGCCCCGCCACGCCGGGACAATACGGCATTCGAGGAATCCCAACCGTAATTCTCTTCAAAGATGGAAAAGTAGCCGACCAGGTCGTGGGGGTTGTTCCGAAATCCCAACTCAAATCCATGATTGAAAAAGTCCTATCATGAAAAAAACGAATCCGTCTGCCGCAAAAAGGTTTGCATTTGTCGTAGCCCTTTTGGGGATAGCACTGCTTTGGAACGTCGGGATAGGAGGATGCGGCTCCAAATCCAACGATGCCCCCCTCGCCCCTGATTTCAAGCTCGATCTTTTGGATGGGGGCACAAAAACCCTCAAAGATTATCGGGGAAAAGTGGTTCTTCTCGATTTTTGGTCGATTGGATGCCCGCCGTGCCGACGAGCGATTCCACACCTTGTCAGTCTCTATGAAAAGTACAAAAGCAAAGGGTTTGTCGCATTAGGGATAAGCTTCGATCGGAGGGAGTTGGACCAGCTCAAAGGGTTTGTAGAGAAATACAGCGTGACTTATCCAATTTTGTTGGGAACCATGGACGTGGCGAAGGCCTATGGCGTACGGAGCATCCCCTCCATTTTCGTGCTCGACAAAGAGGGTCACATTCGCCTCCACATGATCGGTTTCAACGAGCAAATCGGTCAAGAGATTGAAAAAAAGGTGAAAGAGTTGATAAAAAAGTAATCCCTTTCCCTTCAAGGAAAGCCTTCGAATGGCCGGATGTCGGGGTGGCAGCCGGCTACTTTTTTTCTCCTCTTCTCTCTCGCTCACCGTTTCCGGCAAACGAGAGCTCTTCCCTGTAAATCTCCATCACCGATACCACATTAATATCCTTTGCCTTCAAGGCTTCTTTAAGATCCTTAGGGCCAGCGTCTTTTACCTTGACGATAAAATTCCTCTGAAAGCTTTTTTCCTGCTCACCTTTCTTTCCCATATCTTCCGATCTTTCCGCCATATCTCCACCCTCCAGATGCTGATCCTTGCCTGCTTTAGAGCTTTGTTCCCCGTGGCACGACAACAATACCACTCTCCGTTACGGTAAAACGCTTGGCGTCCTCCGTCAAATCGTAACCAATTTCCATTCCCTTGGGAATTTTTACATCCTTATCAATAATGGCCTTTCGAATACGCGCTCGCCGCCCCACGTCCACCCTGTCAAAAAGGACGGATTCAACCACTTCTGCGTAGCTATGGATCCGCACGCTTGGAGACAAGACAGAACGGATCACCCGTCCCCCGCTGATAACCACTCCCCCGCAAACCAAAGAATCGAGCGCCGCGCCGACACGTCCTCCGGCCACATTGTCATAGACCGATTTTGCCGGGGGAAACTGACCCTGATAGGTCCTAAACGGCCAATCAGGGTCATACAAGTCAAATCTGGGTGTTACGGAGGTCAGATCCATATTCGCCTCCCAATAGGCATCGAGGGTTCCCACATCTCGCCAGTACGTATCGTCAGGCAATTTATCTCTCTTTCGCAACCCCCCGAAAGGATAGACGTAAACTTTGTGATTGTGAATCAGAGAGGGGATAATATCCTTTCCGAAATCATGTGTGGAATGAGGGTCTTTCGCATCTTTCTCCAGCACGTCGATCATAAAATCGGTAGTGAAGACGTAAATCCCCATCGATATGAGGGCGAGCCCGGAATCAAAAGGCACAGGCTTTGGATTTTCCGGTTTCTCCTCGAACCCAACAATCCGCATCGACTCGTCGGCATGGATATTCCCGAAATGATGAGCATCTTTCAAGGGGATGATTTTCCCCGCAATGGTAAGTTCAGCCCCCTTTCTTCGGTGAAACCATAGAACCTTCGAATAGTCCATCTTGTAAACGTGATCTCCCGAGAGAATAAGTGTATATTTGGGGCTCGCTGTTTTTATGAAATAGAGATTTTGATACAGGGCGTCCGCCGTGCCAAGATACCAGTCCGTGCCGATCCTCATCTGGGGAGGAATGTTCAAGATATACTCGCCCAACTCCGGATTCAGAATCGTCCATCCATCCCTCAGATGGCGAATCAGCGATGAAGATTTATACTGCGTCAGGACGATAATTTTTCGTATCCCTGAGTTAATACAGTTACTCAACGTAAAATCGATTATCCGATACTTCCCTCCGAAAGGAACAGCCGGTTTCGCCCTGTCTTGGGTGAGGGGAAACAATCGAGATCCCACGCCACCTGCCAGGACAACCGCCAATGTTTGTTTCTTAACCATCTCGTCTCGATTTTTTCAGTGTTTCATTCATCCTCTTAAAATAGCCCCGAACGGTCTTTTCAGGATCCATCCCGATGAGTTCAGCAATCTGTCTCAAAAAACTCTTGAGATAGACGGGAGCTGGCAGTGAAGCGTAGGCGTCCTCCTCTATCAAATTGAGAGTAAACTTTCCGATCTTCGTCTTTTCCTTAATCTCATCCAAGGAAATGTTCCTTAATTCTCGGTGCCTTTTTATGTCTTGGCCCGATACGGGATCGACAGCATCGACATCGGGCGACTCTTCCTTTTTTCTTAACACTCTTCCCAACTTCCTTCCAAGGGTGTCTTACAAAACGGACATGCGCCTTTGTCAAGGAGGTTTTCACGAATGGAAAAACCTCTTCGATGAATCACCTCTCTCCCGCAGGTTGGGCAAAAGGTATTTTCCCCTTTATCGCCTGGCATGTTTCCCGTATACACAAACTTCAATCCCTTTGACATCCCTACATCCCTCGCCCTTTGAAGAAGCTCCGGCGAAGTTGGAGGGGCATCCGTCAAGTGGTAGGTCGGATAAAAGGCCGAGATATGCCACGGAATGGCACGATCGACCGAAACAAGAAAGTCCGCGATCGCTTCCCACTCGGACGGATCATCGTTATGGCCCGGGATGATAAGGGTTGTAACCTCCACCCAAATCCCCTCTTCACGCATTTTGATGATCGTTCGCTTGACCGGCTCAAGCCTTCCACCACAGATGTCTCTGTAGAAATCTTCCGAAAATGCCTTCAAATCGACATTCGCCGCATCCAAGATACCTTTGAGCTTTTCGAGAGCCCGCTCACTCATGAAACCATTCGTCACGAAAACGTTCTTCAACCCCCGCTGATGGGCGATGAGGGCAACCTCATACGCATATTCGAAAAAGATCGTCGGTTCCGTGTAGGTATAGCTGATGCTCCTGCATCGGTGGGCGAGTGCATACTCCACGATCGCTTCCGGCGCGACAAATTCACCTTGCACGACACCCCTCTCACGGGGCATTTGAGAAATGTCTGCATTCTGACAATGTTTGCATGTGAAATTACATCCCGGCGTCGCAATGGAATACGACAAAGAAGATGGGAAAAAATGGAAAAGGGGTTTTTTCTCAATTGGATCGGCATGCGCCGCTATCAACCTGCCATAGGTATGGGTCACCAGCCTTCCAGAGACGTTCTCTCTGACCCAACACCTTCCCTTTTTCCCGGCAGAGATAACACACGCATGGGCGCACAGTTCACACTGAACCCGACTATCTCCCAGGGCTTTCCAAAGCATCGCTTCTTTCATGCCCCCTCTCCCTCTCCAGAAGATGCGGGAACCCAATCGTAATAAAAGCGACGCCGGATCCGATCCTCCTCTGTCAAAGACGTGTCAACAAGCAGAGACATCGGTATCCTCACATTCTCCATACAATCACGAAGAATCTTGTACGCCCAGTTGATCTCCTTCATCGCTTCTTCAACCGTAGCCGTCACGGCAGTCCGATCCGGATGCTGTCTCATTGCACATTGTTTGTAAGCCTGTTTGACATCAAAAAGCGAAAAGGGTGGGACCAGCCCCAAAATCTCGACGGCCTTTTTAAGATCGTTATCCCCTTTTCTCATCTCTATACCCCCCGTAATATACCAGCTAAGAACCCATCGTTCAAGGCAGTAATCCTTTCCCTTTAAGACACCGTCAATAGAAAGGAAATTGGCTCACCGCCTTGCCAATCTTGACAAGAAAAGTGTTTCCACATATAAACGGCAACGGAGGAAAGAAAGTAATGAAGAAAACGATGGAAGATCTCATTCAAGAAATGGAGGAGAAAAGGCAGGCTATCCGCGGGCGAAACGCCGAGAAGCGGGTCTCCTCCCAACACGACAAAGGCAAGCTCACGGCGTGGGAACGTATAGACCTCCTCGTGGACGAAGGGTCCTTCTCGGAGATATACCCTTTTGTCACCTCTCGAGTCACCGACTTTGGAATGGACAAAAAGCGAACGCCGGGGGACGCCGTCATCACCGGCTTCGGAAAGATTAACGGCAGAAAAGTCTTTCTTTTTTCTCAAGACTTCACCACTCTCGGCGGTTCACTGGGAGAAATGCACGCCCAGAAGATCGCGCGAATCCAGGATCTGGCCCTCGAAAACAAGTGCCCTCTTATTCAAATAAACGACTCGGGAGGCGCACGGATCCAAGAAGGCATTCTATCCCTAAACGGATACGGGAAGATTTTTCGGCGAAATTCCCTCGCCTCGGGCATCATCCCCCAACTCTCCCTCATTCTCGGACCTTCGGCGGGAGGTGCCGTCTACTCTTCAGGCCTCTCCGATCTCGTTTTCATGGTGCGCGGTGTTTCACGCATGTACATCACGGGGCCAGACGTCATCAAGCGGGTGGCGGGAGAGGAGATCGGTCACGAAGAGCTGGGCGGAGCCGACGTTCACGCCCAAATCAGTGGCGTAGCCCACTTTGCGCACGACAGCGAAAAAGAATGTTTTCAAACCGTTCGGCGATTGCTTTCCTATCTCCCCCAAAACACCTTTGAAATTCCTCCCTATCAGTCCCCCTCCCAAGATCTGTCCGTCAACGAAGAAATAAACTCCCTCGTCCCCCTAGATCCTGAAGAATCCTACGATATTCATGAGATCATCGACCACGTTTTCGACGAGAACAGCTTTCTTGAAATCCATGAGGAATATGCCATGAACGTGGTCGTAGGTCTCGCGCGGCTCAACGGATACGTCGTAGGAATCGTGGCCAACCAACCCGAATTCATGGCGGGGGTGCTCGACATCAACGCGTCGGACAAAATCGCACGCTTCGTCCGGTTTTGCGACTGTTTCAATATCCCGCTGATCAATCTCATCGACACCCCTGGATATCTGCCCGGCTCCACCCAGGAATTTGACGGTATCATCCGGCATGGAGCCAAGATTCTTTACGCCTACTCGGAGGCGACGGTCCCCAAAATCGTTTTGATCCTCCGGAAGGCGTACGGTGGTGCCTATATCGCCCTGTGCAGCCGCGACATGGCGTATGACAGGGTTTTGGCTTACCCCTCGGCAGATATTGCCGTGATGGGCGCAGAAGGCGCGGTTGGCATCATCTTCCGTAAAGAAATCGCGTCGGCTGACGATCCAGAAAAACGAAAAGAAGAATTGAAACGGCAATATATGGAGAAATTTGGCGGTCCCTATCTGTCAGCCTCTTATGGATTGGTGGACCAAATCATCGCTCCTTCTGAAACGCGTCGCGAACTTTTCAAGGCGTTGGAATCGGTCATGGAAAAAGAAGAATATCGACCGGAAAAGAAACACGGAAATATCCCCTTATAAAGGAGAAAACACATGGCAAAGGAAATCAAAGCGAAAATGTTGTCGAAGATCCTAGAAGTCAAGGTAAAACCGGGTGATACGGTAAAGGCCAAAGATGTGTTGTTGGTACTTGAATCAATGAAGATGAAGATCCCCGTCCGGTCTCCCATCGATGGGGTCGTTAAATCAATCGAAGTCAAGGTGGGAGATACCGTAGACAGAAACTCCCTCCTCGCCGTCGTTGAATAAGCCATGGAATGGACGGTCGCACTTAAAATTGCCCTCGGAATTTATGGGGTAACGTTTGTGGTAGCGATGTTCGTCGGCGTCCTGGTTATTGGAATCCGAAAGATCATCAGCATGTAACAACGCGAACAGACAGAGGCACATACCCATGTTAGAACAACTGGCAGGACTCTTTCCGGGGATTCAAACCTTCTTCATGGTTCCTGGGGTAATGGTATTCGGGAGAATCTTTTTGATCTTCCTAGGGGGATTTCTCCTCTATCTCGGCTATAAGGAGGTCCTGGACCCCTTACTGATGATACCGATGGGATTCGCCATGTGCATGGTCAACGCCGGCATGCTCGTTTTGCCGGGAGGCCAGGTGGGAACCCTCTTTTTAAGCCCCTTGACGAGCAAGATTGCAGAGTTGATGGACGCCCTTCAAGTGTATTTTCTTCAACCAGTCTACACCTTCACGTTTACCAACGGGCTCATCGCGTGTCTCGTCTTCATGGGTATCGGAGTTATTACCGACGTGGACTTTCTCATCGCCCGACCCATGTTGAGTTTTTTCCTCGCCGTGATGGCGGAGTTGGGAACAATTCTCACCCTTCCCATAGCCGTGGCTCTCGGATTTCCCTTCAAGGAAGCGGCTGCCATCGCCTCCGTCGGAGGGGCCGATGGTCCTATCGTGCTCTATACCTCCCTCATGCTCGCAAAGAGATTGTTCGTGCCGATCACCGTCGTCGCCTATGTCTATTTGAGCGTCGCCTATGCGATCTATCCTTATATCATCAAACTCATGATCCCGAAATCTCTAAGGGGAATCACGATGGAAGAGCAAGAGCTTCCCATGATTTCACCGGCCCAAAAGTTTGCCTTTTCCGTCGTGGCTGGCGTCATTCTCTCCCTTCTCTTTCCCGTTGCCGCCCCCCTTATCGCCTGTTTCTTTTTCGGGGTAGCCATCAAAGAAACGGCCCCCTTGAAACGTTTTCAGGATTTCCTCAATGACGTTCTCTTAAGCGGATCCACCGTCTTCTTGGGTTTCACATTGGGTGCCCTTTTAAGCGTCGATACCATTTTCTCCAAATCAGTGTTTCTCATCATGTTTCTAGGAATGGTCGCCCTGATCCTCTCCGCCGTCGGCGGCTTGGTGGGAGGACTCTTGGTGACCTATTTCACCAGGAAATCGGTGAACCCATTGGTGGGCATTGCCGCCGTTTCCTGCATCCCCACTACCGCCAAGGTGGCCCAAAAATGCGCCATGGAAGTCGAACCGGAAGCCATGATCCTACCCCACTGTATTGGACCCTCCGTAGCCGGCGTCATCACGACGGCGATTGTGTGTTCGTGTTATATCTCCTACGGCCTTCTCCACTAACCGGACCATCCAAGATCGTTCATGTCTGAGCCAGAAATCATCAAAGGTGACAAGAAGTATTGGATCATCGGAACGGTAGTGGCGTTCCTGGGGGTGGGAGTCGTCCGTACCGATGTGTGGCTGTGGAAAGGCACAACGATCTTCAAACCCCTTTACGCCGTGGGCGTTGCCATCGCCATCCTAGGCCTTGCCCTCATCACGAAAGGTATCGACAAAAAAAAAGAAAGCTTCCGCTCCTGTCCTCGCTGCCTCTCGATGAATCCATCGAGTGCCGAGACGTGTCGAAAGTGCGGTGAAACGCTCCCCCCTCTCAAAAAGGGACGGTCCTAATTGCGAGACGGCCAAGAACACGATAGGATAGGCTATGATCTCCAAAAAGATCATACGCCTTAAGGCATCCGCCGGGTCCGGCAAAACCTACGCCTTATCCATCCGCTATCTCCAGCTTGTCAAAGAACTCCTCTGCGATCCGAGAAGGTACGGAGAAAGGCACGCTTCCCACGTCTGTCAAAAACTTCCATCGCTTTCGACTCAACCCAACAAACTTTCTACCATTCTCGCCATTACCTTCACCAATAAGGCGGCGGCCGAAATGAAAGAACGTATCCTTTCCCTTCTTAAAAAGGCTGCCCTCTCGGGGGAATCCCTCCCAGGGCTCCCTCTGTCTCCAAAAGAGGCAAAAACGATCCTCTTTCAGCTCATTGAAGATTTCAGTGATTTCAATGTAATGACCATCGACGCCTTTATGAACACCATCTTAAGGGCATTTGCCGTTGAAGCGGAACGGCTCCCTGATTACGAACTAACCTTTTATCCCCAAAAACTTTACTCCCTCACGTTAGACCGTTTCATGGAACAGGAAGAAGACGCAACCCTCCCTTTCCAAGATTTTCTGGATCATCTCCTCACAACTGAACAAAAGGCGGGATTCAATCCAGAAGTCATGATACGAAAAGCCCTTTTCGATCTTCGTCAGAAAAGAGCTCAATTGGATTTTGGGGAAGACACGCTTCCCTACCCTATTCCTAACGAAAAAGAATGGGAGATTCTGCGCTCAAAGCTTTCCGACTTCTACTCACACCTAGAAGAAATGCAAAGGAAGACAAAATGTTTTGATTCGAGATCCGTCAAACCCAGCAAACACCTCTCGGATCTAGAAAGAAAGACCTTCCCCAACTGGTTTGTGAAAAGGCATAGCTTAAGATCCCTCTTAAAAAAAGGCAAAGACTGCCCACATTTGGCTGTGCTCGAAACTCGCTTACAAGAACTTCGAGAGGAAACGGAACGGTTCTTTACTCGTCTAGAAGTTTACAAACTTCAACGCGCCCTGAAGGTATTCAGGTTAACCTTGTCGGAAGAATCACGCCTCTATCAAGAATTCAACCTCTTCGACGGGTCTCGGCTTCCAGAAAAAATTCAAGACCTTTTCGGCGAAACCCCTGAAGTCTCCGTGGCGGGCGCCTTCTGCCGTTTGGGGGAACGCTATTTTCACTACCTCATCGACGAATATCAAGATACCTCTCGAAGTCAATGGAAAGCAATGCTTCCACTCATTGAAAACAGTTTAAGCGAGGGAGGAACCCTCTTTTTCGTGGGAGATCCCAAGCAAGCCATCTACGGGTGGCGGGGAGGCGATTACCGCCTCATGGACGAGGCCTTTCAAATCATGCCAAGCACCTGGAATGGAGAACGTCATTCCGAAGAACTCGACACCAACTGGCGATCCAGCCCTACCCTCGTAACTTTCTTCAATACCCTTTTCGACCCCGAAGGGTTCGAGGAGGCGCTCCCCCCCCAGGCTAAAGAGAGGAATTACCTGCCCGATCTGAAAGACGTCTATCTAAACAATCGACAAAAGATAAAAATGGAGAAAACGGGGGGATACGTTAAAGCCCGTTTTTTCTCCAAACCTTCGCAAGAGGAGGAACTATTAGGAACACTCCGGGAGGCCTTTTTTGAAGCGCTCCACGAAATCAGACAAAGCTACTTCGACCACGAAATTCTCATCCTCGCGCGAAAAAATGACGAAATTGAAGCCATCGCCGGCTGGCTTTTCGAATTTCCCGCGCCCATCCCTTTCGTAACCGATCAATCCCTCAGGCTGTTTACTCTTCCTCCTATTAAGTCTCTCCTTAATCTACTTTCCTTCCTCTCCTTTCCCCACCGTGAATTTTATCTTTTTGCACTGGTGCACGATGGACTCTTCGGCACTATCCCCCAGCCGGTCAGGGAAGAAATCTTTTCCGCCTATGACCCCGAAAAAGGATCCTTTGAAGATTATTTCTATGCCGATTATCCCCTCTATGCCGCTTCCCTTGAAATTGTGCGAGAGGAAGCCAAGCGTTTAAGCGCCTACGAGCTCCTTCACAGGATCATCGACCACTTTCAAATCCCGGAGGCCTATCCAGAAAGCGATTTATTACTTGATCGGCTTTTGGAGGAGGTCCTTCTTCAAGAAGAAAAGGGGGTCACACACCTCAGGGAGATGGTAAGCAATTTCTATGAAAACACCGAAGACACCTATCTCACCCTTCCCGAATCTCCAAAGGCAATCCGCCTGATGAGTATCCATAAGGCCAAGGGATTAGAATCTCCTGCCGTTATCGTTCCCTTTTTGAACTGGACCATGATACCCAACAACTATGGAGAAATCGCCAAACTGGAATCCGGCGAGTATGTCCGCTTGACCAAGTTTCTCTGTTCCATCAACCCCCAAGCCGAGCAAAAAAAATATGAACTCGATAGGAAGTCATTCATCGAAAGCTTCAATCTCTTCTATGTCGCCTTGACGAGAGCCGAAGAATCCCTCTATCTGTTGGTCCCCCCCCGCAACAAAGGGATTGGAATTGGAGACGTTTTCCGGAGGCTTGTAATTTTTCATCGTTATCTCCCGGAAGAAAAGGATTCTTTTCAAATAGGCCAGCCACGTGCCGAAAAGAAGGGGAAAGAAGAAAAGGACGAAACTGAACCGTTAAAACCCACTTTTTTCACCACACGCGACATTCGGCACCATCTTCGTCTCCCTCCCGAAAGTCCAAGCGAAAAATGGCTGGATGAAAAGGCCCGACGGACGGGAAACATCGTACACGCCGCATTGAGCTATCTACACCGTCTGGAACCGGACACTTTACTTACAGAAGCGGCAAAATCCGCTTTAGAAAAGGCCACGCAATCAATGGGACTACGTTTAGATGAAACGATGAACCGATCGCTCGTTGCCCTTATTGTCCGAACACTCGAACAACTTGACAAATACTTTAGGAACATTGACGACGCATGGACTGAAAAAGAATTTGTTTCCAAAAAAGGAGAGATCATTCGGATAGATCGGCTCATCCGACGGAAAGAGACGTTTCATCTCCTCGAATTCAAAACGGGACAAAAAGATCCATCCCACATCTATCAAGTCAGGAATTATCTCCATATCCTCCGAACCCTTGAGATCGCTCCTATAGGAAGAGGCGTCCTCTATTATCTCGAGAGCGGAGAGCTCCAGTATGTCTGAGGTAATCGCCGTCGATGTGGCAATCGATTTTATCGCCGTTGTTGCCGAAGAAACGGAGAAATTGCTTCGCACCAATGATACGGTAACGGTTCTCTTCCCCAACCGGCGAACGGTTCGTTTCTTTGAAAACCGACTGACGTCTCCCCTCCTTTTGAAAGTCTCCGCAGCGGCTCTGGAGGACTTCACGAAAGAAGCCGTTTATTCCCACTCCCCTTCGCCTCCCTTCTTCCAACGTGATATCGACCGCTTCTTTCTTCTTTACGACCTCATCAAGAACCACCCATCCCTCTATCAACGCCTGGGAGGATCGCTGGAGCTTGTCTTCCCTTGGTGCCGGCACCTTTCCCTCCTCTTTGACGAATTCGACCGCCATCTCTTCGACGAGGTTACCCCCCTCCCCTACGCCGAAAATGTGGTCAAGGAAGCGGAAGCCATTCTTCGCCGCCTCGACATCCTTTATAAAGACTACCGCCTCGTCATGGAAAAGGAAAATCTCACTTATCATGGGGACATCTCCCGACGGTTGGTGGCCTTGAAGGAACATCTGACAGGACCTTTTCTCCTCGCCGGCTTCACCCTCTTGACGAAGGCCCAAAGATCCCTATTCCTCCATCTCTTTCGCAACCACACCACGATAGTTCTTTTCCATACCGATTTGGAAAAACGCCATCCCGTCCTTGATCCCTATCGAATATACGATACATGGATGAATGGGGCTTTTTGGGGAAAACGACCTAAAGAGAGACGAAAGCCCCCTAAAGAACCACAAAGAACGATCTCTTTTTACGAATCATTCGACAGCCACGCCGAAATCCGCCAAGCCGCCCACGTCATGAGTCAAACGCGCAATTCCCTCAACCCCGCCGCCTCTCCCCTTGAGGTAGGCATCATCCTCCCGGAAGGCTCTTCTCTCCTCCCTCTCCTATATGCGCTGGACAATCTCGAGCTCCCCATGAACGTAACCCTGGGATTTCCCGCCACCAAAAGCAACTTCTACACCCTGATCGAATCTTTGATAGAATTGACCATCACGCGCCACGAGCGATGGGGATTCCATCATCGCTCTCTCGACAAATTCCTTTCCCATCCTTACACCCATTTTCTCCGCGTCGATGGGGTCCCCTTCGGTGAAACGGCCCAAAAATTAAGGGACGAAATCATTTCCCAAAATCTTTCTTTCCTCCGTTTCAATGCCCTTACCTCCTTCGAGACTCTCACGGATAAGGATCTCCACCTGTGCCACCAACTCGAAGAAGAGTTTCTCTCTCCGTTTATCAACGCCCGTACACTACACGACATGGGACAAGCGCTCGTTCACCTCATTCATGGTTTCAAAAACACCCTTTTAAGGGACGACCGATTTTCCCTGGAACGCCAAACGATCCAGGATTTTTTGGACAGAATTCTGCCCAATCTTATCCTTTCCCGATCTGCAACTCGTGATCTTTCCTCCCCAAAAATCCTCTGTCAAATACTTCGGCACCTCATTTCATCGCTTCGCATCCCCTTTGAGGGGAATCCCCTTGAAGGAATTCAAGTCATGGGAATGCTTGAATCACGCCTTCTGAGCTTTCGCAATCTTTTCATTCTCGACGTTAATGAAGGCATACTTCCCAAAAACATCAAAATCGATCCCCTCTTCCCCCCCTCTCTCCACCCCCTTTTAGGACTGCCTTCTATTAAGACCCGCGAATCCCTTTTCCGTTACAATTTTTTCCGTCTCGTCGATGCCTCACGACACATTCACCTTTTCTACCAACAAGGAACCAGTGGGGAGGACAAAAAGGTACGTAGCCGTTTTGTGGAACAACTCGTCTTGGAAGAAGAATTACACCTGACAAAAAAGGACGGTTCCCTCTCTTCTCAAGATGTCCCCCAATCCCCTCTCGTCAAAACTTATACCTTTCAAGTCCCCCTTCCCACCCGTCCAAAAGGGAATCGGCCATCTTTCTACCCACGAAAACTTCAAGAATGCCTCGCAAAGGGGATTTCTCCTTCTCTTCTCGATGATTATCTTACCTGTCCTCACCTATTCTACCTGAAAAGGATCGTGGGTATCCCCGAGGCACCAGAAATTCAAGAAATTGCCTCGTCAGTGGCTATTGGAAACATGATCCATCACATCTTAGAAACAGCTTTTAGAAACCTTCAAAATATTCCTCTCTCTCCCCACCTCTTGAAAAGGGCAAAAAAAACAGCCATGGAAACCATTTTACCCTCCATCATCCGTTACTTTCCCACCCTCACGCCGTTGCGGACAAACCTCCTTCGCCGCTTGATGGAACATCGGCTCCACAACTTTTTTACCTACCAAGAAGAGATTATCCATACCTATGATCATATTCAAATAAAGGCCACAGAAAAAAAGCTGGCAACACATTTCGAAACCTACCGGCTCTACGGAAAGGTTGATCGAATCGATTTCGTTAAGAGAAAGGACGATCGTCCTCCTTTGTGGCGTATCATCGACTACAAAACAGGCTCCTTTACCCGTCCCCCTTCGAGTAAACTCGCTGAGTTCCTCCAGAATTTCGATTCGTCCGACTATTCACTGACAGCCCTTTCTAAACTCCATTCCCTCCTTCCATCAACACAGCTCCCCATTTATCTTTATCTCTTTCGGAAAAACTTCACCCTGAAAGAGGGAGACGAAGTTGAAACAACCCTTCTTTACCTTGGAATACCCTTCGGAAATAGGCTTAAAGAATCTGTCATGGCCGAAAATCTCTCCCAGAGCCACATAACCTCCCTTATCGATTATCTCATAAACCACATGCGACATACCCCCCACCTCGCCCCATACGAAACTGCGTATTGTCCCTTTTGTCCCTACATCACAATTTGTCCCCACACCCCCAGGGCCAAACGCAGTCAAATGTAACGATCCAACAAAGAAAAAGGAAAGGCCCCGATACCCCCTCCCACCGAGTTGCCGCCGGAACAAATAGGTTGTGACAATGGCATCATCTTGAAAAGAGGTTACTATTCCACGGAATCTTTTTGATCCAAAAACCCTCATCATGGTCGTCAAGCGGAAGCCCAAAAAAAGTAATAGCCATACCTCCCCCCGTCACACCACCTTTCTCATCCAATTAGGTGGCGAGACGTTTCCACCAGAACTCCGATGAACCCTTAATCTTCCTCTCCTTCCGGTTTCCAGGAAGGATAAAACAAAAGAAGATGAATCTCGTTGGCCTCGTTTTTTGGTGCACCGGGAAACCTTCTCATAACTGCCTGAAATCACAAAACCCTTAAATTGACAACCTGCCAAGAATCTGGTATGAGGAACCAAGGAGGAAAGTAAAAAATGAAAAAAAGCCTCAATCTTTTGTTTAGTGGTATCGTGGCAGCCACTCTATTCCTTACCATCCTTTCCGCAAACGCTTTCGCCAAAGATCGGCTCAACCCCGGAGAATTCCTCACCCCCGGCCACTCTCTGACATCCAAAAACGGGAAATACACCTTCTCCATGCAAACGGATGGAAACATCGTAATTCGTAAAAAACTCAAGAACGGCAAGACAAAAGTCCTCTGGTCCTCCGGAACATACAAATATAAAGTGACAAAACTTATCATGCAGCACGACGGCAATCTGGTGATGTATCTCAACCGCCACGCGAGCTGGTCTTCCAACACGGCAGGAAACCCTGGCGCTTTTCTTGTCATACAAGATGATGGAAATGCAGTGATCTACTCCAAAAACGGGAAAACACCGCTTTGGTCCACAAACTCGGCTCAATAGACAATATGGTCTCACCTCCAGAGGTATGTTCGGCGTTGACAAACGCGGCAGAATATGAAAGATAAAAGTTGCCAGAAACGATGAGGGAACCAGAAGGTTCTCACGGATAGGCGGAAAAACACATCTAAACCAATCCCAAACGGATCACGAAGATCTTACCGTTGAAAGGAAGGAGTGTCTCTGCTTGTAGGCAGTCTCATCCTCTCGAGAGAATGGAGGTTTGTCATGAAAAGAGTAAAGAGAGTTAAAACCGTTGGGATAATCGTCGTTACCCTCGTCTTTTCCCTTGGAATCCCTTCCATCGTTCGGGCTCATTTTGGCATGATCATCCCGTCCACCGAAATAGTCACCCAGCGTCAGGGAGGAAAGATTACTTTAACGATCATGTTTGCCCATCCTTTTGAAAGAAACTGGATGGACATGGCCAAACCCGTACGTTTTGGGGTCAAGATTCGGGGACAGAAAATGGAAAATCTTCTCCCTCTCCTAACACCGATCAACATCCAAGGACATAAAGAATGGAAAGCTATCTACCGCGTGAAGCGGCCGGGAGACCACGTCTTTTTCGATCAGCCAGCCCCCTATTTTGAACCGGCAGAAGAAAAGTTCATCGTCCATTTCACCAAAGTCATTGTGAATGGATACGGCATGGAAAGTGGCTGGGACACAAAAATAGGACTAGACACGGAAATCATCCCCTTGACACGTCCCTATGGTCTCTACACAGGAAACGTTTTCCGAGGGTTAGTGCTCCTCTATGGTAAACCTGCCCCCTTCTGCCGCGTCGAAGTTGAATACAACAATGTGGGAAAGAAATATAAAGCCCCTGCCGATCCCTTTATCAATCAGGTCATCAAGACAGATCAAAACGGTATCTTTACCTTCGCCATGCCGGCCGCCGGATGGTGGGGATTTGCCGCTCTCAATGAAGGAAAAAAGAAAATCAAGCATAACGGAAAGGAATATCCCGTCGAACTTGGGGCTGTTTTGTGGGTTAGAACACGAGACATGGAGAGGAAGAAGTAAATGCACATCTCTGAAGGAATCCTCTCTGCGCCCGTCCTCATTTCGGGCGCCGCTATAGCCGCCGGTGGTATCGCCATCGGGCTAAAAAAAACGGAAAACGAAAAAATCCCCGAAGTGGGTGTTCTCTCCGCCACCTTTTTCGTGGCTTCACTCATCCACATTCCGTTGGGTCCCACAAGTATTCACCTCATCTTGAACGGGTTGGTCGGACTACTCCTTGGATGGGCCGCCTTCCCCGCCATCCTCGTTGGGCTTGTCTTCCAGGCGGTTCTCTTCCAATTCGGTGGTCTCACAACTCTCGGCGTTAACACGGCCACAATGGCCCTTCCCGCCGTCGGGGGCTATTACCTTTTCCATCCTTTTGTCCGTTCCTCCAACCAGAAACGGGCCCTTCTAGCCGCATTCCTCTGCGGCGCCTTTGGGGTTTTCGGTGCCGCCCTGATGGTAGCTTTTGCCCTTTTCTGGACGGGACAATCCTTCTTTGAAGCCGGTAAAATGGTTATTTACGCCCACGTTCCCGTGATGGTAATCGAAGGCGTCCTAACCATGTTCTGCGTTGCCTTTTTACGAAAAGTCAAACCCGATCTACTGGAGGTAAGAGAATGAAAAAATGGCTACTCGTCTTTGCCTCGCTATTTATTTTCCCCACCCTCTGCCTCGCGCACAGGATCTCCGTTTTCGCGTATCAGGAAGGAAGCCAAATTCATGTCGAAGGATTCTTCAGCGACGGTACGCCGACAAAACAGGCCCGAGTCGACGTTTATGGAGAAAAGGGGAAGAAGATCTTTTCGAAACAAACGAATGAAAAGGGTGCGCTAACCTTCAATGCTCCCAAAAACCAAAAAAAACTGAAGATCGTCCTGACTGCCAGCATGGGACACCGAGCGGAAACGACATTTGAACTAAACCAGAAGGACCAGTCAACATCACCCACCCATGAGGACTCAGAATCCCCAAAACCTGCCACCCAGCTAGCGAAAGTCCAAGGAATTTCAGAACGAACGCTTAGGAGCATCGTCCGCGAGGAAGTCAACCGAGCCACTCAACCCATCATGAAAACATTAGCCCGCCAGGAAGCCGAAAAGGTATCGTTCCGCGACATCGTTGGTGGAATCGGCTGGATTATGGGACTTATGGGAATCTGGATGATGATGAAAAGCAGAAAAAAATGATCGCGGAACCGTTCGCCCACGGAAACGGCATCTTCCACACCATGGATCCCAGGGTCAAGATCCTTGTTACCCTGGGATTCAGCATCGTTGTCGCTATCACAGGCAAACCCCTCGTATTGGGTATGGGAACCGCGTTCGCCGTCTTCCTCGTCCTGCTCGCCCGTCTGAATCTTCGTCACGTCCTCACCCGGCTTCTCATCGTTAATACCTTTGTAGCGTTTCTCTGGCTGTTTCTGCCTTTCACATCCCCCGGGCCTCCCCTCTTCTCCATTTTTGGCCTGGGAATCACCCGCTCAGGGATCGAAACCTGTATCCTCATAACGATCAAATCGAATACAATCATCCTGGCTTCCATCGCGCTCTTGTCCACGTCAACCATTTTCGGCCTCGTACACGGCCTCCATCATCTGAAAGTTCCAAACAAATTGGTTCATCTCTTTTTCTTCAGCTTCCGATACATCCATGTCATTCACATGGAATATCATAAAATCATCAACGCCATGAAGGCTCGGGGGTTCGAACCGTCCACAAACCTCCACACCTACAAGGCCTATGCCTACCTTCTCGGAACCCTTTTCCTCAAAAGCTCGGAACGGTCGAAACGCATCTATCAGGCCATGGTTTGTCGGGGTTTTGAAGGAACCTTCTGGGTCTTCCAACACTTTACATTCAGAAAGCGAGATCTCCTCGCCTTGATCTTTATGGGAATCTATGTTTTCTTTCTAGCATTCCTTCAATGGGGACTTGGCCGGTGATCGAACTGAAAAACGTAAGTTTCAGCTATCCAAATGGATTGGAAGTCTTCAAAGATCTGAGTTTTGAACTCCACCGAGGGGATCGTATCGGCATCGTAGGACACAACGGCAGTGGCAAAACAACACTTTTACACTTGATCGTCGGACTCATCAAACCTAAGGCGGGAGAGATCATCGTCTTCGGAAAAAAGAGAAAAGACGAAAAAGATTTTCGGGAGGTAAGAAAGCGTGTGGGCCTCCTTTTTCAAGATCCGGAAGACCAGCTTTTTTGTCCAACTGTCGCAGAAGACGTGGCATTTGGACCTTTGAACCTAAAAATCCCAAAGGAAGAGGTGCATCGTATCGTCGAACAAACCCTGGAAGAAATTGGGCTATCGGGATTCGAGGATAGAGTCACCTACAATCTCTCGGGGGGAGAAAAAAAGCTCGTTTCTCTGGCTACCCTCTTTGCCATGAGCCCAGATGTCCTATTGCTGGACGAACCCACGGCCGGTCTCGACGAAAAGGCCACGGAAAAGATTGAAGCCATTCTTACGGAAAAAGCCAACACGTATATTGTAGTCAGCCATCATCGGGATGTCCTCAAAAGGATCACCAATCGCATCTTGAGGATGGAAAACGGACGATTAAGAGAGGTATAAATGCCTTCACAGACCTTCTTCACGAAAATTTTATCCATTATGGCCCTGCTTTTTCTCCCTTTCTTCAGTCTTCTCCTTTTAAGCGCCCATTTTCTCCGTCACGGACACCTCGCTCTCGCCATCGTTTCCCTCATCCCCATTTTACTCTTGCCATTCCGACATCCCTTCATCGCAAGAATGATACAAACCACGTTACTTTGCGCCAGTGTTGTCTGGATACGAACGGCCTACCTTCTAACGACCGTGAGAATGAAGGTAGGAGCCCCTTTCTTGACCATGGATCTCATCCTGGGCGGCGTCATCCTGCTCACCATCGTGTCCATTCTCCTTTTTCAAACCAGATCATTACGAGCTTACTACCGTTTTCGGTAATACCCGAAAGAAAAAGGCGGGAGAAATTTCCCGCCTTACGCTACTCAACATCACCTATGCCGGCCACGCGTGCCGGCTCTCGTAAAAAAGCTACCTACAACTTGAAAACCAGCAACAGCTCAATCACCAAGGTGTAGATGACCAACGACTCAATCAACGCCAGACCGATAATCATCGGTGTCACCATCTGCCCTGACGCAGAAGGATTCCGAGCGATTCCTTCCAATGCAGATGTAATTCCGCGTCCCTGGCTGATCGCACCACCCACCGTCGCAATAGCCATACCAAATCCAGCCGCTATAGCGATCCACATCTTAACCTCGGGTGGCAAGGCCGCCGCCGCTCCCTCTTCCGCCGCCATTGCGACCATCGCGAAAGAGAAAATGGAGCCGAAGATAACCCCCACCATTAACCATATTTTCTTCAACATTGTTTTCACCTCCTTTCTTTCGGGTATACTCATGCCGCTTCTATGGCCTCATTCTCAATACCATGGCCTCCTTCATGCTCCTCTTCTCCCTCATGTTCTATGGCACCTGAAAAGTAGGCCATCGACAAAAGCACAAACACAAGGGTTTGAACCACCGACACGAAAATTCCCAAGAACATGATAGGCAACGGAACAATCAGCGGGACCAAAAGAAAAAAGATCCCTACCACAAGGTGGTCACCCATCATATTCCCGAAAAGACGGAGAGAGAGAGACATGGGGCGCGCCAGGTGTCCGATCAGCTCAATCGGAAACATCAAAGGGGAAAGCCAGAGGAAAGGCCCCGTAAAATGCTTGAGATACTTGAGTCCATGAACCTTGAACCCGTAAAACTGATACATAAAAAAGACCGTCAATGCCAATGCCAAGGTAGTATTCAAATTGCTCGTGGCAGGGGCAAAGCCCGGAACCAATCCGGAAAGATTGTTGAAAAGAATGAACACAATAAGGGACCCAAGGATATACAACAAGGATTTTCCAACCTCTCCCATGTTGTCCTCGATCAGCTTTACACTCGCTTCCACGATAAGTTCCATGAAATTGAGAATCGTAAACTTCTCGTCGGGAATGATGTCGTCTCCCTTCCTTTTCAGGCGACGATATCCAAGAAAAAAGAGAATTAGAAGAAGAAGGGAAACCAACACGGCGTTCCCCACCTGCATGGGAAGTTTGTTCAACCCCGGAATAAACTGATAATAAAAAATTCCACCATGTTCCATTCTGTCAGTCTCCTAAGCTATCTTTTTGACAACCCCTATAGCTCCGTCCAACATGATTCCACACACCGACACCGATAGTCCTATCAAGAAGGCAATCGGATTCACCGGTGTGAAATAAATCACGAAGGCGACTATAGCCAATAACAAAAAAAATTTCAAGCCAAATTTTACAAAAAATCCCTTTGTCGGCTTCTCTTTTTTCTGAAAAGCACGTCGCACGAGACGGGTCAGCCAAAAGAAATTTAACACAACAATCAATCCCCCCAGGAAGATCCCCAACGTTATCGGAAATGAATGGTAAATGATCCCTCCTCCTATGAGGAAAAGGGCCCACCATCCCAGACTTAAATACTGGATCCGCCTCAATCGCCTCTCTTGAGCCTGTATCAAAGCCCATGCCTCATCCGTGGTCAGTTCCCGCAAAGGTTCTTCTTCCCGAGTATGATCAGCCCTTTCTGTTGTCATCTCTTCCCTCTTCATTTCTTTCCTCTTCGTCCATTAACTCCCTCGCCAGCCTAAAGAGGCTTCTAAAACCCGCAACCATTCCAAAAATGGTAAAAACTATCGTCAACCATGGAGTCGTGTCTAGAAATTTATCGAGGTACGCCCCAAAAACGATACCAAGAAAGACACAGATACCCATTTCCAGGCCGATCGTCCCATACTTCGAGACGAGATCAACCCATTTCTTCGTTTTTGAGGAAACAAACTTCATGACACCACGGTACCACGTCCCTTTTTATCGCAACGTTTTCGCCACTTGTGAAACCGCCTCGATGGTTCGATCCAGATCTTCCTTCGTGTGCGCCAAAGAAACGAAGCCCGTTTCAAATTGCGAGGGCGCGATATAGACACCGTGTTCCAGCAGTCCCCAGAAGAATTTCGAGAACATCTCTGTATCACTCGTCTTGGCCGATCCATAATCGACTACCGGCGAGTCTGTAAAGAAATTACAAAACATAGAACCTAATCGGTGAGACTGCACAGGTATAGAGGCACCGGAAAATGCCTCGGCGACCCCCTTTGCGAGATAATTCCCCTTCTCCTCAAGCTGTTCGTAAACACCCTCTTCTTTCAACAGGCGAAGGGTGGTCAGCCCTGCCGTCATGGCCAGAGGGTTCCCCGCTAGGGTTCCAGCCTGATAGACGGGTCCAAGGGGAGCCAGCGCATTCATTATCTCGGCCTTCCCCCCGAATGCCCCAACAGGCAGTCCTCCTCCAATAATTTTTCCCAGACACGTCAGGTCAGGATCAATCCCAAACATTCCCTGCGCTCCTGAAAACCCGACCCGAAATCCAGTTATGACTTCATCAAAAATTAACACGGCACCGTAACGTGATGTCAACGCTCGAAGCCCCTCTAAAAACCCCTCTTTAGGGGGAATCATTCCCATGTTTCCTGCTACCGGCTCCACGATGACCGCGGCAATCTCATCCGGATACTGCGAGAAAAAAGCCTCCACAGAGGCCAGATCGTTGTAAGTCGCCACTAAGGTTTCACGGGCCAATCCCTCTGGAACCCCCGCACTATCCGGCGTACCAAACGTCATACCGCCGGATCCCGCTTTGACCAAAAGGCTGTCCACATGCCCGTGGTAACACCCTTCAAACTTGACAATCTTTGTCCGACCGGTAAAACCTCGAGCCAACCGAAGGGCACTCATGGTGGCCTCCGTTCCCGAATTAACCATCCGCACCCACTCCATCGAGGGAACCGCCGAAACAATCTCTTCCGCCATTTCTACTTCCAACGATGTTGGAGCCCCGTAGCTCGTTCCTCTGTCAGCCGTGTTCTTGATAGCTTCGATCACCTTGGGATGTGCGTGTCCCAAGATCATAGGCCCCCATGAGGCGACATAATCAATATAGGAATTCCCATCCACGTCCATAATCATCGAAC
>CAZOBB010000168.1:0-5264 GCA_964577975.1 uncultured Thermodesulfobacteriota bacterium | reverse complement strand
CGTGGGGATGTAGCTCAGCTGGGAGAGCACCACGTTCGCAACGTGGGGGTCGTGGGTTCGAATCCCATCATCTCCACCATTCTTTTATCCACTCACAAGACCTTCAGGTGACGCAGGCGGAAGATAACGTAAACCGGAATCCCGGGCGTGAGACGGTGGAGAACCTCCTCTCCCTGCGAGACTTCGGCCAACACCCGTTCCCCCGAAACATTGACGATGAGCCGTTTCAGAACCCCGTCGTCCCTTATCTCTTCCACGACCCCCTTGAAGCGGTTCACGTCCGGCCCCGGCGGTTTTTCCGTGGACAGATAGACATGCCTTGAGGCAATGGCCACCTTTCGGATTCTCTTCCGGTCCTCGGGGACGATCAGGGAGAGCCGCCCCGTTTCGACCCGCGCCAAGCCGTTGCCGATGGGCTGATGTGCAATACAGTCGAGAATGGTATAGGAACCCATGAACTCGGACACCAGGGGGTGATCCGGCGAGACAAAGACATCGGAAAAGTTTCCTTCCCTCAGGATACGCCCCCCGTCCATGATGGCGATTCGATCCCCCATCTCCTCCGCCTCCGTCAGGTTGTGGGTGATGAACAGGGTGGTAAATCCCAATTCATGGACAATACGCTTGAACTCGAGGCGGAGATACTTGGCCGTCTTGACATCCAGGCTGCTGAAGGGCTCGTCCAAAAGGAGGATCTCCGGCTGGGGCGCGATGGCCCGAGCCAAGGCGACCCGTTGCTTCTCTCCCCCGCTCAGATTGGCCGGATAGCGATCCGCGAGATGGGCAATTCCCATGAGCGCCAGTATCCTCTCCCCCTCGCGGCGCGCGGCGGTCCTTCCCATACCCTTGAGCCCGTAAACGACGTTGGAAAAAACCGTCATGTGGGGGAAGAGGTAGAGGTCTTGGGGCAGGTACCCGATACGCCGCTTTCGGATGGGGACGGATCGGATATCCTCTCCATCGATCAGAATGGTTCCCTCATAAGGAATCAGCCCGGCGACGGCCTTGATCAGGGTCGTCTTCCCCGCCCCCGTCAACCCCACGATGGCCAGGGTTTCCCCATTGAGAACCCGGAGGTCCACCCCGTTCAAGGCGTAGTTACGAACCCCTTTCAGGACAATTTCAGCCAAGGCGCCACCTGCCCGTGGTCTTCCTTTCCAGAAAGAAAAAGAATCTTTCGAAAGAGAAACACATGACCGCCAGGACCATGAGACAGACGATGATGATATCCATCCGAATGAGGCTTTCCGCCCGCATGAGCAAGGCCCCGATTCCCGTGGGAATGGCCACCATCTCCGCCGCGATGATCACCCGCCAGGCCATGCCCGCCTCGAGCCGAAGGCCGGTGAAGATACTCGGCAGGGCCAAAGGGAAGAGGACTGTCAGAAGGATCCTCCCCTCACCATGTCCCAGGGTCCGGGCCACCTGAATGTAGTTGGGATCCACGTTTCGAACCCCGCTGGCCGTGTTGTAGAGGACGGGAAAGAAGGAACAGGTGAAGATGATGGCAATGGGCAGCAGCTCACCCACCCCGAACCAGATCATGAAGATGGGCAGCCACCCGAGGGCGGGGATGGGATAGAGGAAACTGACGATGGGAGAAAAGGTGGCATGGGCCGTTTCTTTCCATCCCATGATGAGCCCACAAAACAATCCCGCCACGCTGCCGGTCACGAACCCGACGATCACCCGGGCGAAGCTCAGGGAAAAATGCCGGATCAACACGCCGCTCCGGATCAGCGCCACCGCCTCCATGACGACCGTCGTGAAGGGGGGAAGCATCGATTGGGGGACAAACCCCAGGCGGGTGACGATCTCCCATATTCCGATGAACCCCAGAACCGGCAGGAATCCGTAAGCCGACGCCGGGGATTCGCGTCTCTCAGTCATGAAGCCACCTCAGGTCGAGAATCTCCTTGGCATTGAAGCGCTGGATATACCCCAACCGTGCCATGAAGTCGATCACGTTCTGGACGTTTTTCGGGTTCACATCCACCTCGCAGGTCATGTGACGGGTCAAGGAATCCCGGATCAATTTTGGCGTTACATCGAAAATCTTCAGGAGGGAGGTCATCTTGACGGGAAAAATCTTGCCGCCCTCCGCCCGCAGGGCATCGGAGACGATCTTCGACGCCTCCCCGGGGTGCACACGGATGAAATCGATTCCTCTCCTCGTGACAGAGACGAGATGTTTCACGGTCTCAGGCCCGTCTTTCAAGAGAGCCTCCCGAACCACCACCACGCTTCCCTGCATCCCGGGCCAGACATCCGAGGCGTCGGCCAACCGTTTAAATCCCATGGAAACCCCCATGGTGGGAAACTGCTCCGGAAGGAACCCCGCGTCCAACCGCCCCAGTTTCATCGCCATGAGGATGTTGGGGGGCGGCATACGACGCACCTGTTTCAGAAAATCTTCCCGGTTGAAATGATAAAAATCGATGAAGCGGTTCATGAAGACGTCCGAGGCCGATCCCTCCCTCGGGCAGCCGATTCGAACGCCAGGTTCAAAGAGATCGCCCGGCACTTTTATTTTCAAGGGATTGACCAGACAGCCGTACCCGTACTTGTGGGTTCCGCAGACGATTTTCAGGGGAACGTGTCCATTGGCGTAGGCGAGAATGGCGGGGCAAAGGCACATGTAGGCCACGTCGATTCCCTTGTGAGAAAGGGCCGCCGCCAGGGCGATGCCCGTGATGTAGTTGTCGAAAGAGCGAATCTTGAGCCCTTCCTCCGCGAACCATCCCTTGCGGAGGCCGATATGAGCCGCCGCCGCGTGATCCACGAACTCCACGGCCATGGTGATCCTTTCATCGGCGTTCGCCCTTCCCCCAAGGACGAGGAACAACGCCATCAAAACGCCCAAGACGAGGCGCCTTCTACGCATCAGCCGCCCTCTCAAAAAATTTTTTGCATTTCTCGAGCCATTGAACTGTTACGTCGATCACGGAAAACCGATACTCCCGAATCAAGCCTTCCAGGGGATCCAGCTTCTGGGTCGCCTCGCCCAGCCTTTCCCGGCGGTTTTCGCATACCCTAATCTGTTCCTCCACGAGCCTCTTTCCAATGCCCAGCCGAAGCCGATGAACGATGTAAAGCTTCGCCAGGAATTCCGTCCGGATATCCCTGATCTTTTCGGAGGGGCGTTGCACCCACTCCAGAAACGACTTGCGTCCTTCGTCCGTCAGGGCATAGACCCTTTTGCCCGGCCGGTTTTCCTGGTACGCCATCGTGGCCTGGATCATTCCCTTCTTTTCCAGGCGTTTCAGAAGATTGTAGAGTTGGCTCATGGGAATCCCCCAGATGCCCAAGAGCTCGGACTTCTGTATCTCATACCCGTGTTTTTCCCCCCCGAACAGGAGGCCGAGGATAAGGTAGCTCTGGGGTGTCAAATCCTTCATCAATACTCCAATATAAAATATTCCATATTGGAATATTAAAAAAAGAGCCCCGCGTCAAGGGGACTCTCCCTTACGACTTCGAAACCTTACCTGACGACAAGCACGGGGCAGGAGGCGTGCTGGAGGACCTTTTGACTCACGCTCCCCAGCAGCAGGCCCGTGAGGGGACTCAGCCCCCGGGCGCCGAGGACAATGAGATCCGCCCTTCGGGTCTCCGCCACCTTTAGAATCGCTTCGGCACAGGGCCCTTCCAGGAGTTCCGTCTCCACCTCGACCCCCGTTCCCTCGAATTCCTTTAACGCCTCATCCAGGATTTTTTGCCCGTTGGCGATCCGATGGGTCGCGATACTGCTGTAATCCTTGAATCCCAACAGGTCCGACATGCTTGGATAGGCGTGGACCAGAAACAAGCGGGCTCCGTGTAACTTCGCCAGATCCCGGGCGTAAATCAGGGCCTTCCGAGCATGTTCGGAACCATCGGTCGCAAAGACGATACGTTCAAACATCTTTCCCCTCCCGATTTTTTCTCCCTACTCACAGCTTACTTCGCGAACGAGAGAAGTCAAATTCACCCGCACCTTTTTGACATTTCCCCCTTCTCCATTATATAAATTTCCAAAAAGTATCGAACGGACCGGTTGATTGCGTTCCGACAGAAACAAGCTCGAGGACTATTGCCGATGGCACTTTTAACACATCTTCCCCAAGACCTTGTCAATTTTCTGATCATCACCCTTTTCGCCCTGCTGATCGGAATGGAACAACGGCGCCATCACATCGACACGAGCGAGGAAGAAAGGGTCGAGTTCCTCTTCGGGACGGACCGCACCTTCACGCTCATCGGGATCCTCGGGTTTATCCTCTACATCATCTCCCCGAAAAATCTCCTCCCCTTTCTGATCGGCATCGCCATCCTCTCCGTCTTCCTTGGTATCTACTATCTGAACAAGATACGGATGCGGAAACAATTCGGCTTGACCTCCATCATTATCGCCCTCATCACCTACTGCCTGACGCCGCTGGTCTATCTCATGCCCCACTGGCTGGTCATGCTGATCGTGGTCACCGTGCTCATCTTCGTGGAGATCAAGGAAAACCTCTTTTCCATTTCCATGAAATTCGGGCGGGATGAATTCACCACTTTGGCCAAATTCATCATCATCGCCGGCGTCGTTCTTCCGCTGTTGCCCCACCACCCCATATCAAAACAGATCCACATCTCGCCCTACCAGTTCTGGCTGGCCATTGTGGCCGTCTCCGGCATCTCTTATTTCAGTTACTTGTTGAAAAAATTCTTCTTCCCGAAGTCTGGAACCATCATTACCTCGCTGCTTGGAGGACTCTACAGCAGCACGGCCACCACCATCATCCTCGCCAAAAAGAGTCGGGAGGAAAGGCAGCCCGGGAAAACCCCGGCGGCCATCCTCAGCGCCACAGGGGTCATGTATGTCCGAATCCTCCTTCTCGCCTTTCTCTTCAACCAGACGGTGGCCCTGAAGCTGACCCCCTATTTCCTCGTCCTGATCTTGTTGAGCGCCGCCTACGCCCTGCGGCTCCTTCAGAAGAAGAACTACGCTGAAAGGCGCGACATCTCCCCCGTTCACCGGAACCCCCTCGAATTCAAGACGGCCCTCATCTTCGGGGGACTCTTCGGATTCTTCGCCGTGGTAACCGATCTGGTCATCAGAAGATACGGGAATCTCGGGGTCGGCGTCCTCTCGCTCATCGTCGGCGTCACGGACATCGATCCTTATATCCTCAATCTCTTTCAGGGAGGCATGGCGAAGATAAGCGTGAACACCGTCGTCATGGCCACCATCGTCGCCACGGCCAGCAACAACCTGATGAAAATGATCTACGCCCTGG
>CAZOBB010000167.1:0-11669 GCA_964577975.1 uncultured Thermodesulfobacteriota bacterium | reverse complement strand
GCGAAGGCCATACAGGTGAGCTGCCCGCATTTTTTACAGTTGGTTTTCGGGAGGAGCTTGAAGATCTCGATGGCCTTGGGAGGCTCTTTGCGCGAGTGATCCGGGGTGATGGTCTCTTTTTTCTCGTCGATCTCGTTGATGAAGTCGATCACTTCCTTGGCGACCCGTTCGCCCTCGTCCTTGTCGAGGAGATTGCCGATGCGGATCTCACGGGGACGCACGGCGACGCCGTGCCCGTTCATCTTGAAGACGATGGTGTTCGTATTGGGGTCGTAGAACCGTTTTTTCAGGTACCCATTCAGGTAGGGCAAGAGATCGGTGAGATCCGCGTCGATCTCCACGACGGAGCTCCACCGGGGTGAGCCGGGGAGACAGGGCGGTTCAAAGAGGGTGACGGAGTAATCCTGGATGCGCGCCATGGTGATTCCCTTCCTTTACCGTAAGCCGTTTGAGTCCGTGCGCTTTGAAGACACATGGGCTTCCTCTTTAGAAATTAGGATCGAATTTGGTGGTGTCAAGCCCTATTCGGAGAGATCCGGGTTGCTGGTATTCAGCGTGGCCTTGTAACCGGATTGGTGAAGAGACTCTAAGATTTCCCGGATGTGGTTCTTCCCCAGGGTCTGGAGGACGAATTCCACCTCCGCCAGCTTGAGGGAGAGATTGGTGAAGGCCCGCTGGTGGCGGATTTCCATGATGTTGGCGTTGAGCCGACCCAGAACCCGGGTTACCTCCGCCAGGGCCCCGGGCACGTCGGGGATTCCCACGGTGAGCCGCACGAGACGGCCGGAGCGGACCAGCCCCCGCTGGATGATGGAGGAAAGGGCGATGAGGTCGATATTCCCGCCGGAGAGGATGAGCCCCACGTTCTTGTCTCGAAAGCGATTTTTCTGCTGGGAGAGGGCGGCCAGGCCCGCGGCCCCGGCCCCTTCCACGACCGTCTTCTCCACCTCCAGAAGGAGCAGGACGGCCGCCTCGATCTCTTCCTCTTCCACGAGGAAGATGTCATCCACGTACCGCCGGACGATGGGAAGGGTCAGGTCTCCCGGCTGCTTGACCGCGATGCCTTCCGCGATGGTGTGGGTACCGCAGTGCGGCGTCTTTCCCTTGACGGCTTGGGCCATGGAGGGGAATCTTGCCGCCTGAACCCCGAAGACTTCAATGGAGGGTTTGAGGGCCTTGGCGGCGATGGCGTTTCCGGAAATCAGCCCGCCCCCGCCGATGGAGATGATGAGGGCATCCAGCTCGGGGAAGTCCTCCAGCATCTCCAGGGCGATGGTTCCCTGCCCGGCGATGATTTGTTCGTCATCGTAGGGGGGGATGAAGGTGAGCCCCTTTTCCCGGGCGTATTGGATGGCGAAGCGCTGGGCCTCGTCGAACACGTTTCCCTCGAGAATAATGTCCGCCCCGAAGTGGCGGGTGTTTTCCACCTTGACGTTGGGGGTGAACCGGGGCATGACGATGGTGGCGGGGATCCCGAGACGCTGGGCGTGATAGGCCACGGCCTGCGCGTGGTTTCCCGCGGAGGCGGCGATGACGCCTCTTTCCCGTTCCCTGTCCGTAAGGGAAAGGAGCTTGGCAAGGGCACCCCGTTCCTTGAATGACGCGGTGAACTGGTGGTTCTCGAATTTCAGGATTACCCGGGCGCCGGTGATGGAGGAGAGGGTTTTCGAACGGGCGCAGGGGGTTCGGACGAGGTAGGGGGATATCTTTTTTGCTTCCCGCTGGATGGTAGGAAAATCTACAGCCATGAAGCCTATTCCTTTTCTTCTTGGGATTCTTCCTCTGCCATCGAGGTGAGGAGAAGCCCGCGTTCGTCAGGTTTTATCCCGATTTCCGTGATCTTTGAAAGCTCTTCTTCGAAGTATCCAATTCGGTTTCTCCCCTCTTTTTTCGCGATATAAAGGGCGCGATCGGCGGCATCGATAAGGTCTGTCATCGTGGTGTGGAATAGATCCGAAAATTCTGCCACGCCTCCTGTTACGGTAACGGACAGGGAGAGATCATGGGAAAGAGTAAAGGGTTTTTGGGATATTGCCCCACGGATACGTTCTGCTATGCCGATAGCTTCCAGCAAACCCGTAGAAGGAAGAATAATGGCAAATTCATCACCACCGTATCGCGCCGGATAATCGATGGAGCGAAGGGTTTGAGTAATTCTTTTGGCAACCTCTTTGATCACTTCATTACCCGCCAAATGACCATAGGAATCGTTGATTGTCTTGAACTTGTCGATGTCAAATAGGATGAGACTACAGGGGAATCCCGTTCTTTTCGATCGTGATATCTCTGTTTTTAACTGTTTTTTGAAAAATCGGTAGTTGTACAACGAGGTCATTTCGTCGATCATGATTTGTTTTTTCAACCTCTTTACTTTCCTGCTGAGGATGGAGAGGCGGGTGAGGATCTTTGATAGTTCCAAGGGAAAATTTAGCTTGAAATCTGTGGAGGGTAGGAATGAAAGGAGTTGTTTGAGGGGTTTGGTGTTCTTCGAATTGGAAAGGATTATGATGCCAATGGGGGATTTTTTCGGGTTTCCATCCGATAGAAGGATTCCTTTGTGAAGCGTTGAGAAGGAGCTGTTTTTTCGTATCAGCTCAATCGCTTGGTTGATTTCTTCCATGCGCTCTTCGCGGAGAGATGGAGAGACTTTCGGAGAGCTCATGATATTTGCCACGCATGGATACGGTTTGTCAGCAATCCACTGATGGTTCCTGTAGCGAGGGCGAGAGCTAGGAAGTAGGGTAAAAGGAGGAAGGTGGCGGAGTGATGGATCACGAGGCTGGCGGTGGTGACTTGGAGGAGATTGTGGGTGAAAGCCCCGATCAGACTGATTCCCCAGAAGCTGAGGAATTCGTGGAAGTACCTGTAAACGCATAGCATGACAAGTGTGGCTCCCAACCCACCCGAGAACGCGAGAAGAAACCCCGGGGAGAACAGTTTCCCTACTAGAGCGGATCCCACGCAAACCCGGATGAGAAAGATGCCGAGAATGAATTTCGCCCCGAAATAGGGAAGCATGAGCATGGTGACGATATGGGCAAAGCCGATGCGTAGCCACGGTATGGGAAGCGTGACGAGGGATTCAAGGGCGTGAACACCGGTCGCGAAAACGGCGAAAAGGGCGAACTGGACTGTTCGCTCGATATGGGATGCCTTGTATCGTTCATCGGGTGACGGCATCGGTTTTGTTCCCCCCTTTGCCTTTTATTTCTACTATGATTCGGTTCGGAATGCAAACCATGATGCGTCCGTGGGAGGGGATGGGACCCATCTTTTGACAGAATTTGTGGGGGCAGGGCGCTTGAATGATAGAGGCCTGCCCCCCCTGGATTTGGATTACGGTGGTTCCGAGGGGGCCTTGGACCTTGACGATGCGATCCTGATTTAAGGGGTAGTATCCCACGGTCTTGTCTTTTGCCGTGATCCAGACGTATTTCTTGTGCGACCGAAAAGCGCAGGATCTCATAAAGATGAGAGCGGTGAGGGTCAGGAGGATTCCAAAGAGAATCCAGTCTCCACGTGTGACCGCTCTTTTGAAAGACGGTTCAGGCATTTTTTAGGTGGTTCCACACGTTTTTATCGAATTTTTGATCGAGCTCTTTCGTGTTTCTGGGAGGTCGGGAGAAAGTGGCTTCCCACACATATCGATTCTCCATGCAGAAATAGAGGAACAACGTTGGAGACCAATCCCGAAACCAACGAAGCAGGGTGCGATACATGGAGATGCGTAGGTGTTGCAGGTAGCGGTATTTGCCATCTTCATCGCGAAAGAATTCGCCTAAAAAGATCGGTGAGTGGGGAAACCGTTGCCGTATGAGGTCCTTTTGAGAGGAAGTATACCGGAATCCCGCCAGACTGATCCAGAGAATTCGTGAGGGATCAAGGGCACGAGACAGTTTTTCAATAACGTTGGAATATTCCTTTTCCCATCCGTCGAACCAAAACACAGGGTCGAAATGAAGGCCGATCCAATAGCCCATTTCTTGACACTCGCGAGCAGCGAGAAGCCTTTGTTCGAACGAGGCGGTGCCTGGTTCGATGGTGCGGACGATGGAGGGGGGATTGAGAGACCAGGAGATGACCGTGTGTCCCTTGGGGTCTAGATTTCGTAAGGTGTCGATCTCGGCTGTTTTTGTCTTGAGTTCAAGAATACCGTTTTTCGTCTCCGCGAAGAAGGGGACCATGCGGTCCGCGAAGCCGGTAAGCGTATTGTGTACGAGGCTGTCTCCTAGTTCCCCCGTCCCGAAACGATAGATGTGGGTGGGGTTGGAACGCAGGCGTTGCAACACCTCTTCCTTTATTTGATCCTCATTCAGGAAGATGGTCATGGCGGGGGTTGAGAGGTACGTTTGAAGGATACAATAATGACAATCCATCGGACAATGGATCATCGCGTTGATAACCCAGTAACCGCAACAAATTCGTCCGGGACTTCCGGGGCAAGGTTTGACGAGACGCCCCCTATGGCGGGTGAGATAGAGCCGCCGTTTTGTGTGTGGAATCGCCTCAAGGGGGGGAAGTTCGGCTGAGGGAGGAGAGCCGATGATGATTTTTTCCTTGGGGAAGCGGCGGCGAATCGAGAGAACGGATGGCTCGAGGGTCACGGAGGGATCAATCCAAAGGGTATCGATATGCGAAGGGGAGAACATCAAAGCAGATGAAAGAGGGGTTTGAAGTCGTTTGTGAACGATTGAAGGCGCTTGAGGGTCTTTTCAAGCTCTTTTGAATCGCGGAAAGTCATTCGTAGTTCGAACCGATCGCCCATGAAATCTTTGGGGGGATGAAGGCGTACCGACCCGACACCTTCGATTTTTTTCTTGATCTCCTGGTAGGTCTTCTCCAATTGGCTTTTTTGAGGGAATCGCATGTGATAGAGGGTTTTCAAGAAGGCGTCTCTTTTTTTCGCCGAAGGCATTTTGGGGTGGCGGAGGAGGAAAGGGAGGGGATCACTCGAGAGTACCTCGTCGGGGGAGCGGTGATCCCGTCGGGATATTTCGTCGATCCACGATAAGAGCAGCTCCATGTGATTTTCGCTTAGGCTGAAAGACTCGAGAAGGGAGGCCGCAGAGGTCAATAGTTCCTTTGGGAAGGTGGAGGCAATTTTGAGAAGGAAAGAGGGTGAATAGGATCGGTGGAGGGCTTCCTGTTTTAATCTCTCGGGTAACCGAAGGATGGAAGGCAGGGATGAAATGGTAGGGTGAGGAACGGATGGCCTCAGTTCCCTCTGGATGAAATGTAGAAGCTCGTCGGTGGAAAGGGACAGACAGTGGGGACCTTTTTCAACGAGAAGGGCGATTTCGAAGGGATTGATCTTCCGGGTTGCCTGTTGGGAGTGAATCCATAGCTGAAGGATCTCGTGGGGGGAGTTGAGGGGACAAATGGCAACAGGAACCTCTTCCTTTTCGAGTTTTCTCCAAGCCCTCAGGCGCTTTTGCCCATCAAGAAGGTGAAGGCCCTGTTCGTCTTGGATTATGAGAAGGGGGGAGAGAATGCCAACCTTCTCGAGGGTATCGAGGAGGGAGGGAGAGGGCGAAGGGGGATAACTGAATGGGTAGGTGTCCGTTTGGAGTTCAGAAATAGGAACGTGGTGATACTCGTAAGAAATCACGTCAATTAAAAAATGAAAGGGGGTTGAGTCTGCCTCTCTCGGAGGGAGAGTCGATGGAGTGGACGAGATGCCTATAAAGTACGGCGTCTTCCCATTTGTTGCGCTTTTCAAATCCGTTGATGAGAATGCGGCATTTCCGTTTGAGTTCCTGAATGGTCAATCGCTTCCAAGGGGGGGAGAGGGTTCCCTCTTCGAGAATTTTTGTGAGGGCGTACACACGGAACCGGTCCATACCCCAGAAGGCTCGGGAAAGTTGATCTTCGTGGCCTCCCCGCTTTACGATAAGGTGTTTTTCGATGAAATGAACGGGGTATCGCGCCGTCACGCGAAGCCAAAGGTCATAATCCTCACAGGCGGGAAGAGATTCGTCGAAAAGACCTACGCGATCAAAGACTTCCCGCCTGAGGATGACGGAGGAGGGGCTGATGATGCAGAGGGGAAGGCAATAGGGATAGATCCATCCACCGTGTTTTTGGTGTTTCTTCATGGGATTCACCCTCACGCCACGCCGGATCCAAATTTCGTCGGTGTAACAAATAGACAGGGAAGGGTTGGCTTGGAGGATGTTCATTTCTTCTTCGAGCTTACGGGGGAGCCAAAGGTCGTCTGAATCGAGGAAGGCGATATAGCTACCCTTTGCCTGTTTGATACCCTTGTTTCGTGCGGCACTGACTCCCTGGTGAGATTGGCGTAGGAAGGTGATGGAAGGAAAAAGATACGGGATTTTCTCCTCGGTTTTGTCGTTTGAGCCATCGTCGACAACGATTATTTCCAGCGGAGCGTAGGTCTGGCGCTGCACCGAGGCGATGGCTTCCTTGAGAAATTCAAGGCGGTTGTAGGTGGGAATGATGACACTCACAAGGGGGTTCATGGTCCGTTCGCGCTTAGCTGGAAGCAGAGAGTTTCCGGGTTCGTTTTTTCAGACGATTGATACGTCGGCGGTAGATCTGGACGAGTTTCTTGTCCTTTTTTTCCATCGCTTCTTCTTTCTTCTTCCGAAGTTCCTCGATCTTTTTCTTCAAATCCGCCACCGTTACCAACGCCGCGTGTTTGCCCTTGGAGGCCTTCTTTTTTGGTTTTTCTTCGTCTTTGATTCCTTTTTCCTTCTTGATGATTTCTAAAAGCTCCGCTTTCTTCATCGCATGAACCCCCGTAATGCCAGGGATTTCCAAGGCGATCTCACGGAGTTCCTTGACGGTCATCTTATCCAAAGGCTTCTGTTTTTCGGTCATATCTCCTCCTTTCTCTGAAACGGCCAAGATGAAACTCAATGGCCTGGGTTAAAAAGTAAAAGATTTCCTCATACACGTGCAGATCGCCGCCGTAGGGATCGGGGATCTCATCAGGTATGTCCGGGACTCCCTCTCCCATGAGCCGTAGTTGAGTAGCGGTGTCGCCCATCGTCATAATCTCATATTTTTGGGAGTGTTCCATGCAGAAGACGAGGTCGGCCCATACGAGAAGTTGGTGGGTTAAAGGCTGAGCTCGGTGATTGCGAATGTCGATACCGTGCCGCTCACACACGATGACCGCGTTCTTCGAGGGAGAGGCTCCTCTTACGGCGTAGAGACCTGCCGATTTTGTCGTTAAGGAAGGGAGGTCTTTGAACAAAAAACGGGTAATTCCCTCTGCCATTGGACTTCTGCAAATGTTTCCAAAGCACACATACAAGAGATTCATTGTATTGTATTTACAAATTCTATGGGTGTTTGTCAACCGTATGATTCCTATGGGAATTCCAGAATTCTCTAGATAAATAAGGGAATTGTCGCGCAAGGGTGTGAGGAAAAAGGAATCCTTTTATTTCAAAGAGGGCTTTGACGCTGGAGGGTTTCGGAAAGGGTTTGAAGAAATGCCACGTTTTCATCGTGCGTTCCTATCGTTACACGGATGAAGGAATGGAGTCCCCAGATCGTGCCGGGTCTGACGATAACGCCTTGGGATAAAAGGTGGGGAAAGAGGCGCCGCACGTCTTTCCCGATGTCGATCAGGATAAAGTTGGTGTGGGAAGGTATATACGACAAATCCATCTTTTCGAAGGACCGGTAGAGGAATTCTTTCTCTTTTTGGATGGTTTCGGCTTGTCTACGATAGTGGGAAACGTGGTCGAGGCAGGCGATGGCAGCGGTTTCGGCCAATCGATTGACGTTGAAGGGCTGTCTTACATGGTGGAGAACCCGGATGAATGTCGTTTGAGAAACGGCATACCCGATACGGATTCCCGCCAACCCGTAAAACTTGGAGAAGGTTCGAAGAATGATGAGGGGATGTCCTTCACCCAAAAGTCGTAGGCTGTCCGGATATTCAGGATGTGTGACGTATTCGTGATAGGCCTCGTCCAAGACGACGAGCACGCCTTCGGGAAGGGCGTCGAGAAAATCGAGGAATGAGGACTCCAGAAAGATGGTGCCGGTGGGGTTGTTGGGGTTGGGAAGGAAGATGAGCTTCGTTTTTGGAGTGATTCGGCGGAGAATGTCCGCGAGATCCACGTGAAAATCGGACGTCAAGGATGAGAAGACAGGAATTCCTCCCAAAACCCTCACGGCCGTTTCATAGGCATCGAAGCAGTTGGCCACGATGATAGCTTCCTCACCTTCGTTGAGAAAGGTTTGGCACACCAGAAAGATGAGCTCTTCGGCTCCGTTACCGAAGATAAGCTCATCGGGAGAGACACCAAGGAATTCCGCTAGCCGTGGCGCCAAGCGCCTGCATTTGCCATCGGGATAGCGATGGATGCGAGGTATTTCCTCCTGGATTGCCCGAAGGACCCCCTCCGGGGGAGGAAAAGGATTTTCGTTCGACGCCAGCTTAACGACGCGAGGAATCTGATAGGTTTCTTGAACTTCCTCTTCTGACTTTCCCGGCACATACGGATGAAGGGTTATGATTCCTTTTCGAAGGAAATGCTCGACGTGATGCGTCATGATTTGCCGTGTCTCCTAACTCCGAGATGTTAAGGTGATAAGCAGAGGAAGCTATCTCCAAATCCCACGGATGGTTTGATAAAGGGAAGGTTGAGGCTGCCACGCGTGCCAGAGATCGATCATTTCCTTCCGATGGGCCTGACTCCAGCGCGCCCATTTGTCTAACAGGACAGCCCCTTTGATCCGTTTGTCCTTTTGAGTATGGATATATCCCTCTCGAAGGAGGGCCATTCCTTTCATGAATTCTAGATGAAAGTGTTGAGAAAAATTGGCGATGAAGGGGTCGAACCGTTCGGCTTCCACCTTACGGGCGGCTTCCAGGCCTTGTGTGAGGGCCGCGATAATATCCTTCTTTACCTTCTCCTTTTCCTTTTGGGTTGTCACTTTTGTCTCTTTTTTTAAGCCGTTGAAAACCTTGACGGAGGAACGGATGGCCTCTGTATATGTCTTCATGAGGGTCACGTTCTTCTTAGGGGTGGGAATCACTCCCATGCCTTGGAGGTTGAGGAAAATGATTACAATCCCCGCGATGAGAATGCCAGTGAGCGATAGACGTTCATTTTTTCGATATCCGAGAAATCCAAGAATAACGGCGATAAAGGCGGTGAGTATTCCTAACGTGGAGCCAAGAAAGACGCTCGCGATCCCAAGAATAAGGCCGCATACACTTGGCACTCCAAGGCTTTTTGGCGTTGGAGATTCTTCCATCCCTTTCTCCTCCCTTCGCCGTTACGGTAGGAAAAAGTGGTGGGAAAGTCAAGGTAAAGGAAGGAGAATATTCTCTGAAAAGGGTGACGAAAAGCTCAGGATTTGAAGCGGAAGTCCACGTTAAACGAAGCGCCGTTCACTTCGATGTTTGCCACCGCGGGGGTCATGCGGCTGATGATCTTTCCCCGGCGGATCACGTAGAGGCGGACGGGCCGCAGGCGAAGGGCCTCGTGGACGTCGCTCGCCTGGAGGATCACCACGTCTCCATGGCAGCCCGGCTCCAGGCCGTAGTTTTCCAGGCCCAGGGTCTTCGCGCCGTTTATCGTCACGGCGTCGAACATCCGCTTCATCTCGGCCACGCCGGTCATCTGGGCCACGTGGAGGCCCATGTGCGCCACCTCCAGCATGTCGTGGGACCCGAAGCTGTACCAGGGGTCCATCACGCAGTCGTGGCCGAAGGAGACGTTGATCCCCATCGCCATCAGCTCCTTCACGCGGGTCATCCCGCGACGTTTCGGATAGGTGTCGTGCCGCCCTTGCAATGTGATGTTGATGAGGGGATTGGCCACCGCGTGCATCCCGGCCTCCTTCATCAACGGCATCAGCTTGCTCACGTAGTAGTTGTCCATGGAATGCATGGAGGTAAGGTGCGACCCGGTCACGCGTCCTTCAAGCCCCAGGCGCCTCGTATGGTAAGCGAGGGATTCCACGTGCCGGGAGAGGGGGTCGTCGCTCTCGTCGCAGTGCATGTCCACCGGCAAGCCCCGTCTTTCCGCCAATTCGCACAACAACTTCACCGACCGGGCCCCTTCGTCCATGGTCCGCTCGAAGTGGGGGATACCTCCCACCACGTCTACGCCCATGTCCAGGGCCCGCTCCATGTTCGCCTGGCTGTCCTCGTGCCTCAGATAACCGTCCTGGGGAAAGGCCACGAGCTGCAGGTCGATATAGTTCCTGAACTCCTCCCGTATCTCCAGGAGGGCCTGGACCGCCAGGAGCCGCTCGTCACTGATATCCACGTGGCTCCGGATCGCGAGGGTTCCCTTGGCGATGGCCCAGCGGCAGAGCTTCCGCGCCCGTTCCTTGATACTTTCCACCGTCAAATGCGGCTTCAGCTCCCCCCACAAGGCGATGCCCTCGAGCAAGGTCCCGCTTTCGTTGACCCTCGGCTGGCCGTAGGTGAGGGTGGCGTCCATGTGAAAGTGGCTGTCCACGAAGGGGGGCGTGGCGAGATTCCCCGCCGCGTCGATTTCTTGTTTTGTGTCCGCCTCGATACCGGCAGCGATCTCGACGATTTTTCCTTCCTGAATGGCGATGTCCACATTTGTGCGGCCGTCGGGAAGATTCACCCCGCGGATGAGGCAATCCAGCATCAGCGTTCCTCCTTTCGGAAGGGTTTGAGCAGGGCCGCCGGGACCCTCGCGTTCCGGGAAACCAGCGCCATGCCGATGATGGTGAAGACGAAGGGCATCATGAGGAAGACCTGATAGGGCACGTGGATCACCCCGCTCGCCTGGAGACGAAGCTGCAGGGCGTCGATGAAGGCGAAAAGAAAGGCGCCGGCCGCGCTCTTCCAGGGATCCCACTGGCCGAAGACGATGAGGGCGATGCACACCCACCCCCGCCCGGAGATGACACCGAAGGTATAGGCGTCATACTGGGCCATGGAGAGAAAGGCCCCCGCCAGGCCCGCCAAGGCCCCCGCGATGGCGAGTCCCTGATAGCGATAGGCGGTTACGCTTACCCCCGCGGAGAAGGCGGCCCGGGGGTTCTCCCCCACGGTGCGGAGGTTCAGCCCCCAGGGTGTCGAATAGAGGATCCACGCGGCCACCGGCACGATGACCAGGGCGATGTAGACCAGGGCGAACTGATTGAAGAGGATGGGACCGATAACGGGGATCTTGGAAAGCAAGGGGACAGGCACCACCCCAAAGGGCTTGATCTTCGGCAGGGACGAGGGCTGGCCGAAGATGAGGCGGTAGAAGAAAAACGACAGGCCGGAACAGAGCAGCGTGATCCCGATGCCCGACACGTGCTGGCTGAGTCCAAGGCTCACGGTCAACAGCCCCATGAGCAGCCCGGCCAGGACACCCGTGGCCATGGCCGCCAGCACCCCCAGCCAGAGGCTGTGCGTGAAAAAGGTCGTGGAAAAGCCCGTCATGGCCGCCAGCATCATGATGCCCTCGATGCCCAGGTTGAGCACCCCGGCCCGTTCCGTGAACAGCTCCCCGATCGTCCCGAAGATGAGGGGCGTGGCGATCCGGATCAGCGCCGCGAAGAATCCTATCTGGAAGATCTGGGAAAGGATCTCATTCATGGGATACCCTCTTGAATCTCAAACGGTACTGATTGAAAAGGAGCGCGATCAGCATGGTGACCAGGGCGGTTCCCTGGATGACGTCCGCCAGGAAGACGGGCACTCCCGTGGC
>CAZOBB010000166.1:0-9047 GCA_964577975.1 uncultured Thermodesulfobacteriota bacterium | reverse complement strand
ATCCCGCCCATCAAGGCAAAGAAGACAAGGGCGAGCCATATCCATTCCTGTGATTGTAGATAATGTATCTTACTCCTCCCTGGGTATCGATGAAAGTTCCAGCACCAACCGCTTCTTGGTCATTTTAAAACGATACCCCCTCTTCATCCCAAGGGCGGACAACAAATCCTCCGCAATTTGGTCATCGCTGTACCCTTGTTTCCGCAGGGAGCGAATACGGTCCCTGTTGAGCCACAGAAGCTGAGAAAATCCCTCCTCCTGTCGGAAATAAAAAACCAGGAATCCAAGAAAAAAGACAACAAGTGATCCCCCCATGACGATGTATAGATCGTACCTATCGGTTTTTATAATCAGCCGAAAAAGGGAGTGGGGGTTTCCAATGTTGAAAATCGCGTAGAAGGTAACGATCCCCGTTGAAACGAGAAAAATATAGACGATCCACAGACGAAGTTTCATACCCTATGAATAAACACCTTCTCTGAACAATCAGGGGGATGGATACCCCCACCCCCCTGACTGCAAATCGATGCTGAGGTTTTCGTTACTCGATGACCACGGGACGCATCTCGCCTTCGGCCATGGCAGCCCATTCCGCCTCGGCCTTTTCCCAGGCCTCTTCGGATGCTTCAGTCTCCCATGCCTCGAGTCCCCGCTCCTTACGCGTGGCCCCGGGCAAGAGGTTGTCCAAGATAATCCCCACAATGGCGGTCACCCCCATACCGGTGGTGAAAATGGCCTGAAGGATATTCCCGATGACTTCCGCGGCTTTCCCGTACTCCGCCCATTTGATGGCGTGGGCGCTGAAATGGGCCGGCACACTCAATCCCATGAAGAAGGAAATACCAATGATAAAAAGGTTTCGGGAATTATTCATGTTCACCAGTGACAGGTTCGACAATCCGACCGCCGCAATCAATCCGAACAGACCGACAAACATGGCCCCGACCACGGGCTTGGGCAGCGTCGCCAAGACGGCACCAAATTTCCCGATAATCGGGATGAACAACATGAGAATCGCACCGCAACGGATCACCCGGCGGCTTGCCACGCGCGTCAGACCGATAGACCCAATGTTTTCGGAATAGGAAGTCGTCCCGTTACAGGTCTGCAAAATTCCCGCAATCAGACATCCCAATCCTTCGGCGCCCAGCCCGCGAGAGATCATCTTCTCGGTAGGTACCGGCGCTTCGGAAATCCTCGCACAGGCATAGTAATCACCAATGGACTCGATCATCGATGCAAGGTATCCGGCCAGCATCCCGACGGCGCCAGCCCAGAGGGTCGAGCTGCCGAAATCCGGCACGCCCCACTTGAAAGGCATCATGGGTCGGAAGCTGATCCACGGC
Source organism: uncultured Thermodesulfobacteriota bacterium (assembly GCA_964577975.1). Classification (GTDB taxonomy): domain Bacteria; phylum Desulfobacterota; class S145-22; order S145-22; family S145-22; genus JAOZMY01. Next base: position 7,701 of record CAZOBB010000166.1, on the reverse strand, counting down.
GCGCTGAATACAAGCTCCGTTTTGAGATATGCTGCATTCGTTGGAGGAATCCATCCCGCCAATGTCCCAATCAAGGCACAAATCCAGCCCGTCGCGATGGAAAGCAAAACAGGGAATAATAGAAACATCTTCGATTTTCTGGAGAACACCTGGGAATAAAGGATCAAGGCAATCAACGTGATCAAAGAGATTACCCAGTTCGAAGCCATCCACGGGGCCCCGATTCCGTAAAGGGCCAATCCGATCATGGCGATGGTCGGACCAATGACAACCGGACTGATCCCGCGCTTGATAACACCTGCTATTCCCGTATAACCAAGCACGATCTCAACCACGGAAGCTAGTAATATGGCGCCAGAAATCTCTTGAATCTGCACCTGCCATCCCAGCTTCTTCGCCCCGACCATCCCGATGATGGCAAACGTGGGTCCCAAAAAGGAGAAGGTTCCACCCTGGATGATGGGCAAACGATTCCCCAAGGGAGATTGCTGAATCAGTGTGCAAATACCAGACGTAAAAAAGATGGTAGAAATAAGAAGTGCCAACTCCTTTTGCGGCAGTTTCATCGCACCGCCGATGATGAACGGGATAAGAACCGTCGCCCCAAACATGGTCAGGTATTGCTGAAACCCCAATAAAAAGGCCAATGGCCACTTGGGGCGGCTCCCGATTGGATAGACAATCCATCCCTTCGCTTCTGTTGCATTTTGTTCACTCATACTTTACCCCCCTTGTTAAGGTGTGAAAAACGCATAAAAACCTCCGTTCCTCCTTTTACCCTTCATTGGGCAAACCCTTCTATCACCCCCTTTCTTCATTGTTTTTTAGATAAAACCCCCTTTGAACGGTTTCCGTTTGATATAACGGCCCGATCCAGGTTTTACCAAAAGCTTTCCTTTGTCAACGACAATACGGCCACCTGAGATCACCGTTTCCACAACACCTTTTCCTTTCAGGCCCTCGTAAGGGGTATAATCCACGTTTTGATGATTTGTTTTCACAGATATAGTAAAGGGTTTTTTAGGATCAAAAATTACCAGGTCTGCATCACTTCCCACCGCTATGGTTCCTTTATTGGGAAACATGCCGAAAAGCTTTGCCGGCATCGTCGAAACAATATCCACAAATCGGTGAAGCGTAATCCTTTTTTTCAACACCCCTTCCGAAAACATGAGAGATACCCGATTCTCGATTCCAGGCGCCCCATTGGGAATCTTGGAGAAGTCGTTTCGTCCTAATTCCTTTTGTCCCTTGAAGTTGAAGGGGCAGTGATCCGTGGAAACCACCTGAAGATCCCCCATCTGCAAGGCCTTCCACAAAGCGACCTGGTCCTCCTTGGATCTCAGAGGAGGAGACATGACATATTTCGCCCCGTTGAAATCTGGCTCCTCGTAGTTCTTATAACTCAGCAACAGATACTGGGGGCAAGTCTCCGCATAAGCAGGAAACCCATCATCTCGAGCCGCCTTCACTTTTTCCAGGGCCTCCCGACAGGTGAGATGGACGATGTAAATAGGCGCGCCCGCCATTTGCGCCACGGCGATCCCCCGTCCCGTTGCTTCACCTTCCGCTTCGGGGGGACGGCTCAGGGCGTGATATTTCGGTTCGGTCTTTCCATTCTTGATCATATCCGAGACGAGGATATCGATGATATCACCATTCTCCGCGTGAATCATCACCAAGGCCCCAGATTTGTTGGCCTCTTGGAGGATACGGAAAAGGGCGCCATCATCAATCATGAGCGCCCCTTTATAGGCGAGAAAACACTTGAAGCTCGTAATCCCTTCCTTTACCATTTCCGGAATCTCCGCCAGAACCTCGTCATTGAGGTCACAAATGGCGATATGAAACCCATAATCGATAACCGCCTTGTCTTTCGCCTTGTTCATCCAGGTATCAAAGGCGTCACGCAATCGCTGCCCTTTTCCTTGGATGGCAAAATCCACGATGGCCGTGGTTCCACCAAACGCCGCGGCAATGGTTCCCGTTTCAAAATCATCACTCGAGGTTTCCCCCATGAACGGCATATCGAGATGGGTATGGATATCGATGGCACCTGGGAAAACATATTTCCCCTTCGCATCGACAATCACGTCCGCCTCGCCGGAAACCTTTTTCGCGATTTCTACGATCTTTCCCTTCTGAATCCCAATCTCACCCTTGAACTCATCCGTCGCCGTTACGACATGGGCATTGAGAATTTTTATATCCATGGTTCACCTCCTTGAGATATAAATACCCTTAGAGACCCGCAATGGGCAGGACTTCCTCTGTCCATGCTAATCCCAATTCTTCCAATTTTGCCCGGGTCGGAATACCTTCCTCCGACCATCCCCTGAGCTTGTAATATTCATCTAACATTTTGCCTAAATGAGGCAAGCTTCCTTCCGATTTCCCACTTGGTCGGGCATGGGATAACAATCTAGGTGGGAGGGTGTCGTCCTTTCGACTAATTCCTAAGCGGACGTTGTACATCCTTTTGAGATTGAACATCCGCTCTCCCAAGATCATCATATCTTCTGCGGTTACCTCCCAACCCGTCACCGCCTTCACCCAACCGGCGATCTGGGTCGGTCCCACGCTGGCCAAGAACAAGAATTTACACAACCCCATGGGATTGAAAATACTCATATAGTTCTGCATATCATAAGCGATCTTGGCTTTCCCGTCGTTGGACAAGACATCCGGCGGTTCGGTATATCCGAGATCCGGAACCTGGATCCCTCTCCCAAGAAAATAGGTCAGTGCCCCCAGGTGACACGCCCCGCGGTTCTCCGTGGCATAGTTGGCTGCCATGGAAGTAAATGCCCTAGGATCGTGAAAAGCAAATTCAAGTCCTTTGGTTTGAATGCTGTATTCGATGGCGTTCTGCCCGATTTCATAAGCAGCTTTTCTCGTCCCCTTTCCCAATGTCTGACCAAATCCTTCCCGCTCTCCGATCTGGCGGGTCAACGTAAGGATAGCCTCAGGACTTCCCCATGTTACTTCCAGGCCATCGGTATCTTCTTTCGTAATGATTCCCTTCTCGTAAAGTTCCATGGCAAAGGCTACGGCGGCGCTGGCGGAGATGGTATCCAGCCCATACCGGTTGCAGAGGTCATTGGCCGCAAAGATCACTTCAATGTCGTCGTTCAGGCAGTTCGCGCCGTATCCCGCCAGGGTCTCGTATTCCGGGAAATGACCGTAGATCCCGGCATAGGGGCCAGAGTCCACCTTGATGAGCTTTGAACATCGAATAGGACACCCGTAACAGGTATGGTGGGAATCGAGCACATCATCAAGCCATGCCTGTGCCGTGGTTTTTTTGGCTCCTTCTTCCCAACTCCCGAGACGCCAGTTCTTGATGGGAAGATCCCCCCATGCCTCTACGGCCTGCACACCGCCGGCCGTTCCAAACTTGGACAAGCCCGCCGCTTTCTCTTTGATGACGGGAATCTCTTTCTTCAACAGGGCCTTGAGCTCAGAACCATCGTGAATAGGGACTCGCTTCGTGCCACGTACGACAACGGCTTTGAGATTCTTGGATCCCATAACAGCACCCATCCCACCACGACCTGCCGCTCGTCCCAACCTTCCATCAAACATGATTCCCGAGATCAAAACCAATTTTTCTCCAGCAGGGCCGATGGTGGCAACCTTCGCCTTGGGATCCGTCTTTTCCCTGAGAAGCTCTTCCGTCTCAAAGGTATCTTTCCCCCACAAAAAGGAAGCCTCTCGAATTTCTACCTTCTCATTTTCGATATACAGATACACAGGATCCAGTGCCTTTCCACGAATGATGATGCCATCCCAACCGGCAGACTTAAGCTCAGCACCCCAATATCCTCCCACGTTCGACTCGTCCCAGATCCCTGTCAAAGGTGACCTCGAACAAACGGTCGATCTCGAAGCGGAGGGAACAATCGTTCCCGTCAGCAACCCCGTCATGAAAATCATGGGATTTTCCGGAGAAAGAGGATCACAATCCACAAACTCCTTAAAAAGAATGCTGGCGGCTATCCCACTTCCGCCAGCATACTTCCTCATTTCTTCTTCCGTTATCTCTCGCTCATTTACGTCCCTTTGCGAAAGATCTATCTCTAGAATCCTCCCCCAGAAACCATAGCCCATAAAAGATCTCCTCCCTTAGCTATTACTTTGCGTTACCTCATTCTCACGGAAGAAGCTTTACCATGTCGCCGTAGGTCTCCGGCCGTCTATCTCGGAAAAACTGCCATACGTTTCTCACCTCTTTTATCATATCAAAATCCACATCACCCACAATCACTTCATCCTTATCCCGGCTTCCCTCCACAATAATCTGCCCTCTCGGATCGCAGATATAGCTCGTTCCATAGAATTCCCCGATATCCCACGGTTGCTCATGACCGACCCGATTGATCGCCGCGATGAAATAGCCGTTGGCTACGGCATGTGCCGGCTGTTCCAGCTTCCAGAGGTACTCGGAAAGCCCGGCCACGGTGGCGGAGGGATTGAAAACGATCTCCGCGCCGTTCAGACCCAGGAGACGGGCCCCTTCAGGAAAATGCCGGTCATAGCAAATATACACCCCCACGCGACCATAGGCCGTCTGAAACGTGGGATAGCCGAGATTCCCCGGTTTGAAATAGAACTTTTCCCAGAAACCCGGGTGGGTATGAGGTATATGATTTTTTCTATACTTTCCCAAATACGTTCCATCCGCGTCAATCACGGCAGCCGTGTTATAATAAACACCTGTCATCGCCTCTTCATAGATGGGTACAACGATGACCATTTGATGCTTCTTGGCCAAGTCCATCATCAACTGAGTCGTAGGACCATCTGGAATATGCTCCGTCGCTTCATACCACTTGACCTCTTGCTCCGCCGGAAAATAGGGCCCATAAAAAATCTCCTGAAGGCAAAGGATTTGAACACCTTTCGACGCCGCCTCTTCTATCATTTTCACATGTTTGTCGATCATAGCCTTTTTGATCACATCCACCGGCTCCGTACCAGGTACTTCATTTTTCGCCTGTATCAAACCAATTTTCACAATTCTTGCCATTTCCTTTCCTCCTTTTCTGTTGCTTTATACAACTACCCACATTTTTTGAGTATCATAAACAATGACTCCAGCACCTGTCAAGGGATATCCAGTCCAACACAAACCCCTTTCATTGCCTACTTTAGAAACAACCAGACATCCCACTCCGCCATTTTTCCGGAGGAGAAAAACAACCTTCGCTAATCTCCTCTCGTGCTCATCCCTTGACAAACATTTCCTTAGCTGATAGTTGTGATTTAATGCCTGAAAGTTTTCCCTTCTGAGGTAGAAGGGATTATTATTTTTAAGGCAGACAACAACACAAAAGGAGGAGCAAAACATTGTCACAAGCAACCAAAAGAGCACCACTTTTCACACACGAAATGGAAATGGGAATGACCCTTACTCTTGCGACGGAAGAAGCTGCTCGGTGTCTGCTCTGCTTTGACGCCCCATGCAGTCAAGCTTGCCCTGCAGGTACGGATCCGGGTAGTTTCATCCGAAAGCTCCGCTTCCGGAATATCACCGGCGCCATCCGAACGATCAAGAAAAACAACCCCTTCGGATGGACATGCGGTGCTGTTTGTCCCACAGCCCGGCTCTGCGAACTTGCCTGCTCTCGAACTGCCATCGATAAGCCTATTCAAATAGGGAAAATTCAGCGTTTTCTGGTAGAACACGGTTGGACAATGGGATTCTCCCCCATCAAAAAAGGAGAAACCAATAAAGAGAAAGTTGCAATCATCGGCAGTGGCCCAGCGGGTCTTACTTGCGCTCGCGAGTTGGTATTAAAAGGATATAATGTCACTGTCTTCGAAAAGAAGGAAAAAGCAGGTGGGAATCTCCGTTATGGGATTCCTTCCTTTCGACTATCTGAGGAGGGCCTTCAGAGAGAGATCGATGAAATTGTCTCTTTAGGTGTTACCATCAAAACGGCGAGCCCCATTGAAGGGAAAAACGGACTCCTTCGACTCAAAGAAGAAGGCTTCCAAGCCATTTTCTTTTCTCCGGGCTTGTGGTCCCCCGTCCGACTCGGAATTGAAGGAAGCGATCTTAAAGGTGTGCTAACGGCAACGGATTTTCTGGGCTCTCTTCGGACCGATAAAGCCAACGAAATAGGCAATCTTGTTCGTAACAAAGTTGTTGCCGTCATAGGAGGTGGCTCCGTCGCCATGGATGCTGCCATGGGAGCCAAAAAACTCGGCGCCAAGGACGTTTACGTGCTTTACCGCAGATCTTACACGGAAATGCCCGCCGAGGAAAAAGAAAAAATTCAAGCCCTAAAAGAAGGAGTTCATTTCTTCATCCTCACCCAGCCGGTGAAATATGTTGGCAATGGAACATTAGCATCCATCGTCTGCCGGCGCACCCGTCTCGGAAATCCCGATGATTCCGGAAGACGCCGTCCCGAAGAGGTGCCAGGCTCAGAATTCGAGATGTCTTTCGATGTAGCCATTGAGGCCCTGGCAACCGAACCAGATCCAGACCTCCGTGAACTCGCGGATCTCTCTTGGAATGCTAAAACGATCAAAGCTTCCGACTCAAATCTTCAGACCTCCTTGCCCTGGATCTATGCAGGCGGCGACATCGTACGGGGCCCCGCCCTAGTGGTGGAAGCCGTGGCAGATGGGAAAAAGGCTGCAGAGGCTATTGCTCAACATTTAGAAGGGAAGGGGGAATAAGCCAATGAAAGATCTAAGTATTGATTTCTGTGGTATAAAGTTTATGAATCCATTCATGCTTTCTTCATCTCCCGTATCGAATTGTGCGGAGATGATCGCCCGCGCCTTCGATGCCGGATGGGGTGGCGTTGCTTACAAAACCCTGGCAACACAGATGACGAAAATCATCCATCCGTCCCCACGGTTGAACAAATACAACAACCAGGCCTGCCGGATGGTTGGTCTTCAGAATGTGGAACAAATATCCGACCGCCCATTGGAGCACAACCTGAAAGACATCAAGTGGCTCAAAAAACACTACCCGAAACACATCGTCGTGGCCAGCATCATGGGGTTTTCCAACAAGGAATGGGAGATCCTGGCCAAGGCCTCCGAGGACGCCGGTGCGGACATGCTGGAATTGAATTTTTCCTGTCCCCACATGGCCATCGAGGGATCCGGTTCCAAGGTTGGCCAGGCCTTTGACCTAGTAGAAATGTTCACAGAAACGGTGAAAAAGGCGGTCAGTATCCCCGTCATGGCCAAGATGACCCCGAATATCACCGATATGAACGAGCCGGCCATGTACGCGAAGAACGGCGGCGCGGACGCCATCTCCGCCATCAACACGGTCTCGGCCATCACGGAGATCGGGCTGGACGATCTGGTTCCCAAACCCAACGTTTTCGGAAAGGGAGCCGCCAGCGGCTACTCTGGTCCTTGCGTCAAACCCATCGCGCTGAGGTTCATGGCCAACATGGCCCAGAACCCTGATTTAGGGCTTCCCATATCCGGTATCGGCGGGATCGAGACCTGGATCGATGTCCTGGAATTCCTCCTCCTCGGTGCCTCGACCATCCAGGTCACCACGGGGATCATCCACTACGGCTACCGGATCGTGGAAGATATGATGGAAGGACTCTCCGACTACATGGAGGAGAAGGGATTCAACTCCGTTTCGGAAATCGTGGGCAAGGCTCTTCCCAACGTCCATCACACGGACGAGTTCGACCTGAGCCGCCAGGGCGTGGC
>CAZOBB010000165.1:0-16191 GCA_964577975.1 uncultured Thermodesulfobacteriota bacterium | reverse complement strand
CTTCTCCTCGATGGCAATATCGACCAGGTCGTTGATCATGGCCGATACCTTGCACTCGTGCTCGTAGGCCCCCTCGAACGCCGCCAAGGGAGAATCCCACTCCTTGGGCGGGGCATCGATGGCCGACAGAACCACCCGGCCACCACGTTCATAGACAAAATCATAGAACTTCATGGCGTGGGTCAGTTCTTCCTGCGCCTGGATCCGCATCCAATTTTCAAAACCGCTCAGGTTAACGGACCGGAAATAAGCGGCCATAGCCAGGCAGAGATAGGCGGAATAGAACTCCGCGTTGATCTGTCTGTTCAACGCCTCTTCCATCCTCTTACTCAACACGGCTTACGCCCTCCAAAGGCCGTGCAGGTTGCAATAGGCACGAACGGTGAAGGACGACGCATCCAGGGCAAAGGTCGCTTCCGGGGCATCCCCTGGATTCAAGAACTGACGATAGGCCTTTCCGTCAGAGATAACCTCGATCCACTCGATGTAGTGCTTGTCTTCCATAGGATGGGACACGCTCCCCACCGTCACCTTGATCGTCCCGCCGGAGGCCTCAACCACCGGCACATGCTTTTCCTTCGCCGCGTCCGTGGTATTCTCCGCGTAGAGCTTCATCGGCTCGCCACAGCAGATCAGTTCCCCCTTTCCGCCGTGAACCATTTCCACCATGTTTCCGCATTTTTCACACTTAAAAATCTGAAGCTTTTCCGTCATGATTCTTCCTCCTATCTTATCGATTAAATGATTGATAACAACTTAAACACGAAATCCCCGCTTGACAAGCTCCGTCCCTCAGTAATTCTCTCCGAGCAACTCGAAATAGGCCTGGGGATGAGCGCACGCGGGACAAGTCTTGGGCGGCTCGGTCCCTTCGAAGATGAACCCACAATTCCGGCACCGCCATACCACCGTTTCCTCTCGCTTGAAGACACGCCCTTTCTCAATGTTCTCCGCCAGGGCGAGATAACGCTTTTCGTGCTGCCTCTCCGCCACCGCGATGGCGTTGAAAACCGCCGCGATTTCGTTGAAGCCTTCCTCCTGCGCGATCTTCGCGAACCCGGGATACATCTCTTCCGTCTCGTAATGCTCCCCGGCCGCCGCCGCCTTCAGGTTTTCCAGGGTTGACCCGATGACACCCGCCGGAAAGGCGGCGGTGATTTCCAGTTCTCCGCCTTCCAAGAACTTGAAAAGGCGTTTGGCGTGTTCCTTCTCCTGATTGGCCGTTTCCTCAAAGATCGCCGCAATCTGTTCATACCCTTCCTTCTTCGCCTGCGAGGCGAAGTAGGTGTATCGATTCCTCGCCTGGGACTCCCCGGCAAAGGCTTTCAATAAATTCTGTTCTGTTTTTGTTCCCTTCAAACTTGCCATACTTCAAAACCTCCTTTATCCAACTTATTTGACTTCAGCTTCCCCCGCAGGGGTCACGGCGTACTTACACCGCACGGGACTATCCACCAATCCCTCTTTTTTAAGAACCTTAATGGCTTTAGTTACCTCCTTTCCATCCAATCCCGCGGCCTGGGCAATGTCTTTATTGCCCGCGGGTTTGTCAAACCCTGCTAACGTCTTCAAAACCTTCTTTTGAACGTCATCCATTTTTACCTCACTCCTTCCCTCTAACTCATTTTATGCAGACACTCCTCACAAATCCCGTCAAAGTGGATCTGGATGGCCGTAACCTTGAAGCGGTTCATATCCTTCAACCGATCCTCAATCTCTTTGTCCAAGGGGATGTAAGGAATATCGTAAATCCGCCCGCATTGGGTACAACGGAGATGATAATGGGGATCTATGCGGGCATCGAACCGTTTCTTTCCCTCTCCCAAATCAAGTTTACGAATTTCCCCACAAGCGGAAAGTATTTCAAGATTCCGATATACCGTCCCCAAACTGATGTTTGGGAGTCGTTTACGAACGACCTCATAAAGTTCATCTGCTGTCGGATGGGCTGTTGTCTTCCGCAATTCCTCCAACACAACCTTCCGTTGTTGGGTCAACCGTGTGTTTTCACAATTCATATAACTCTCCTTTTATTAGTAACTTTTAGTAATTAATAATACACATCCTTAACCATGTCAATAGAAAAAGGATCCCACCGATAAAAAACTAAAACTGAAAAATTACCCCACTTCTTTTCTTTTCAAAAGGGCTTTCAAGTCCTCTACAAGGGTATAAAGGATGGGAAAATATAGCAACGTCAGAAAGGTTCCGATCGCCAATCCCCCGGCTGCCACGACAGCAAGGGGCGAAAGCCTTTCAAGGCCCACGGCCCACTCGAGGGCAACAGGAAGCATCCCGACGATGGTGGTCCCTGCCGTCATCAAGATGGGTCGTGTACGGATACGTACGCTATTGATGACCGCCTCATCCATCGGTATCCCACGATCTCTATCCTTCAAGATAAAATCCATCAACAAGATAGCATTGTTCACGACAACCCCCGCAAGCAAAATCAATCCCATGAAAGCTGGCATACACCCATTTTTCCCCGCCACGAGCAACCCCCAGACTGCCCCAATGAGAGACAAAGGAATGGTCAGCATAATTACCACGGGATTGAAAAAGGACCGAAAGCTAGGAATCAAAGAGAGATAGAGAAGAAAAATGGCAATTCCCATACTCATCCCAAGGCGTCCGAACGATTCGCCCATCTGTTTAACCTCACCCTCATGGGAAATCCTATAGCCGTCTGGCAAAGACACATCCCTCAAGGCCTCTTCAACCCCCTCCTGAAGAAAGGTAATTGGGGCCCGCGCCCTATATCCATGGATATCCACCACATTCAGAAGATCGCGGTGCGTAATCAGACTCTGAACTTGCTTTCTCTGAAAATTGGCAACCAATTTCAATGGAATCAACTCACCCTTCGGAGTGGTGATATACATCTGATTCAATCGATCCAGTTCACTCCTGTCCCCATAGGGGTATCGCACTCGCATAATGATGCCATCCTCATGAGGAATCCTAAAAATGCTGGCCGGAGCCCCTCGTAAGGCAATTCCTACCTGTTGCGAAATGGCAAAGGGATCCAATCCGTAATAGCGGGCTTTCAATGGATCCACCACCAACTGGATCTCCGTTTTGTTCCTGTCCCATGTGCGGGAGAGTGACGTAAAACCGGGCACCGCGGCCAGCCGACGGAGCACCTCATTCGCCAAATCATCCAACACCGAAGGATCGGTTCCACTGATCATCACATCGACAGGAGCCAGAATCGTAGACAGGGGGGTGGCCCCAAAATCGTAGGCGTGTAGATACTTCAGTCCCTCGATTTCACGGGCTTTTTTCCGAATTTCCGCTTCAATCTCCCAAATGGTTTTCTTCCGATGAAACCGGTCCACCATATTAACCGTTATAATCCCCTCTTGGGGGCTTTTGCCGCTTCCAAAACTCATCACCCCTGGTTCAGATCCCAACACACTCGAAATGGAGAGAACCCCAGGGAATTCCTTCAGTTTCGCTTCAATCTGAGAAAGCACCGCCTCCGAGGCCTGGAGAGAGCGATTATTCTCCACCTCAAAGGCAATCTTCACGATCCCCGTGTCCATGGGAGGCATCAAATCCCTACCAATCGTGGTTTTCATCTGAACCATACTCACCACAAACGCCACCCCCCCCAAGAGAAGAAAAAGGAAACGATGGCGAAGTCCGATCCTTAAAAGACCAACAAAGAATGCCTGGATAGGTCGGACCAACCGGTCACTCATTCGATTCATCCACAATTCAAATCCATATCTCTTCCCCCCCAAGAAAAAGGGTGCCAAAAGGGGGATTACCGTCACAGAAACAAAAAAGGAGCTGATAAGCGCAATGATCAAAACCGAGGCAAAAGGCCTCAGGATCGTTTGGACGTAGCCCCCGATAAACAAGATGGGAATCAACACCATCACGGTGGTCGCAGTTCCATTGAAATCCGCGGCGATGACTTCGCTCGTCCCTTCCACAATGGCACGGCGAATGGGCTTCTTGAGTTCAAGAATATGGCGTTCGATGTTCTCGATGATAACAATAGCATCGTCCACTAACATCCCCACTGCTATGATCACCGCTGTCAAGGTCACGATGTTGAAAGAGATTCCAAAGGCCCACATGAGGGCGAAGGTCATCACGTAGGTAAAAGGGATGGAAATCCCCGTGATGACCGCCCCTCGAAAATCACCCAAAAAGAGAAAAATGATTAGCACCGTCATGATAATGGCATCGCGAAGCGCTCCCATCATATTACTGATACTAAGGTTTATAATACGCTCTTGAGTATCGGTGATTTTAACGTCGATGCCTGGATACTTTTTCTTGAGGGTCGGCAAAAAACTCTTGACCGAGTGAATAGTCTTCAAGGTGTTTCCCCCGTAAGGACGGAGGATGTTCATGGCAATGGCCGGAACACCGTCACCGTGATAAGAAGAAACACGTTCCTGGATCCCGCGCTTAACCTCGGCCACATCCTTGAGATGAATAACCAGTTCTTTCCCTTTTCCAATCACAATATTTCCCAACCTATCAATGGAGAAATACTCTCCGGCTGTCTTGATTAAATATTGATGATCCCGGTTTATCACAAATCCAGTAGGTATATTGAGATTTTCATGCTTAATGGAAGCAATCACATCGGCCAACGTCAAACCATACCGATGAAGCTTTTGCGGATCGATCAGGATCTCCACTTCACGTTTGTATCCCCCAAAGACCTCCACATTTGCCACATGGGGTAGGCGAAGGAGGGCCTCTTTTATCTCGTTATCTGCCAATTCGCGCACCATTCCCAGGTCGAAGTGATGCCCTTTTTTCGGGAAAAGGGCCAACGTCATCGTAGGTGCAGTGGCATCACTTACTTTGATAACTTGAGGTTCACGTATATCCTCTGGAAGCAACGGTTTAATTTTCTGGATGGCTGCAATAACGTCTGTGGCGGCCGTCGCCAGTCCTTTTGAATACTCAAACTCCGCCAAAACCACAGAAACCTCGTCTTTCGACGTCGAGGTCACTTGGCGAACCTCATCGATCGTTGACACCTCTTTTTCGATAGGACGGGTTACATTGTCGGCAACATCTCGGGCGGACGCACCGGGTTCCACGGTTACGACGGCGATCTGAGGCCGATTGGAATCGGGAAAAAGGGACCAGTCCATCCTAAAATAGCCAAAGACACCTAATACGGCAATCATGAGAATAAAACTCATGATTAGATGGGGTTTTTTCAAGTAACTCTCAACGGGGTTCATTTCAAAACCTCCGGCGCAAAGAGACCCACAATCCTTACGGGTTGATCGTTGTGAAGCACCATCAATCGGCTTTCGTGGGCGCAAATAAGGGGCATTCCCTCCTTCAATGCTGGTGAAGATATGGCAACATATCTTCCTTCCTCTCCAAGGACACGAACCTTCAGCGGCTTCACCTTCTCCTCCATCACGGCAAAGACAAAGGTTTCCTTTCCTTTGTGCAAAAGGGATTCAATGGGTGCCACCCATACGTCTTTCAAAGCAGCAAATTGAATTTGAACTGGCAGGATCTCACCCACCTTGTAAGGACAGGATTGGGAAGGAAAATCGGCCTCGAAAATACCAAGGGATTGAGGTGATGTGGAAGGATATATTCGTGAGATCTTTAACGTCACATCTCCCACCCGCACCGGCGTCCCCACATCCATTCTTTTCAAATCTTCAGGTGTTACCTCAACCTTGACTTTGTAGGACCCCTTCCGGATGAGTTGACATACCGGCTGCCCCGGAAAAATGACATCTCCCACCTTCACAAAATATTCGGCCACGACACCATCACACGGGCTTTTGATCTTCGTATAGGCAAGTTTGGTCTTGACTTGGGCCATTTCTTGGAGCAATGCATCGATTTCTCCCTTAATCACCGCCAATTTATTCTGACTCAATTCCCACGCCTCTTTTGAAATAGCGCCATTTTTATACAAAAGCGTATCTCTCTCATATATGTGAGACAGATTCTTTTTCTGAATCTGCAAAGAGGCGATCTTCGCTTTCAAAACGGCTATCTGAGCCTTGAGTTCACGAATCGTCCCGTTTTTCTTCCTTCCCAAAGAGACTAAAAGATCCCCTTTCCTTACTTCATCCCCTTCTCGAAAGAACCGTTTCACGACTTGACCGCTTATCCGCGCCTTCAAGGTCATGATCCCATCAGACCCAATCCTTCCTAAATATCTTGCCGATTGTCGAAAAGAACTTTTGCGAACCTTTGCCACCTTGACGGGGAGAGGATATTGAACAACCGCCTTCTCTTTTCGTAGCTCCGCTTTCCGCTTCAAGACGAGTTTTCTTCCCCCCGCAACAAGGAAAACGGCAACAAGCAAAAAAACGAAAATCTTTACGAACCGTTTCATTCTATCTCTCCTTCCAAAACCAACCTTAAATAGGACTTGGCGTTAAGCCATTGATAGATACTTTCCACCCATTTACTCTTGGAATAGGCCAGCTCTGCCTTTGCCCGTAACATATCGTCAATGTTTCCTGCCCCCTTCTCATATTTCAATGTCTCAACTCGATCCACCTCTTTTTCCAAACGAATCCTAGACTCGTAGCTCTTCACGAGAGCCTGTGCCGTTTTGAGTTGTGCTATGGCATCCCCGACCTCTTTGACGATGGATTGCTGCAACTCGAAAAGCCGCATCCTCTCTTCCAAGACCTCAACATTTGCTTGTTCTACCTTCAAACGACGTCTCCCCCCATCGAAAAGGGGAATGCGTAACTGAAGAGAAGCCTCCCACTCCTCGTCAAACGACACGTGCGGAGCATCATAGGTCTGAAAGGTTCCGATGGCAAAGAGAGAAGGCAAACGTTCCGCCTTCGCTAGTCCGACCCTTTTCTCGGCGATGGCAACCTTCTTTTTCTCCGCCAGCACATCCGAGCGATGTTCCAGCGCAAAGCGAAAGAAATGTTGCATTTCCGTTTTGCCCGTTGAAGGGAGTATTCGAGGAAACTCTACCGGTTCAAGGGAAAGGTTCATATCAACGCCTTTTCGCCCCATCAGCGTTTGAAGGGCCACCACCATTGCCGCCCGTTGATTTTTTATTTTTACTTTCAATGCCTTCCACTGTTGTATGGAATAATCGATCTTATAGGCATCAATCGGCGGCTTTTTACCATAGTCAATGGCCAACTTTGTGTGCTCCTTAAGCGTATTCAACGCTTCAATGTTTTGAGCAATCGCCTTTTCCTCACCCTCCAAAGAAAGGATGTTGTGATATAGCTCCGTCACGCGATGCCGAATAACGGCCTGCAGTCGCTTCAAGGCCAACGAAGCGGAATCTAACGAGAGACGCGAAATGTCGACGGTAAGAGGAATCTTCCCACCAAGATAAATCGGCAATTCATAGGAAACACCGTAGCCAAATCGCGTTTTCTCAAAATCGATACCCTGGTGCATCTTTCGAGGGGTCATGGGAGACACCATCAACTTATCTTCCGAGCGATGAAGTGCCCCATTACCTATCAATTCACCCCAGTAGAACGATCTGGAAATCTTTATATTTAGATTTGCCTTTACCACCCTTTCTTGATAGGTTTTGATAGAAGGGTTGTTTTTCAGTGTTTCCTGAATCGCCTCCTTTAACGTTATCTTCTCCGATGCTTTCCCCAACGGAACGAACCAAAACAAAACAAGGAACAAAACCAGAAACTCACGCCATTTCATAATTCCCGCCTCCCTCCAATATGAAGCAAAAATGCCGAAAAACTTCCTCAGAAAGCAGATCAATTTCCTCCTCGTTTCCCTCGAGCTTGAAAATAGTCAAAAGATGCTGCAAGGAACCCAAAAAAAGAATTGATACTGCTTCCGGTTGGACGTTTCTTGGAATTTCTCTCTTTTTGATGCCGAGGACCACCACCTGACGAATCCTCCTATGATAATCTTGCAGAAGGAATGTGATGTGACGATGCACTTCCGGATACTGCCGGAAAGGTTCGGAAAGCAATTCAAGAATAATCGCTTTTTTCTCCCTCAGATAAAAAAGATGATACCCGAAAATCTTGTGGAGTTTCTCAACGGCATTCAAAGGACGCTGGATAACATCATCCACAAACCTAAAAATCTCGTCTCTAATCTGGGTTATCATCGCCACAATCACAGCCTGCTTGTTCTCAAAATGCCGGTAAATGGCCGGTTCCGTAATTTGAAGTCGCTCCGCCATGGCCTTCATTGTCAACCCTTGAACTCCACTTTCCGAAAAGATTTCCATACACATTTGCACAATTTCTTCTTTCCTTGTCATCTTCCTTTCCCTCTACTTCCGTTAGTTATAACTAACTAACTACTCTCTTTTCCCTTTCTTGTCAAGCAAAAAAAATCTCCCATGTTGTCCCATCATCAATTTTCAACTACCGACTTAACGGCTTGTATCGTTTAACAAAGGGATCCCTTCCTCTCCATGGATCTTGACAAATCAATCGTTTTATTTATATTAGTATATACAAAGAAAGGTAGGGAATGCATCCATCCAAGCACAAACTGAAAATCAAGATCGAACAGGGGGAGGTGGCCTACCGCCAGATCGAGGAGGCGATCGTTCAGGCCATCCGCGAGGGGGTTTTGAAGGAAGGGGACCGGCTTCCCTCCGAGACGACCCTGGCGGAGGATCTCGGCCTTTCCCGGATGACGGTCAACAAGGCCTTTACCCTCCTCGCCCAGCGGGGGCTGATTACCCGTGTTCGGGGCAAGGGGAGCTTTGTCACCCCGAGAAAGCTGAACCAGGGGTTTTTCCGCGTGACCAGTTTCAACCGTTCCATCAGGGAGATGGGGATGGTTCCGTCCACCCGGGTCCTGGAGACGGTGGTTGTCCCGGCCGACGAGGCGGTGGCCGAGGCCCTGTCCATCGAGAAAGACGCGCCGGTGATCCTGGTCAAGCGGCTCCGGATGGCGGACGGGGTTCCCTTGATGCTGGAGACGCGCTACCTGAATGAGACCTACTGCCGTCCCATCTTGAAGGAAGACCTGAGCACCGGCTCCATTCACGATATTCTCATCAAGAAACTGGACCTGCCCCTCACGCGGGTCAAGCAGACCCTCGAGGTGAAGAGGGCCTCCAGGTGGGAGGCGAAACTGCTGGGGGTGCGGGAAGGGGACTGCTGTTTCTACATGGTTCGGACGACCTTTACGGAGGAGACGCCCATGACGTGGGTTCACTACGTCTACCGGTCCGACCGTTACCGCTTCGAGGCCGATTTCAACCCCATGGAGGAGTCCGTTGGCGGGTAGGGAAGAGCTGCGAAAGGGATACGCCCTCGTGGCGGCGGGGGCGGTCTGCCTGGGGATGCTGGGCGTCGTGGGCCGGATCCTTTACACGGAGATCGACACGCCCGTGACCCTCGTCCAGTACCGGGCCTTTTTCGGAACGGCGGCGTTGTTTCTCGGGCTGCTCGTCTTCGCCCGTCCCTCCCTCGTCATCGAGAAGAGGGATATTCCCTTTTTCGCCCTTTACGGGCTGCTGAGTATCGGCCTGAACTCCTTCTGCTATTTCAGCGCCATCCAGAAGATCGGCATCAGCCTGGCGGTGGTGCTCCTCTATACCTATCCGGTTTTCCTGATGATTCTCTCCATCTTTTTCCTGAAGGAGCCCCTCACGGGGATCAAGGTCTTCGCCCTCGTGGCGAGCCTGGCGGGGGTGATTCTTCTGGTGGTTCACGGCGGGCTGTGGGTCAGCCGCGTGAGCCGGATCGGGGTCTTCTACGGCCTGGGCGCGGGGTTTTTCTCCGCCCTCTACAGCCTTTTCGGCAAGAAGGCGCTCAACCGGTACCGGCCCGCCACGGTTTTGTTTTACGCCCTGGTGTTCGGCAGCCTCTTCTTTCTGCTCTGGGGAGTCTCCGTGGGAGAACTGAAGACCCACTTCAGCCCGAGGATCTGGTTCTGGCTGTTCGTCCTCGGGGTGGGGCCGAGTATGCTGGGCTACTTTTTCTATACCATGGGATTGAAGTACGTGGAGGCGTCCCGCGCGGGGATCGTGGCCAACGTGGAGGTCCTTGCCGCGGTTCTGGGCGCCTTTCTCTTTTTCAACGAGCATCTGACCGCGCGCCAGGCGCTGGGCGGGGCATTGGTCCTCTCGGGCGCCGTGGGCGTGCAGTGGGAGGAGATGAGACAACGCGGGAGGAAAGGAGGTGAGGTGTCGCCCAAACAGTGAAGGAAAAGGCACGTGTTTGAAACCAACATCAACAGGAGGGTTTAATATGAAGAAGTGGATTTTGGGAAGTTTGATCGGTTTGTTTGTGATTAGTTTTACGGTGGGAACCGTTCTGGCCGCCCCGATCAAGGTGGGATTTTTCGCGCCGTTGACGGGATTTGCCGCGGCGGACGGAACCTCGGCGAAGAACGCCGTCATGTTGGCGGTGGAGAAGATCAACAGTTCCGGCGGAATCAACGGGAACAAGGTCGAGCTGATCGTCTATGACGACCGCCACAACCCGAAGGAGTCCGTGGCCATCGCCAACAAGCTCATCGAGAAGGACAAGGTCGTGGCCGTGGTGAGCGGTTCCTACAGCATGCCGACCCGCGTGACCGCGCCCATCTTCAACAAGGCGGGCATTCCCATGGTGGCCGGATACGCCGTCGATCCCAGCATCACCCGCGCGGGGAAATACATCTTCCGGAACGGTTTCCTCGGTGAGGTGGAAGGAAAGGCCGCGGGCGAGGTGGCGGTCAACCTGCTGAAGGCCAAGACCATCGCCATGTTCACCATCGACAACGACTACGGCCGCGCCATCTCCAAGGGGTTCCGCGAGCGCGTCAAGAAATTCGGCGGCAAGGTGGTCTATGAGCACGCCTTCGCCATCGGGACGAAGGATTTCTCCGCCATGCTGACCAAGGTGAAGGAGCTCTCTCCGGACCTTCTCTTCATCAGCGGGTATTACTCCGAGGCGGCCATGGCGGTCAAGCAGGCCCGTGACCTTGGGCTTCCCTGCAAGCTTCTCGGTGAGGAGGGGTTCGATTCTCCCAAGTTCCTGGAGCTGGCCGGTGAGGCGGCCGAAGGTGTCATCATCACCACCAACCTCAACCGGGACGATCCCCGGCCCTTCGTGCAGGAGTTCCTCAAGTCCTACAAGGCGAAGTACGGGATGGCTCCGGACATGGTGGGGGCTTCCAGCTACGACGCCTTCATGATCATCGCCAACGCCATCCGGAAGGCCGGTCCCAAGCCCGACGCCATCCGGGACGCCATCGCCAACATGAAGAACTATGAAGGCCTGACCGGGCTCATCAAGCACTTCAACAAGCTGGGTGAGGTGATGAAGCCGGTCCAGGTCCAGGTGGTGAAGGGTGGCGCGTTCCACTACTTCGCGCAGATTTCCGATCCGGAGATCATCACGCCGCCGGATAAATAACAATTCTCAAATCAAGTGATTCCCGGGGGAGGTCTTCGGGCCTCTCCCGGGAAGGATGGTGACCATGCTGGCACAACAGATCGTGAACGGAATTACCATCGGAAGCATCTACGCGCTGATCGCCCTCGGCCTGACCATGGTGTACGGGGTGCTGAAGATCCTGCACATCGCCCACGCGGGGGTTTACGCCATGGGGGCCTATCTGGGACTGTGGGTCTATCGGTTGGTTCCCAACCTCTTCGTGGCCATGATCGCCGCCATGGTCTTAAGCGGCCTGGGCGGGATTCTCATCGAACGCTTTTTGTACAAATCCATGCTGGACAAGTCGCGGATCGTTCCCCTCATCGCCAGCATCGGGCTCTTCATCGCCATGGAGGAGGCCTTCCGCCTCATCGCGGGGCCGTACGTGAAGGCCTTTCCCGTGCACTTCAAGGTCAAGCCGTGGATTTTCGGCTCCGTGCGGATCAGCGCCCCCCAGATGCTGGTTTTCGGGGTGACCATCGTCCTCCTCTTGTTTCTCTGGTGGATGGTCTCGAAGACCCGGATGGGAAAGGCGTTGCGGGCCGTTTCCATGGACCGGGAGATGGCGGACGCCCTGGGCGTGGCGACGGACCGGATTATTTCCCTGAGTTTTTTCATCAGTTCCGCCCTCGCGGGGGCGGCGGGGGTCCTGGTGGGGGTTTTCTACAACTCGGTCTATCCCACCATGGGGGACATCCCCGCCTACAAGGCCCTGGCCATCATCGTTCTCGGCGGGATGGGGAGTATCCCCGGCACCCTGATCGGGGCCTTCCTGGTGGGGATCGCCGAGACCTTTCTGATCGGCTTCGTCAATATTCCGCTGCCGCGCGACGCGCTGGCCTTCCTCGTCATGATCGCCGTGCTGATGTTCCGTCCCTACGGCCTGCTGGGTAAGGAGTAATCGCCATGTCTGCCTATATCGTTACCGTCTCCATCACGACCGGAATCTACGTGATCCTTGCCATCAGTCTCAACATCATCACCGGCTACGCGGGACAGATATCCCTCGGGCACGCCGCCTTTTTCGGAATCGGCGCCTACGCCTCCGGGATGCTGGCTACGAAGCTGGGGGCCCCGTTCTATCTCTGTCTCCCCTTCGCCATCGTGGTCACGGGGATCGTGGGAGCCATCCTGGGGATTCCCTGCCTCCGGGTCAAGGAGGACTTCCTCGCCATCACCACCATGGGGATCAACTTCGTGGTGCAGGCGGTCTTCCTCTATGTCCCCTTCTTCGGCGGGGCGCTGGGGATCAGCAACATCCCGGTCCCCTCGTTCGGGGGGGCGGAGATGACCAAGCCCATGTATCTTACCATGGTGGTCTTTTTCATCCTGGTGGCCATCGCCGTGGACGGCTGGCTGACCCGGAGCTGGGCGGGCCTGGCCCTGGCCTCCATCCGGGAAGACGAGACGGCCGCCGAGATGTCGGGCGTGAATCTCACCCGGTTCAAGGTGGTGGCCTTCGTGATAGGCAGCGCCATGGCGGGGCTGGCGGGGAGCCTGTACGCCCATTTCATGTCGTTTATCGGGGCGGCGGACTTCGGATTTCCCGAATCGATCGTGATCCTCTCCATGGTGGTCTTCGGCGGCATCGGGACCCTGCGGGGACCCATCATCGGGGCCATCATCCTGGGGATCGCCCCGGAGCTGTTCCGGCCGATCCTCGACTACCGCACCCTCGTTTACGGGGCGATGCTCGTCTTTCTGATGCGGTTCCAGCCGCAGGGGCTGCTGGGAATCGACAGCTTTATCGTCCGTAACGTCAAACGTCTTTTCGCGAAGGAGGCCGCCTGATGGGTCGTCTGCTCGAGATCGATGCCGTGACCAAGCATTTCGGTGGGTTGAAGGCCCTGGAAAACGTCTCGTTCACGATGGATGAGGGAGAGATCCTCGGCCTCATCGGCCCCAACGGGGCGGGGAAGACCACCCTGTTCAATCTCATCACGGGGACCTTTCCCGTAACGTCGGGAACCATTCGTTACGACGGGAAGGACCTCGCCGGGATGGGGCCGTCGAAGGTGGCCGCCATGGGGATCGGGCGCACCTTCCAGATCGTCCGGCCCTTCGCGGGCCTGACGGTTTTGGAGAATGTCCTGGTTGCCCTGGGGGTATCCCATTACGGCGGGTTCTGGAAATCGGTCTCCCGTTACCGGACGGCGGCCAACCTGCGGACGGCGCGTGAGATCCTCGAACGGGTCGGAATCCTGGACTACGCGGACCAGAAGGCGGAAAACCTTCCCCTGGGACTGAAGAAACGCCTGGAGATCGCCCGTTCCCTGGCGCTGCGCCCCAAGCTCATCCTGCTGGACGAGCCGGCGGGCGGGCTCCGGAAGGAGGAGATGGACCAGCTGATCGACCTGGTGCGCCAGATCAACCGGGAGGGGACCAGCGTGCTGGTCATCGAGCACAACATGCCGGTCGTGATGCAGCTGTGCAAGCGGATCGTCGTGCTGGATCACGGCACCAAGATCGCGGAGGGGCCGCCGGAGGCCATCCGGAACAATCCCCAGGTCATCGAGGCCTACTTAGGGAGGGAAGACGATGCTTGAGGTTCGGGATCTGATGGTGCGGTACGGTGAGTTCCGGGCGGTGCACGGGGTCTCCTTCACCGTCGGGGAGGGAGAGCTCATCACCATCATCGGCGCCAACGGGGCGGGGAAGACGAGTATCCTGCGGACCCTCATGGGCCTCCAGCCCGCCTACAGTGGAACGATCACCCTAAACGGGCAGGACATCACTCATCTTTAGGCCCACGAGCGGGCCAAGCTGGGAATCGGGATCGTCCCGGAGGGGCGGCGTCTCTTCGGAGACATGGACGTCCAGGAAAACCTGGAGATGGGGGCCTACCTGGTGCGCGATCGGGAGACCCTGAACAAGCGTTTCAAAGAGGTGTACGACCGCTTTCCCGTCCTCTACGACCGGCGCGGCCAGCGGGCCAAGACCCTGTCCGGCGGGGAGCAGCAGATGCTGGCCATTGGACGGACCCTCATGGGGGGACCGTCCCTCATCCTGATGGACGAGGTCTCCCTGGGACTGATGCCCCGCTTCGTGCAGGAGGTGTTCGGCATCATCAAGGCGCTCAACGAAGAGGGGAAGACGATTCTGCTGGTGGAGCAGAACGCGAGAAAGGCCCTCGCCATCGCCCACCGGGGATACGTCCTGGAGACGGGCCGTTTCCGGTGGGAAGGCGAGGCGCAGGAACTGAGAGACAACCCGGAGGTCCAGCGGGCCTACCTGGGAGGTTAAAAGGAGGAACTACCATGGCACGTGTCATCCGAGCCCCGAGAGGGACAAGTTTAACGTGTAAATCGTGGCAGACCGAGGCCGCCATGCGGATGCTGATGAACAACCTGGATCCGGAGGTGGCGGAACTGCCGGAACAGCTCATCGTCTACGGCGGGACGGGGCGGGCCGCCCGCAACTGGGAGGCCTTCGACCGCATCGTCGAGACCCTGAAGGTCCTGGAGACGGACGAGACCCTGTTGGTGCAGTCGGGCAAGCCCGTCGGAGTTTTCAAGACCCACCCGGACGCCCCCCGCGTCCTCATCGCCAACTCCAACCTGGTGCCCCACTGGGCCACGTGGGACTACTTCCGGAAGCTGGAGGCGGAAGGGCTCATCATGTACGGTCAGATGACGGCGGGAAGCTGGATCTACATCGCCACCCAGGGAATCGTCCAGGGGACCTACGAGACCCTGGCGGCCGTGGCGCGGACCCACTTCGGCTCCACGCTGCAGGGAAAGCTGACCCTGACGGCGGGGCTGGGCGGCATGGGCGGGGCCCAGCCGCTGGCGATCACCATGAACGGCGGCGTGGCCATCGTGGTGGAGGTGGACAAGAGCCGCATCGAGAAGCGGATCGCCTCGGGATACCTCGACGAGTGGACCGACTCTCTGGATGAGGCCCTGAAACGGGCCGACGAGGCGAAACAGGCGGGGAAGGCCCTTTCCATCGGCCTGCTGGGGAACGCGGCGGATATCTACCCCGAGTTCGTCAAGCGCGGGATCGTGCCCGACGTGGTGACGGACCAGACCTCGGCCCACGACGAGCTGAACGGGTACGTCCCCAACCAGGTACCCTACGAGGAGGCCCTGCGCCTCCGCAGGGAGGACCCGGAACGTTACAAGAAGATGGCCCTGGACGCCATGGTCGTCCACGTGGAGGCCATGCTCAAGCTCCAGGAGATGGGCGCCCACGTCTTCGACTACGGGAACAACATCCGGGGGCAGGCCCTCGCCAACGGGTTGAAGAACGCCTTCGACATCGAGGGCTACGTGCCCAAGTATATCCGTCCCCTCTTCTGCGAGGGGAAAGGCCCCTTTCGGTGGGTGGCCCTCTCCGGCGACCCGGAAGATATCTACAAGACCGACGAGGTGGTCTTGAAGGAGTTCGCCGACGACAAGCTCCTGGTCAACTGGATTCACAAGGCCCGGGAGAAGGTCCAGTTCCAGGGGCTTCCCGCCCGGATCTGCTGGCTGGGATACGGGGAGCGGGCGAAGTTCGCCCTCATCATCAACGAGATGGTGAAGAAGGGGGACCTGAAGGCGCCCATCGTCATCGGCCGGGACCATCACGACACCGGTTCCGTGGCTTCCCCCAACCGGGAGACGGAGGCGATGAAGGACGGGTCGGACGCCATCGCCGACTGGCCGTTGCTCAACGCCATGCTCAACACGGCGAGCGGCGCCACCTGGGTGTCCATCCATCACGGCGGCGGCGTGGGGATCGGGTATTCGATCCACGCCGGCCAGGTCATCGTGGCGGACGGGACGGACGAGGCGGCGCGCCGGATCGAGCGGGTCCTGACCAACGACCCGGGCAGCGGCGTCGTGCGGCA
>CAZOBB010000164.1:0-14808 GCA_964577975.1 uncultured Thermodesulfobacteriota bacterium | reverse complement strand
AAACGGGGGGACGGGGCAACATCCCGTTCCCCCTCGTGACAACCCATTCCAAACAGGTTATGCCATGAATGGTTTTGAGAAAGCTATCGACAGGCTGGTAAGTATCTTCAAGGTATTCGGCGCCGCTTGCATCGCGGGAATGATGTTTCTGACCTGTTCCGATGTCATCGGAAGGCTGTTCGGCCATCCCATCCTGGGAGCCGAAGAGATCGTGGGATTCATGGCCGCGCTGGCCATGGCCGCCGCCATGCCCTATACCCACGCCATGCACGCCCACGTGGGAGTGGACATGCTCGTCAAGGAGCTGTCCCCGAAAACCCAGGCCATCGTGGACAGCATTACCAACTTCCTGGCGCTCGTTCTCTTTGCCCTGATGGGATGGCAGACATGGCTCTACGCGGGGGCACTCAAACGCAGCGGGCAGGTTTCCATGACCCTGGAGCTGCCCAGCTACTACGTGGTCTATTTCCTCGCGTTTTGTTTCTTTGTCTTCTGCGCCGTCATCCTCCTCGAAATCTTCCAACATCTCCATAAGGTGGTGAACGCATGAGCCCTACATGGATCGGTATCATCGGCATAGCCCTAATGATCGCGATTTTCTTTTCCAGGATGCCCGTGGCCTATGTCATGGCCATCGTCGGGTTTCTGGGCTTCAGCCATTTAACCAGCTTCAGCGCCGGCCTGAAGCTCCTCTCCAGGGATATTTACGACGTCTACTCCTCCTACGGCCTGACCATCATCCCCCTCTTCATCCTCATGGGGCAGATCGCCTTCAACGCGGGGATCAGCCGACGTCTCTACGACGTCGCCTATAAATTCCTCGGAAGGATCCGGGGAGGATTGGCCATGGCAACCGTGTGCGCCTGCACGGCCTTCGGGGCTGTCTGCGGCTCCAGTCCCGCCACGGCGGCCACGATGGCGACGGTAGGACTCCCCGAGATGAAACGGTATGGGTACGGAGACGAGCTCGCCGCCGGATCGGTGGCCTCCGGAGGGGGACTCGGAATGCTGATGCCTCCCAGTATCGTCCTCATCGTCTACGGGATTCTCACCCAGCAGTCCATCGGGAAACTCTTCATCGCGGGGATTATTCCCGCCTTGTTCATCACGGCCTGGTTCATCCTGGCCGTCTACGTCTACTGTCGAATCAAACCCGAGCAGGGTCCCAAGGGTGACAAATTCACCGTCAAGGAGATGTTCCTCTCCCTGAAAAACCTCTGGGAAACCCTGGCCGTCTTCATCCTCGTCATGGGGGGGCTCTTCGGCGGGTTCTTCACGCCCACGGAAGCGGGCGCCGTCGGATCGTTCGGCGTTTTGCTCGTCGCCATGGTGCGCCGTCAGCTCACCTGGAAGGGATTCGTCAAATCGCTTTATGAAACTCTTCGAACCTCCTGCATGGTTCTCCTGCTGATTGCCGGCGCCGTCATCTTCGGGCACTTCCTCGCCGTCACCCGGATCCCCTTCAGCATCGCGGGATGGGTCGGGGGACTGGACCTGCCCCGTTGGGCTATCATGGCCATGATCATCTTCGTCTATCTAATCGGGGGGTGTTTCATCGACGCTTTGGCCCTCATCATGCTGACGATTCCCATCTTCTATCCGGTCGTCATCCAGTTGGGATACGACCCCATCTGGTTTGGCGTCATCATCGTTTTGGTCACACAGATGGGTGTCATCACGCCGCCGGTCGGCATCAATGTCTACGTGGTCAACGGAATCGCCGTGGGCATCCCCCTGGAGAAGATCTTCAAGGGGATCTTTCCGTTCCTCTTCGCCCTCATCATCGGAACGGGATTCATGGTCGCCTTTCCGCAGATCATCATGTTCCTGCCGAACATCATGAAATAGGTGAAGGCTAGGCACTGGAGCTGAAGTAGGAAAAGATTTTTTCCACCACGCGAACGGCCCCTCTCCCATCAATGGTTTTTTTTCCCGCTTTGCTCATCCTTTTCCGTCTTTCCTTTGAGGAGAGGGCAAGAAGTGAGTTTTCGATATTTTTCTTAAGGGTGGGATCGTTTTCCCACCCGGCGAACAGGAGAAAGCCTCTTTCCTCCCATGCCTGAAGGTTGAGGAGTTGATTGGTGGCGGTGCAGATGCCGATCGTAGGGATACCGCACATCGCCAATTCATATGTTGTTTGGCCTCCCGCAGACAAGGCGACGTCGCATTGGATCACGATGTCCGATATTTTGTGGTGGTTGTGATAGAAATGGATGTTTCCCTTCACGGTCTCGGCGATGCGATGAATTGTTTCCAAGTCTTCGAAACCATCCGTCGTTAAGACGTGAAGGGTTGCTTCCGTGGTATGGCCTGCAATGGGTATGAGCCGTTCCGTCAGCCGGTGAGGATCGGCCCCGCCGACAGTGATGAGGATGTCTTGAACCTCTTCGCGAATGGTGTGTTCGGGAACGGATTCATACTCCGGCCGTAGCATAAAGTAGGAGGGGCCTAGGAGGTAGAGCGCATCTGTCTTTTTAGGATAGGGTAGCGTTTCGGCGTAGAGGGCCCCGTTGACGATGATTCCTTTCGGATAGGGAAGACGGTTTTCGTCGTCGATGGAAACGAGCAACCGGAATCTTTGAGCGATTTCTTCGTAGGCGGAAAGGGGGAGGCGATAGGAATCGACAATGGCAATATCTCCTTCAAGCGATGGCAGGTCTTCGAGTGTCTCCGGTTTGCTTCTCGTGTTTATGCGGAGGGCCCCAAGGTTTGAAAGATAAGAAAGGGCGGACGGATCGTCATTGACGAGGAAGCGGGGGGCTTCCCCTTTGTTTGTCAAGACTCGATAGAGAGAGAAACATCGGGAAATGTGGCCAAAACCGATATCTTTACCCCCTTCCGTGATGATGACGATTTGGTGTGCCATTATCCGACGGGCTTGATGACCTTGTAAATTGCCTGAATGACCCTTTCCACGTCTTCGTCCGTCATGGCGGGAAAAAGGGGAATGGAGAGGGCCTTTCGATAATAAGACTCTGCGCCGGGAAGGTCGTTTTCACCAGTGCCGAGAAGGTGACGGTAGTAGGGATGGAGGTGAAGGGGCAGGTAATGCACTTGTGTTAGGATTCCCAGCGCCCGTAGTTCTTCCATGACCTGTCGACGCGATTTCCCTATATCTTCGAACGCGATTAAGATGACGAACAAGTGCCATGCGGAGCGATATCCGGGGGGAATTTCTTGAAAAGTGAGGTAGGGATGTGATTCGAATGCGTGTCTGTATCGGTTGCTAATCGTTTCCCTGCGATGGATAAAAAAGGGAAGCCGTTTGATCTGAGAGATTCCCAGGGCCGCTTGTATGTCGGTCATGCGGTAATTGAAACCGAGTTCCACCATCTCATAATACCATGGATTGGGTTTTCCGGCCTCGATTCCCATGTGAGGAAACTGGAACGCTGAAGGATCCCTGAGGGTTCCATGATTTCGGAGCCGTCGAAGACGCGCCGCGATTTTGGGATCATTGGTCGTTACGGCGCCACCCTCTCCCGTGGTGATCGCTTTGACGGGATGGAAGCTAAAGGCCGTCATCAAAGAGTGGCAGCCTTTACCTACTTTGTGGCTTTTTCCGCTCCTCGTTGGGTACGTGGCTCCCAGGGCATGACAGCCGTCCTCAAGAACCAGCCATCCATAGCGTTCGGCCAGCTCGCCCACCGTTTCCATGGGACATGGCAGGCCCGCGAAGTGAACGGGAATAACGACCTTCTTTTTTCCTTTTAGTTTTTTCATCAACGATTCGAGGTGGTTGAGGTCTAGATTGAAAGTTTTGGAATCTATGTCACAGAAAATCACCCGAGTTCCCGTGAAACGGGCGGCGTTCGCCGTGGCAAGAAAGGTTAGAGAAGGTACGATGACAACATCCTCGTCTCCCATTTCAAGGCTGAGGGCCATCAAATGAAGGGCGGCCGTTCCCGACGAGCAAACGACGGCCTCTTTTGCCTCGACTTCCTTTGCCAGGATCTCTTCAAAGGCTTCGATTCGGGGGCCTTGGGTGATCCATCCGGATCGTAAAACCTCCACGACCGCTTGAATATCTTCTTCCGTTATCCACTGCCTGCCGTAAGGAAGGGATGTCATGGGTGTCTTCTCATCCATTCTTCAACCTGTTTCAAGCCTTTTTCTAATTTTATTTTGGGTTTCCAACCTAGAAGATCGCGGGCCTTCGCGTAATTACAGAGGAGTTTTGGGATTTCGCTTTGGGGGTGAATGTGGGGAACATGTTCGATGGGAACACGGCCTTCCGAAATGATTTCCGCTAGATGGTTGATTGTGACGTCTCTTCCTGAACCGGCATTCAGGATTTCCCCGAGGGTCCTTTCCGACATTCCGGCCCTTACTACGAAGTCTGCGCAGTCTGTGACGGCCATGAGATCTCGGGTTTGGGTTCCATCCCCATAAATTTGCAAAGGTTTTCCCTCAATCTTTCGCCTGGTGAAGACGGCGACAACCCCCCCTTCTCCGTCGGATCTCTGATAGGGACCGTAGGTATTGAAGGGACGGACGATGGTAACAGGCAGATTGTAGGCATGCCAATAGGATAGGACCATCGCCTCTCCCGCGATCTTATAGGCCCCATAGGGAGAGACGGGTTTCGTGGGGTGTTTTTCGCTGATGCCTTTCCAGTCCTGCGAGCGTTCATATACCATACAAGTGGACATGAAAAGGACGCGCGTTCCCCGTCGCCGGCAGGCTTCCAAGACGTGGAAAGTCCCAATGACGTCGTTCTCGAAAACCTTTCCGGGATGATCAATGCTGTCCTGAACGACGATGTTGGCAGCGAGGTGGAAGCAGTGAGAAAAGGTATGTTCATTAAAAAGCCGCTTCAATATCCCTTCATCCAGAATGGATCCTTCGACGAAAGTGAAGCGGCTGTCCCCTTCGAATTCCGATATGTTTTCTAAGGATCCCGTGCTCAAATTGTCAAGAGCCCAAACGTTGTATCCCTCTTCGAGTAGGTGTTTAACGACCCATCGGCCGATGAATCCGGCTCCTCCTGTGACGAGGCAATTCCTTTCTTTCATTCTGCCAGTAACTCCTTTATGACGTCGATGTCAGGGACTTTATGGAGCAGCAACAAGGATTTGAGGCCGTTGTCCCCCTTTAGAAGACCTTCTCGTTCTAGAAGATTTCTGATTTCGCTTTTGGAAAGGAGGGGAAAATCGTTGGAGGTGTACGTTCGCTCCTCCACTTTCCGACAGTTGGGATAACGGCTCGAAAAGGTGTCTTGCATTATGACAGGGGGAGTAATGTACATATAATCGTTTTCGTAGGCATTTTTCGCGTCGGCTTCTGTCAGGATTTCTTCATAGGTTTTTTCCCCTGGGCGGAGTCCGATTTGTTCGATCTTAATTTCTTCGGGTTCGAAACCGAATTTGGGCGCCAGTTCCGTAATCATCACGTCGATGAGATCGCCCAGGCGGAGGGCCGGCATCTTGAGCGTAAAGACTTCTCCCCCTTTGGCCAGTTCCGTGGCCAGGAATACGAGACGCACGGCGTCTTTTGTGGTCATCATGAACCGTGTGATGTCTCCATCCGTGACAGTTACGGGGCCTCCCTTTTCGATTTGGCGTCTAAACAAGGGAATGACTGACCCGCGCGATCCCATGACATTCCCGAAGCGGATGGATGTAAAGATCGTGTCGCGATTCCCTTTATAGAAGTTGGCGGACGAAATGAGGCGTTCGGCAAGGAGTTTTGTGGCCCCCATTGTGTTTGTTGGATTTGCGGCCTTATCGGTCCCCGTAAAAATGACTTTTTTCACTTTTTCATTGAATACGGCCTCGATGAGATTCTGTGTCCCAATGACATTGGTTTTGACCGCTTCGAAAGGGTTGTATTCGCATGCTGGAACGTGTTTCATCCCCGCGCAATGGAAGACGATGTCGATGTCTTCCAAGGCATATTGGATTCTCTTTGCATCGCGCACATCTCCGATGAGGAATCGGAGTTTCGGGTGATGATTCAAATCGTGGGCCATGGCGAATTGTTTGCTT
Organism: uncultured Thermodesulfobacteriota bacterium; assembly: GCA_964577975.1. Lineage (GTDB taxonomy): Bacteria > Desulfobacterota > S145-22 > S145-22 > S145-22 > JAOZMY01. The sequence continues at coordinate 8,821 of CAZOBB010000164.1, read as the reverse complement.
TCGTCTCGGCTGTAGATACGTATTACGGTGGGATCGTGTTTGAGGAGTTCTTCGACGATGGCGCGGCCTACCGTTCCCGTGCCACCCGTGACAAGGATTTTTTGATCTTTGAACAGGGATGTAAAATCTTTTTCTTCCATCTTCCCCTTCCTCATTTTCTATGGTGGGTGGGTCTCCTTTCCTAGAAAATTAGCAATATTCATGCCGTGAGCGAAAAAGGTTGAGAAGGCAATCCTGTTTCATGATTGAAGTTGGGTCAAGACATTTTTCTTCAGCAATGAAGGAGTAAACGGCATGAGGCACGTGTGTATAGAAGCGGCCGATTCGATCGCGTCAAGGGTCTTTTTCAATTTGACGAAACCGAAGGGTTTACGGCTTTGCCAGTCGATTGTTTGAACTTTGAAGACCCATCGTCGAGGGTTTGGGACGAGAACCAATGCCCTTTCCACCATTTTTTCGAGGCAGGAAAGAACCTCTTGTTCCGTCTTTCCCGTCTCTCTTCGCATCTGATCTTGATAAGACATGACGGCGTAGAAATCGGGGTGGGCAATTTCTTCCATCTTTTGGATAGATCGTGAATACCATGCAAGGGCATTTGCAGGAGAGGAAAGCGCTTCATAGTTGAGGTCAATTCCGACTTCGATGGAAGGATTGATCCTTTTTACCGATAGGATGAGATCTTTCGTAAGATGGCACAACACGTCATTCTTCCAACGACACCATTTCCAGAAGAGGGGGGTGTAGGATTTTGGAAGCATTTTACCCCTGGAAGATCGTCGAAAAAGGAAAAAGAGGCTCGGTTTCCATGTTCCGAAGCTCGCCCGGCGTTCAAAGGTGGCAAGGGTTAGAGGGTGAAAGTCTTCATTGTAGTGGAGGAGAAGGTCGTCTTGGATAAGGATGCCGTCAATGGGTGTGTGGGCAAGGTCCGCAAAAATCTTTGAAAGACACAACCTGACAGTGGGGTCAAACGGGCTTAGACGGTAGGTGCGGAGGAGGGCGGAAGTGTCGGGATTGAATTTATAGATATGGCGGAGTTTGCCGCACGATAGAAAATCAGAGCTAAGGGTGGTCATCCACGCATAGACCTTTATCCCTTCACGATGTGCCAGACGGCAGAAGATGGGAAGAAGGTTGGAAACCATGGGGGCATGAGGAGTCTTGAAGTAAACCCCTTCGGGTGCGTGAATTGGGAGCAGATGGAAGTAGGCATCCCCGCGTCTTTGGAAAACCCGCAAAAAGACACGGTGGACATTTTCTTTTCTAAGTTCCGCCAAAAATCCTTTCAACGCATCTACGTTTTTGTATGGCAAACGGGTTATTTGAATGCTGAAAGAACGATATGTCTTTTGGGAAGGGTGTTTTTCTTGGCAGAGAAGCCTTTTTTCACTTTTTGTGGGAAGATCTTTGTTTTGTTGAAGGAAACGGTCCGGGGTAGGCGTGGAGGCACCCTTCGGGTTGGATTTCCAAGACACGGAGAACGTGGAGGAACATTCCATTGTGCCGATGGAAAGGAGGATAAGAATCCCTCCTATCAGGAAGGTTTTAATCGTGTGCTGTCGCAGCTTCATGTGTGTCCCCTTGCTAACTTTCCCATACTATAGTAAATGATACATTCCCGGTCAATTGGGGAGTGTTGTGGTATGAGTTGATCGTATAGGTTTGGGAGGGCGGGGGTTGTGCTGAAAGATCTCGCGTTCAAAAAGACAAACAATCTTTTCCTTCAGTCGTTCAAGTATGCCATAGGAGGAGGAGTTGCGTTCGTCTTCGACTTTTTCTTTCTTTACCTCTTTACTTCTTTTTTCCATGTTCACTATCTAACTTCTGCCGCCGTGTCTTATCTTATCGGGTCCGTCGTACATTATGGTTGGAGTATTTTGTTTGTGTTTAGCTCCCGTTCGGTTGAGAAACGTTCGGTGGAATTCATGATATTTTCTCTCGTGGGCGTGGTCGGTTTGGGACTGAATGAGGGAGTGATGTGGGTTTTTACGGAGAAAATTGGTTTGTACTACCTTTATTCCAAACTGGTGGCCACGTTTTTTGTATTTTTTTGGAACTTTTCAACACGCAGATACATCCTCTTCCGTTCATGAAGAAAGAGGAATGCCGTGGCTGAAATGGGTTAGAAGAAGATTCCCAAAAGGGCCAAAATCCCTATACAGAGAAGGGAAAAAAGCAAGAAAGGCTTGTTTACGTAGATTTTTTCTGGGTTGGAGACGAATGAATCTTTCGCGACGGTGAGTTTATAAAACCAAATAAAGAAGGTGACGGCGAGGGGGAGAAAGAATAAAAAAGAGCGCTTGTGTTTCAGGGAAATCCACGTAAAGGTTCCTAGTGTCATGAGGGCGTAGATATGCATCATTATCATGAGTGAAGTGGTGGTATAGGTTTTGTAAACGGGCCGGTAATTTTCGGCCTGTGCTTTTGTTATCTTCGCCAATTCCGCGTAGCGTTTGGCCGTCATCAGGTAGGCGCCGAAGGCCCAGAAACAGATGATGAGGGAAATAGGGGGAAAAGTGGAAACGAACTCGAAGGTGAACCAACCCATGCAAAGCCGAATAGGGTTGTTGAGAGATTCCACGATCACGTCGAGATAGGCTATGTCTTTGGCGCGGATAGGTCTGAGATTGTAAAGGATTCCTGACAGAAAGAAAAGGATCAGGAAAAGGCTGAACATCCTGGGCATCCATAGGATGCTGATCGCCATTGTTCCCACCAGAAGGAGTCCAGCAATGAAGAAAAGCATTTCGGGATTGATCTTCCCGCTTGGAATGGGACGATTTCTTTTGATGGGATGGAGGGCATCAAAGTTGGCGTCGAGAAATTCGTTGATGACGTAGTTTACGGAGGAGAGAAGGCAGGAAAGGAGGGTTCCCAGAAGGATGGCGCGGACGGGAATATGTGTCAATGGGATGTGAAAATAGGCGATGGCGCCTAAACTTCCAAGTAGGGTAAAGAAGTTTTTGTGCCAGTGGTCAATTCGTAATACAGCAAGATAGTATTTCACAGCATTTCTTTTATCCTAAATGTGAGAGGAGTTCAATCTTCAAATGAAAAGAATGTGTTTGTCATTTTCTTACCCATACGAGGGTGTTTTTTTCCATGAAAAGAGAAACGGCATTATCCCTCAAAAGGGCGGCAAGATATGCCTTGATCGTGTTTAAGTGGAGGTGGTATTGCCAAATCGATTTAAGGGGAATCTCTTTTTGCTCCGCGAGCTGGGCGACAAGGGTTTCCGCACTCTTGGGGATGGAGAGGAGGGCGAGGATCGTGCCGGAGATTTCAGTCATGTGACGGAGATTTTCCTCGACGAGTACGGAAATGTTCGTCCGGGGACGGGCATGGCTGGGTACGATCATGCGATAGCCTTGAAGGTGTTTGAGGGAGGTTAGGGTCTGGATCTGGGCCTTTACATCGAAGCAGTAAAGAAGGCCGTATTTTTCGATGACTCCTGAAGGGAAAACGGTGTCAGCGCAAAAGAGAACATTCTCGCAGGCGTAGCCGACCTGGTTGATAGAATGACCGGGAAGGGAGATCACTTTGATTTCAAGATCTTCGAACGTGATGGTTGGAGCGGGAAGAGGGGTGGCGGGGGATGGTTTTCCCATAAGGAATTTTCCTTGTAACTCTGCGATGGGATTTGCCCCAAATAGATAAACGGGTTCTGTTATGGGATATCGGATGATGGCGTCTTCGATGGGTGGAGCATAGATGAAGTCGAGGGAGTTTGACATTTTCCGAATTTTGTCATTGCCTCCGTAATGATCTGCATGGGCATGGGTATTAAGGATTCCGGTTACGCTGCAACCAGCTTCGGAAACAAGCTTCAAGATATGCTTCGCGGAGCTATCGTCCAAGCCTGTATCGATGAGAACAATTTTGTTGCGATGACGGATGATGCCTACATTGACGGAACCGGAGATGTATCCGACGTGCCGGGTGATCATCTTCATACACGTTTATCCCTTTTGGCTTTTAGAGTTTTCAGGATGTAGTTGAATTCGGAGTTCCCTAGTGCCATGAGAATGATCAGATAGACAGTTCCGCCGCCGAAAAGCGATAGTGCAAGCCGAAAGAGGCGCTCGCGGAATAACACGGCAGGCAAAATGGGCAGTTTCTGTTGGAAGATGAGGAGGAATAGGCCCATTCCTAAGGAAGCCCCGATGATTTCGATGAGGCTTTTGCCAATGGCCTTCCAAGCCATATTTTGAAGCCGTCGATGTAAGGTGATGATTAGGAGTAGGAGATTGGCAATGGAAGAGAGAGATGTGGCTAAAGCGAGGCCGAGATGTTTCAATGGATGCATGAGTAGGATTCCAAAAAGGATGTTGAGGATAAGAGCGATAATGGCGATGCGTACGGGCGTTTTTGCATCTTTAAGGGCGTAGAATCCGGGTACGACCACACGGACACCGGAGACAGCAAAGAGGCCGATAGCATAACCCAATAGTGCCGTGGCCGTGGCATGCCGTGATATTTCGGTGAAAGCTCCGTGTTGGAAGAGGAGTCCGATGATGGGTTCTCTGAGAAGGATGAGACCTACGGATGCGGGTATGGCAATCATAAAAATCAAACGTAAGGTGAAGCCGATAGTTTCTGCTAGAGGTTTGGGCCCTTCTCCCGCAAGGGATGAGAAGCTTGGGAGGGCTGCCGTTCCCATGGCAATGGCGAATATGCCTAAGGGGAACTGCATAAGACGATCGGCATAGTAAAGATAGGAAACACTACCGGAAGGGAGAAAGGAGGCCAATAGGGTGTTGATAAAAACGGTGAGTTGGTAAACGGCAATGCCGACGATGGAAGGTCCCATTAGTGTTACGACTTTTTTAAGGCCAGGATGGAGAGGGTTCCAGGAGAATTTGATGCGAAATCCATTCTTCAGAAGGAAAGGAACCTGGAAAAATAGTTGGAGAATTCCTCCTGCGATAACACCCCACGCAAGAGCGTAGATCGGAGGGTCAAAGAGACGATGCAGAAAGATTACGCTGGCAATCATTGCCACGTTAAGGAGAACGGGAGAGAAGGCTGGCGGGAAGAATATACGGTAAGTATTGAGGATCCCCATGCTGAAAGCTACGAGACTAACGAAGAGGATATAAGGAAAGACTATGCGGGTGAGGGAGACGGTTAGCGAGATTTTTTCTGGTTCTCGTGTGAAGCCGGGAGCGATAATCCTCACGAGCCAGGGAGCCATGAGAACACCTAGCGCCGATACAATGAGCAAGAGGCAGACCAAGACAGAAAAACAACTGGAGAGGAATCGGGCGGTTTCTTCTTTGTCGCCTTTTTTTAGATAGTCGGTGAAGACGGGAATGAAAGAAACGGTCATGGATCCTTCTCCGATGAGACGCCGGAGGAGGTTGGGAAGGCGAAAGGCCACGAAAAAGGCATCGGCAGCCATACCGGTGCCGAAAAAGGAGGCCACGACCATGTCTCGGATGTAACCAAAGATGCGGCTAACGAGGGTGCTTCCCCCTACGACGACGGTTGCTTTCAGGATTCTGCGATGTTCTTGAGATTCCACCTCCATTTATCTACTGAAATAAGAGAAAAAAGTCCACAAAGCCCTTGATTCTATCGTCCTGTGTCCATTATACTCCACTTCCATAAAAACGAGTGGGAAGGAGACAGGATGGAAAGAGGAATGCTTTTTAGCGTTGAAACGTCGAAATCTATTGAAAAGGTTATTGAGGGGCTGAAAGAAAAAGCCCCCGAGTACGGGTTTCAAGTCCGTCATGTCTTGAATCTTGGTGACGAATACCGAGCGCATGGGGCGGATGTGGAAGAAGGGTTTCAGATCTATCAGGTGATTATTTGTAGTTTTAAGCGTTCTTATCAGGCGGTCAAGGCGAACAACAAACGCTCAGTTGTTCTCCTTTTGCCGAAGCAGATGACGGTCTATCGGAAGGGGGAGAAGACGGTTGTGGATTATCTCCCCTTTCCGAAGGATTTCATCGTTCAGATATTGCCTGATGACGAGGAGTTCGCGGAAAGGCTTGCGGCGACCTGCCAAAAGATCACCCGACTTATCGAATCTGCTGTATGAGGGAAACAGTCAGATCGTGAACGATTGAAGATTACGTGGAAGATTGAGAGGGCGGGTGGAGATTCCATCCGCTTATTTTTCCCGGGAGATGGGAGAGAAATACCGCCCTGAGATCGTTTGAAACGATTTGACAGGGGGATGTTTTGAAATATACTTGGATATAGGTGAGTGAAAAAAGATGTTGATGAAAAAAGGGGGTTGGTTATGAAGTTTGTGTTGTTGGGTAAATATGATTTTTCCAAGGCGAGTGAGGTTGCGGAGCGTGCTCAGGAGGTTTTTCAGCGTCTCCCAAGGGGGCTGGAGGTGCTCAAGAGATATTCCGCTGTGGGGAAAAATGTGACGATTACGGTTATCGAGGCAGAGGATGCACGGGATATTGCGGCATTGTTGCTGATGTTTGAAGGCCTCGTGAGATTTGAGGTGATACCTGTTTTTGAGGTAACGGAAAAAGAGGCAGTGGATCTAACGCGGCAGTATCGTGAAATAGAGATGCCTATGCATGGTCCTATCTAAAAAGAATTCTAGAAGGAAAGGAGCTGAAGAATGAGCCTTGAAATCATTCCAGCGCAGGACAAAAATGCCAACATGAGGGACTATGAGGAAACGTATCGGTCGTTCCGTTGGGAGGATTGGGAAAAGGAGTTTAGCTGGTCGACGACGGGAAAGGTCAATATCGCCTACGAAGCAATCGATAGAAAGGCGGAAGACCCTAGATACGCGACCCGTTATGCCCTCATTTTTGACGATGATCATCGTAAAGAGAGATTGACATACCAGCAGATGCGTGATTTGTCCAACAAGTTCGGGAATGTGTTGCGGAAATTGGGTATAAAGAAAGGGGACCGGGTGTTCATCTTCATGCCACGGTCGCCGGAGCTCTACGTGGCGTTTGTCGGTTGCGCGAAGATTGGTGCGATTTTTGGTCCCCTCTTTGAAGCTTTCATGGAAGGTGCGGTTAAAGATCGATTGGCAGATAGCGAAGCCGTGGCCGTGGTGACTACTCCCGAGATGGTGAATCGCATTCCCATACGAGAGTTGCCCCATTTGAAACATATTATTTTGGTTGGATCCCAAAATATGGTGTTACGGTCGGGAGAGGTGTCTTATGAGAGGGAGATGGCAGAGGCGTCGTATGAATTGGATATCGAGTGGGTGGATCGTGAGGATCCCCTCTACCTGATGTATACGTCTGGGTCGACGGGAAAACCAAAAGGGGTGATTCATGTTCATAACGATATGATCGGTCATCTCGCGACGGCTCGTTTGGCGGTGGATCTCCGGGATGGGGATACGTTGTGGACGACAGCGGATCCTGGTTGGGTGACGGGGACGGTATATGGGGCTTTCGCTCCTTGGCTGTGCGGCGTGAATAATTTCATCAAAGGGGGGCGGTTTGACGTCCATAAATGGTATAAGGCGATTGAGGAGTATAGGATTACGGTCTGGTACAGTGCACCGACGGCTTTTCGTCTGATCATGGCGGCGGGAGACGATGTGGCGAGACAATACGATTTGAGGAGTCTGCGCCTGATTTTGAGTGTGGGGGAGCCGTTGAATCCGGAGGTGGTGTATTGGGGTAAACGCGTGCTGGGATTGAATATTCATGATTGTTGGTGGATGACGGAAACAGGGATGATGATGATCAGTAATTATCCCTCTATGGATATCAAGCCAGGATCCATGGGAAAGCCTTTCCCTGGAATCGAGGCGGCAATTGTGGATGAGAAAGGAAATCCGTTGCCTCCGAATCAGATGGGTGAGCTGGCAATCAAGGTACCATGGCCCAACATGATGCGGAGGATTTGGAACAACGAGAAAAAATATAACGAGTATTTTGCGCGAAAACCGTGGTATATTTCGGGGGATACGGCTTATGTGGATGAAGAAGGCTATTTCTTCTTCCAAGGACGTGATGACGATGTCATCAAAACATCAGGGGAGCGTGTTGGTCCCTTCGAGGTGGAAAGCGCGCTTGTCTCGCATCCTGCCGTTGCCGAAGCGGGAGTGATTGGAAAGCCGGACCCCATAAAGGGGAATATCATCAAGGCCTTCATTTCCTTGAAACCTGGGTTCCAACCATCGGAAGATCTTGAAAAAGACATTATGAAATTTGTCAAGACGAAATTGGCTGCCCATGCGGCACCAAAGGAGATCGAATTCCGTGCCTCTTTGCCAAAAACCCGAAGTGGTAAAATTGTACGGCGCGTTTTGAAGGCTTGGGAGTTGGGGTTGCCGACGGGAGACTTGTCGACGTTGGATGACGATTGAAATCCAAAATAGGGGGTAGAAAATTTCTATTCCTTTGATCGGATGGGTTTGTGTAAAGGGTGTGAGGGGAAGGAGGATCTCCCCTCACACCTTACGTAAAGGGAGAGGAAGGCCCCTTTTTTAGATGTGGAAGGGGGAAAGGTTTCTATTGAATTTTTTCCTTTTTTATGCCATAGAACTGTAGCGGTTCTTCCTGTTCAAAAAAAATCAGAGGTGTACTTGACAAGGGGTTTTTTTTCGAGTATATAGCGAAATTCAATGGGTCAGAAATTGGCTGGCTGGCGTAGCTCAATGGGTAGAGCAGCTGATTTGTAATCAGCAGGTTGCGGGTTCGAGTCCCATCGCCAGCTCCAGAAGAAGGGGTAGAATGGAGAGGTTCCCGAGTGGCCAAAGGGAGCAGACTGTAAATCTGCCGGCGTAGCCTTCGGAGGTTCGAATCCTCCCCTCTCCACCAGGTGCGGGAATAGCTCAGCTGGCTAGAGCATCAGCCTTCCAAGCTGAGGGTCGCGG
>CAZOBB010000163.1:0-7955 GCA_964577975.1 uncultured Thermodesulfobacteriota bacterium | reverse complement strand
TATCCCGGGTTCGTCACCGATCTTGTCGGATTGGGGATCCTCGCCCTGTATGGGTTCCGTTACCGGTCGAGCCTTTTCGGCCTGGTGCGGAAGGTGTTTCCCTCCAAGGGCGTGAACCAGGAGGAAGTCTAAGGAGTGGCTATGGACGCGATACATACCTTCATCGATTTTCTGACCGGAACCGATTTCGACCGTCTCCCGCCGGAGGTGGTGGACCGGACGAAGCGTTTCGTTCTCGATACCCTGGGTGTCGCCATTGCGGGGAGCTCCGCGCCGGGATGCCGGGAAACCCTCCGGGTCTACGCCGACTGGGGGGGGAAGGAAGAGGCCACGGTCTGGGTTTTCGGGCGACGACTTCCGTCCTTCGCGGCGGGTTTGATGAACAGCCTTCTCGCCCACGCCCGGGACTTCGACGACACCTTCGATGAGAGCGCCCTCCACGCCCTTGCCACCGTATTGCCTCCTGCCCTCACATTGGGAGAACGGGAAGGGGTGTCGGGGCGGGAGCTGATTACGGCGGTGGTTTGCGGAGTGGAGATGGCCGTCCGCATGGGACGGACTATCCGGCGTCCCCTCTCGTGGATACGGACGGCCACGTGTGGTGGTTTCGGCGCCGTAGCGGCCGCCGGAAAGATCCTGAGGGTGACGAAGAGGGAGCTGCTAAATGCCTTTGGAGTGATGTATAGTCGGACTTCGGGAAACGCCCAGTGTCTCCTGGACGGGGGGCTCTCCAAGCGCCTCCAGCCGGCGTTTGCCGTGAGCGATGCCTTGCAGGCGGTGGCCCTGGCGCGTCGCGGCATCGACGGGGCCAAGGAGATCCTGGAAGGTCCGTACGGCTTTTTCAATCTCTACGAGCGGGGAGATTATGACAGAAGGGTGCTCATGGGGGGACTCGGGGAAATGTATCACATCATGGACCTGAGTTTTAAACTGTATCCTTCCTGCCGCATGACCCACGCCACGATCCAGGCGGTTCTCAAATTGAGGGAAGAATACGGACTGAAGCCGGAAGAGGTGGAGGAGATCCGGGTGACGGTCTCTTCCATGGTCAAGGAGATGGTCGGAGGAAAGTTCGCGATTCGGGACAACCCCCAGGTGGACGCCCAGTTCAGCATTCCCTATACCGCGGCCGTGGCCCTGACTAAAGGGGATGTTTTCCTCGAGGATTTCGAGGAGGAGGTCATTCGTCGCCGTTTTGAGGAGTGGCGGGTCTTGATGGACAAGGTCGCGGTCGAGGCGTCGGAATCCCTGGCGCCGAAGGATATGAAACATTCTTCTGTGAAAGTCGTTTTGAGGGACGGTCGTGCCTATGAGGCGATAGAAAGAGTATTGATGGGCGGTCCTGATTTGGATATGTCGTGGGAGGCGTGCGTGGAGAAATTTCGGAAGTGCGTTCGTTTCAGCGTCGAGCCTTTGGACGAGGCCGCCGTGGATGGTCTGGTGGACATGGTCGAAAATCTCGAGTCCCTGAAGGATGTCTCCCTGCTCGTGAAACGTCTTGTCCCGTGAAAATTTCCGAATAACTTGGTCAAAGGAGAGAGGAGAAGTGTCTCTATCCAGCGAGGAGTTGAAAAAACTTACGGATTCCCTGAGAGGGACGGTCGGCGAGGAATACGTGTCCACCAGTATCTTCGAGAGGATCCGGAATGGGTTGGATGTTTACCCGTATGGCGCGGAGAAGGAAAAGCTTCCTTACGCGATCGTCCTGCCGAAGACGGCGGAGGAGATCGCCGGGATCTTGAGGCTGGCGAACGACTACCGGGTCCCGGTCTACGTCCGCGGGTCGGGCACGTCCCTGGCGGGGGCGTCCCGCTACAAGTATCCGGGGATTGTCCTCAACACCCACCGGATGGATGCCCTTGAATTCTACGAAGACTACGGCTACGCGGAGTGCGAGCCAGGGTGCGTCTGTTACGACGTGATGCGGGCCTTCGAGGCGCGAGGGGCCTTCCTTCCCGTCGCGCCGGGGAGCAAGCTGATCGCCAGCATGGGGGGATTGGTGGCGAACAACACCAGCGCCCACATCATCGACGCCAGTATCGGGAAGTTTTCCGACTACATCCTGGGGGTTCAGGCGGTGCTTCCCACGGGGGAGATCATCGAGACGGGGACGAAGGGCCTGCGGCGCCCCGCGGGGACGGACCTGACGAAGTTTTTCGTGGGCAGTGACGGCTTGCTGGGAGTCGTCACGCGGATCCGGATCCGCCTCGTTCCCACCTTTTACAAGGCCCACGGGTATGCGGTCTATGGCAGCCTCGACGCGCTGGCGCGGGGGGTCCAGCGGATGTACCGGGAAAAACGTCCCATGCCCCTCTACATGGAGTTCATGGAGAAGGAAACCGCCCGGATCGGTTACGAGATCAAGGGGATGGATCCCCCGGAGGGCTCCGTCATCTTTTTCGTCGCCACGGGAATCACGCCCCAAGAGGCGGAGGGAAAACTCGATTTGATCATCCAGTCTCTCGAGAAGGAACATCCCCTTGAGATCCGCCCTATCTCCGACTTGGAGGAATGGGAGAAACTGTGGTCGGCGCGGGAGGTCATCGGCTCCTATATCATGCAGAAGAACGAAAGCCAGTTCAGCTCCGCCGAGATCGTTTCGAACCTGAAGGATCTCCCGGAATGCATGGAGGCCGCCCGGACCTTCAACCAGGGATTGCCCCTGTTGAGCCAGTTGCGCCTCTACCTCTTCGGGCACATCGGATCGCTGACCATGCACCCCGGCGTCCTGATCCCGAAGGACTGGGACGACGCCAAGTTCAAGCAGGCCGTCGTCGAAAAGTTCAACCGTGAAACACAACTCAACGTCAAATACGGCACGTGCGGGGGGGAGTGGGGACAGTTCGCCCACCGGGCCGACTTTTTCAGGAAGAGGTACGGAGAGATTGGGTACAATCTCGTTAGGCAGTTCAAAGCCGTGGTGGATCCCAACAACATCCTGAACCGGGGAGTTTTCGAAGGGAACCTCCCCACGGATTATTGAGCCGTGGGCCTGAACGGAGAGAAAGGTGAGGCAATGAACGAGGACCTGTATATCGAACAGACGAAAGAGCTGATTCTTTCGGTGGCGAGCCGGTGCCGGAAGTGCAACTACTGTTATGCCGTTTGCCCTTTGTACCAGTCGACGCGGGGGTTCCAGGTTCAGGGCCCCAGCGGGATTCTTCAAGCCATGGCCTATGCCATCAAGTGGGAACTTCTCTCGGGGGAGGAGAAGGACGACCTGAGAACCATCGTCTATACCTGCACCACCTGCAACAGTTGCACGCTGAAGTGCAAGGCCTCCTGCACGGGAATCCCGGTTTTGGACGCCATCGAGAAGGGCCGGGCCCTGCTCATCGAGGAGATGGTGGGACCCGTGCCCGAGCAGAAGACGGTCCTGGAATCCCTCTTCTTGAAGGGAAATTCCTACGACATGCCGCCCCAGAAACGCCTCGACTGGCTGAGGGAGTTTCAAGCGGGGAAGGACCTCCGCGTGCGTTTGCTGCCGGATGGCACTCCCGTCGATATTCTCCTCTTCGTGGGATGCACGGCTTCCTACAACTCTGACGTGCAGGACATCGCCCGGGCCATGGTGACGATCCTCGAGGCGGCGGGCCTCGATTACGGGATCCTGAAAGAGGAGAAGTGCTGCGGCAGCCCGGCCCGGAGGATCGGGGAGGAGGGACTGTTCGAGGAGTTGTCGGACTATATGGTGGAAAAGGTAACCCGGATCAAACCCCGCCGCGTCGTGACCCTTTCCCCCCACTGCTACAATACCTTCGTAAACGAATATCCCGACGCCGTCAAAGGGACGCTCGTTCAGCACTACACCCAGTTTCTGGCCGAATTGATGGAGAAAGGAAGGCTGAAAGTCGGAACGGAAGGGAATGAGACGGTGACCTATCACGATCCCTGTTACCTGAGCAAGCAGAACGACGTGGTCGAGGAACCCAGGCGGGTGTTGAAGGGCATCGTCGGGGAAGGGCGATTCGTGGAGATGGTCCATCACCACGCGGACAGCCTCTGCTGCGGCGGGGGCGGGGGGAGAATCTTCTGGGATCCGGAAGAGGTCAACAAGCTCTCGGAGACGCGAATCGGCGAGGCGCGGGATGCGGGGGCGGAGGTGATCGTGACGGCCTGTCCCTGGTGCCGGATCGAACTGGAGGATGCCGTCAAGACCCTGGACGTGGAGGGGCAGGTGGCCGTCAAGGACATGGCGGTGATGATTGCGGAAATAATAGGGGAAGGGAGGTTGTAATTTTTTCTGTTTATGAATAAAAAGATAGTTGGGTGAAAGAAGGAGAGTAAATTAGGGGGTGGAGTTCCGAAGATGAGCCGTCTTGCCATCCTGGAAAAGGGAAAACCGGTCTGCTCGGTAATGGTGTGGGGGACATTGAGTATTGGGCGGGGACCAGATAACGATCTCCAAATCCCTGACACGAAAGTTTCACGGCATCATTGCCTTATCGAACGCCAGGGATCGGAAATAAATATCCGGGATCTCGGAAGCAGTAACGGGACATACGTGAATGGCAAACGGGTGGAGAAAACCTCCCTTTCTCATGGGGATGTCATTCGTTTGGGAGAAACGGAACTGCTTTTTGAAAGGGAAGGGGCCACATTTGTTGTAGGCAATTCAAAAGATGGGGATTTCCCCAAAAACCTTTATCAGATTGAAGGAATTAAGGGCTTTTTCCATTACGGGGCGGTGACAAGGGGAGCTTTCCAGGTAACCCTTGAAAAGCTTTCAACACTATTTGAAATTGGGAATATTATCAACACACATCGCGATTCTGAGTCGATGACGCGTGCGGTTTTGCAGCAAATCGTTCGGATTATACAAGCAGATCGCTATTTTCTTTTTCTTAAGGAAGAAAATAGCAGGAATCTTCGGTTGGTAGCGGTTCATCCGGAAGGAGAGAGCCAGGGTGGAGAGGATTTTCCGGTTTCCCAGACCATTCTTCATGCTGTATTGAAAGAGGGGATGTCGATCCTTTCTGTGGATACCTCACGTGACCGACGTTTCAGAGAGGCGAAAAGCGTAATCACATACGGAATTAATTCTGTCATGTGTGTGCCTGTGAAAAGCCATGAAAAAATTATGGGTATTATCCAGGTCGATTCTCGGGATCCCACGCGTTTTTTCACGAAGGAGGATCTAAACTTACTGACGGCGGTCGGAATCAGTGCGGGTATCGCTTTGGAAAATATCAATCTCTACGAAAATTTGAAGCGCTTGTTTTTATCGACAGTGCGTTCACTTGTGACGGCGTTGGAAGCGAGTGACCCTTATACGGGGGGACATTCCTTGCGGGTAGCGGCCTACGCGAAAGAGGTGGCGAACTTCTTACATTTGCCTTTGCAAGAGGTTGAAGAGATAGAACTGGCCGCTTATTTGCATGATATTGGAAAGATAGGAGTTCCCACACAAGTTCTTAACAAACCTTCTTCGTATAGTGACGAGGAATTTGAAATTGTCAGAAAGCACCCGGTTACAGGATATGAAATTTTGATGAAAATTGAGGGAATGGAGCGAATAGCACGCATTGTTCGTCATCATCATGAGCGGTTCGATGGGAAGGGGTATCCTGATGGGCTGGCGGGAGAGGAAATTCCGTTGGGGAGTCGTATTCTCGGTGCCGTGGATACGTTTGACGCCATTGTAACGGATCGCCCTTATCGGAGAGGACGGCAAAAAGAGAAGGCAATCGAAGAAATTATAGCTTGGTCGGGCACCCAGTTCGATCCCCGGGTTGTTGCTGCTTTCAAAGCCTGTTTTGAAAAAGGTCGCGTTCAAGGGATATGGACGTAGAGATAAAGGCTGACGGAGGGAGAAAAGGGGCTTTGCCCTTGATGGCCCTTGTTCGACAGACGTTGTATAGAGAGCAAGTCGGCAACGTCGGGGAAACGGTCAGGGAAGAACTGACTCGGTTGAGGGTGAAAGAAAAGCTTCGATCTGGAATGCGGGTGGCGGTGCCCGCGGGGAGTCGTGGGATCGACCGGATTGATGAGGTCATCAAGGCGGTCGTGGATCTGTTGAAGGCATGGGGGGCGTGCCCCTTCATCTATCCCGCCATGGGAAGCCACGGAGGGGCGACACCGGAGGGACAGCTTTCCATCCTGAGACACTACGGCATCACGGAAGAGTCCATGGGTGTTCCGATCCTCGCCTCCATGGAGGTGGTGGAGGTGGGGGTGACGGGGCGGGGCGTGCCGGTCTATCTGGACAGATACGCCTACGAGGCGGACGCCCTCGTGGTGATCAACCGGGTCAAGACCCACACGAAATTCGACGGGGAGATCGAAAGCGGCCTGTTCAAGATGATGGCCATCGGTATGGGAAAGCATCGGGGAGCCAGCGTGTATCACCGGGCCGCGGTGGACCACGGGATGGAGGCCATCCTTGTGGACGCGGGGAAGATGATCCTCGAGAAATGCCCCGTCCTCTTTGGCCTTGGGATCGTGGAAAACGGTGTGGACCGCATCACGCGGATCGAGGCCTTTCCTCCCGAGACGATGTTGGAAGGGGAGAAACGGCTCCTTCGTTTTTCCAAGGAGGTCATGGCGAAGATTCCCTTCGACAACCTGGACCTTCTGATCGTCGACGAGATCGGAAAGAATATCAGCGGCACGGGGATGGACACCAAGGTCATCGGCCGGCACCGGGACCTCATCGGGGACTTCTGGATTCATCCCCATCCCAAACGGATCTTCGTTCGGGATTTGACGGAGGCCTCGGAAGGGAACGCTACGGGGATCGGTCTGGCCGATTTCACGACCCGGCGGTGCGCCGATAAGATCGACATGCGAAAGACGGCCGTCAATTGTATTACGGCCCTCTCACCGGAGAAGGCGGCCATTCCCCTTGCCTTCGCTACAGATCGGGAGGCGGTGGAGGTTGCTTTGAATACCGTTGGGATAAAACCTGTGTCCCAATTGAGAATCGTCCATATCAAAAATACCCTTTCTTTAGAGTATTTATCGATCTCCGAAGGGCTCAAATCGGTGGCGGAAGCCCATGCAGGGATAACGTATCGGTCATCGTTTAAGGAGATGGGTTTTGATGAAAGGGGAACACTCCTGTCTCCCTTTTAGCTAGGGAAACGGGGCGGCGGGAATAGTCCTTGACAAACCATTGGAGATAAAATATACGGTTTTTTAACGATTATTTATATAAAGTGAGACAGAGGAGCGGGAAGAGGACCAAGTCGGTTTAGGGAAAAGTGTAGTCACAATTCTGTAACAATCGGTTTATTCAACAAGAGACAAGGGAGAATTTTATGGGATATAAAGTGCGGTTTGAGCCGTCAGGAAGGGAAATAGAACTTTCTCCAGACGAAACGATTCTACAAGGGGCCATGTCCGCCGGGGTGCATATCAATGCTTCTTGTGGCGGGAGCGGGACGTGTGGGAAGTGTAAAGTCAAGATTGTGAAAGGAGAGACAACCTTACCCCCCATGCCACTGCTCCAGAAATGGGAGATAGAGCAAGGGTATCGCCTGGCCTGTATGACGAAACCGACCACGGATATCGTCGTGGAGATCCCCATCGAATCCCAGATCGACCGCACGGTGTTGAGACGGGAGCGCGCAGGGTTCGCGCGGGTCTTGTCTCCTCAGGATATCAACCAGTTGGTGCAAGGGTGGACCATTGATCCGACGGTCTTCAAGCGGTATATCGAGTTGACGCCTCCCACGAAAGAGGACAACATGAGCGATCTGGCGCGAATCTACCGGCACCTGAAGCAGGAATTCGGATTCGAGGGGATTTCAGCGGATTTCCGGATGATCAAGAAGATGAGCCAGCTCCTTCGGGATGCGGATTGGAAGGTGACCGTGACCATGGTTCTGACCCGCAAAGGTTACAAGCTCATTAATCTGGAACCGGGGAATACGTCGGAACAGAACTATTCCATTGTCATCGATATCGGAACCACGACGATCTTCGGCCAGCTCCTCAACCTGCACGAGTGCAAG
>CAZOBB010000162.1:0-28541 GCA_964577975.1 uncultured Thermodesulfobacteriota bacterium | reverse complement strand
CCATCCCCCGAAACGCATGGGATTGATCTCGATGGGAATCAGGGCGCCGCCCGCCGTGCGCCTCAGCTCCACGTGGACGGGGAAGTTCCGGACACCGGTCAGCGTCCCGATGGCCCCGAGGAAACGGGTGAACTCCTCGAGGTTTCCCCTCACGACCGCTTCGGACGTGTAATAGACCCGGTCGTTCACGTCCTCCCCCGAGGCGAAGAGGTGGTGGAAGATCCCTACGATCACCGGCGCCCCCTCCGCATCGAAGTAGGCGTCGATGGCGAATTCCTCCCCCTCGATGGCCTCCTCAATGATAAAAGTGGCCGCGTCGAGCACCTCGCTTGGATAGAGATCCCGGACGTTTCCGATCTCCGTCTTGATGGATTCCCTGACCGCATCCCACTCCCCGGGCGTGGCGACCTTGTGGACCCCCATGCTGAAAAACCCCACGGCGGGCTTGATGACAAAGGGCAGCAACACCTCCTCCAGGTTCAGGCCATCCAGGTTCTCCCCTGCCACCTCCTTGAAATAGAAGCCGGGCGTCAAGGGCTTGAGAAGCTCTCGGAACCTCACCTTGTTCTTGAACAGGCCGATCTTTTCCGGCAAGTCGGTAAAGGCCAGGTGACGGGCGATCCAGCCGATGGCGTTTTCGGTGGTGGTATAGAGACGGATGGAATCGGCCCCTTTCAGTCTTGCAATCGCCTCCTTATCGCTCAGGAGATGGGCTCCCTCCGTAACGCCGAGGGCCCGGGCCTCCGCCGTCTTGATAATGGGAATCCGGTTTGCCCTGGCCGTTTCTTTCAGAAAATCGGAAACGTAAGGTTTGCCTATGAGAATCATAAAATTGTTCGGATCTCCTTCCTGAGTTGATTTTTACTCCTATCCTATTTGATGGAGTAGCGTCAACCTCGTGAATGTGTGTTTTATATGAAAAATAGAATCCTGAGAGGCGGGATACGGATTTACCTTTTTCTGCGGGTCTGTTACACTTATGGGTTAAAATGAGGAAGTGAACGAAGGTTGAAGATGAAGAAGTTTTTTTTCATAGCGATCGGGTTTCTTATAGGACTTGTTCTTACGGCTGTTTTGTTCGTGGGGGGGGTCTTCTTTTATTTCTCCATGGGACTTCCGAATGTGCGGTCGCTGGAGGATTATAGACCCAAAACGATATCTTATGTTTATGATAGAAATGGCGTAGTCGTAGCGGAGTTTTTCGATGAACGGCGAATCGTGGTGCCTTTGGATCGGGTTCCAAAAGATCTTATTCATGCTTTCATTGCGGCGGAGGATTCCCACTTCTATCAGCATAAAGGAATCGACTATCAAGGAATAATCCGAGCGATGTTCAAGAATATAGAGGCGCGAAGAATCGTCCAAGGTGGAAGCACCATTACGCAGCAAGTGGCCCGATCTCTGCTCTTAACGAGGCGACGAACCTGGGCGAGAAAGATTCGAGAAGCGATTCTCGCTTATCGAATTGAACGGTATCTTTCTAAAGACGAAATTTTAATGCTTTATTTAAATCAACTGTATTTGGGAAATGGGGCCTATGGGGTGGAGGCGGCGGCCCAGAACTATTTTGGAAAACACGTGTGGGAGCTTACCTTGGGTGAATGTGCGGTTCTGGCGGGGCTTCCCAGGGCGCCCGCGTTGTATTCTCCGGCTCGTCATCCTCGGCGAGCTCGTGAAAGAAAGGCTTATGTTTTGCAGCGCATGTATGAGGATCACTATATCACGCGTCAACAGATGGACGAGGCATTGGCCGAGCCCATTCGAACCGTGAAGACGGTGAATCCCTTCTTTGTTGAGGCTCCTTATTATGCGGAATATGTGCGTCGTTATGTGGTGGAGAAATATGGACGGGACAAACTATATGGCGGTGGCCTGAAGATTTATACCTATCTCGATGTCTCTTTGCAGAAAGCGGCGAGAAAGGCCATTGAAGAAGGACTTCGTGCCTTGGACAAACGTCAAGGCTACCGAGGGCCCCTGGGGCATGTTTCGTTGGAGGATGGGGTGGCGTGTTCTTCTCTGAAGCCCAAAAAGGGAGGACGTCCTCTTCAGGTCGGTGAAATTCGGAAAGGAGTCATTTTAGCCGTTGACCGAAAAAAAGGGATTTTTCGTGTATGTGTGGCCGGAGAGAGGGGTGAGATCCATCCGGAAGGGTACAAGTGGGCAAAAAAGAGACCGGAATTTTCAACCAAAACGGTTAAGCATATCCCTCAAAATATCTTTGATGTCTTGAAAGTGGGAGATGAGATTGAAGTGAAGCTCCTTCAGCGGAAGGGGGAAGTGTGGCGCTGTTCCCTTGAAGAGGAGCCTCTGGCTCAAGCGGCATTGCTGAGTATGGATGTTCGAACGGGAGAGGTTCTTGCCATGGTGGGGGGGTATCGTTTTGGAAAGAATCAGTTCAACCGGGCGATTCAGTCCAAGCGCCAACCCGGTTCAGCGTTCAAGCCGATCGTCTATGCGGCGGCTATTGATAAGGGTTTGACAGCGGCAACGATTATTCTTGATTCTCCCATCGTGTTTCGGCAGTTTTCCCGGAAAACCTGGAAACCTGAGAATTACGAGGAACACTTTTACGGTCCTACGACTCTCCGCGAAGGATTGGTCCATTCTCGAAATGTGGTTACCGTCAAGATCCTTCAGAAGATTGGTGTTTCGTATGTGGTCCGTTATGCGAAAAAACTGGGTGTCGTTTCAAAACTTCAACCCAATCTATCTCTGGCCCTGGGTTCCTCAGGCATGTCTTTGAAGGAATTGACAACCGTCTATGGGGTTTTTGCACGGTATGGGTGGTCTTTTAAACCTTTGTTCGTGGAGAAGATCGTCGATAGGGATGGAAAGATTTTAGAGAGTCATCCCCCCGAAACAAACCGCATGAAGGTCCCTATTTCGGAAGAAACCGGCATGGAGAAGAAGGGGAAAGAGTCCGTTGGATTTAGACCCGCACAGGTGATTAGCGATCAGACGGCATATATCTTAACGAGTATTCTTGAGGATGTGGTTCGAAGGGGAACGGGGTGGCGTGCGAAGGCCTTGAAACGTCCCTGTGCGGGGAAAACGGGAACCACAAGTAACTTCCGAGATGCCTGGTTTATGGGATATACGCCTCAAATCCTGACAGGGGTATGGGTAGGGTTTGACAATGAGTATTCCCTAGGGAGGAGCGAAACGGGATCACGGGCGGCGTGCCCCATTTGGACAAAATTTATGATAGAAGCCTTGAGAGATGTGCCTCCAAAGGATTTTGAGGTGCCGCCCGGTATAGTTTTTGTAAGTATTGATCCCAAAACAGGGCTCCTTGCGCGTCCCGGTACGCCTCACGCTTATCTGGAATGTTTCAAGGAAGGAACGGAACCGAAGAGGTATTCCGACGAGGTGAAGGAATCGGCTCCTACGGACTTTTTTCAGATGGATCAGTAACCTTTTTCTCTCCCACATAAAGGTGGGCAATCCCTCCCGTGAGGGGGAAGTTTGCCACGGACTGAAAGCCAGCGTCTATGATGAGATGGGCAAAGGTTTCTGGAGGAGGAAATGCACGCACCGAGCGGGGAAGATAGGTGTAGGCGGAACGATCTGAAAAAAGCCCCCCGATGAGGGGCAAGATTTTTTCGAAGTAGAAGAGGTAGAGACTTCGAAAAAACACGTTTCGTGGGATGGAGAATTCGAGGATGGCTAGTGTCCCGCCTGGCTTGAGAACGCGGTGAAGTTCCTTGAGGGCCGAGCTTCTATCCGTAAAATTCCGAATACCGAATCCGATGGTGATGCCGCTGAACGTGTTTGCCTTGAAAGGGAGGGAGAGTCCGTCCGCTGTGACGATCAGGATGTTGTCGTGGGGATTTTTTTTCTCTTTTAGGATTTTTAACATTTGAAAGGAAAAATCCGCGGCGATGATGGGATGTTCAAGGGAGGTTCTTTTTCTGAGAGCCAGGGAGAGGTCACCCGTTCCGGCGGCGAGATCGAGAATGGGACCCGTTTCTCTCATTCGTTGGAGGAGACTTTCAATACACCGCTTGCGCCAGAGGGTGTCGATTCGTAAGCTCAATAGCCTGTTGAGGAAGTCGTATCGCTGGGAGATGTTGTTAAACATCTTTTGAACTTGTTTTGGGTGAGGTGCTGGGGTTTCAGATAAATTCGGGCGGCCTTTCATGACCCTTTTATTATTTATCCCATCCGTCCTCAAATGCAAGCGGATTTTTTTCCACGGGGGATGAAAAAAAGTGAAGATGGGGTGTCTAATGGTCGAAATGCATACGAACGGATGTTCGTCCCTTTTCGTGCCTTATCTTTATGGATTCGGGATAACGATTAAGCATACGGGAGGCGAGGGAAGCGGCAGTTGGGATTGCTTCGAGGGAGGGAGAAGTGGTGGAAGGGGAGAGATCGACAGGAGAGCCTTCATAGGTTGCCACGACATCGAGATGGAACTCGTCGAATGTGACTGTGATGGAAATGTCTTGGGGGGGTGGTTCAACGAGCGCGAGGAGATTTTTTAGCTCGTCGACCGCCGCCGCGGCTCGATAGATGACTTCATGCCGGGCTCCCCATCGTTTGCCAAGCTTTTCCATTTCTTGGAAGATGGTGTCGGATGGGGTATCTAGCTTCAAAAAAAAGGTGGCTCGGTCGGAGATGCCGATGCGAAATATGAGGTTCAACAGAATGGCGAGAACAGCGGAGAGGGAGAGGGAAGAGGCGAAAACGGGATGGATCCAATGGGGAACGTTCTGATAGATTTGAGGTGCGAGATCGGCACTGAGCCCGAAGATGATAGAAAGGCCGACCACGAACGATTTCCGGGCGTCCATCATACGGGAGGTGATGATTTGAAGCCCGGCCACCACCATGAAACTGAGGGCGAAAATGAGGACGGATCCCATAAGTGGCGGGGGCATGATGGCAAAAAGGGCGGAAAGCTTGGGAAGAAAACCGCATACGATAAGCGTACCTCCCATCCAAAGGGCGATGTACCGGCTTGTGACACCTGTTGCGATGGTGAGTCCTAAATTGGCGGAAGAGGTCGATTGCCCCATCCCTCCTAATAATCCGGCCGTGAAGCATCCTGCCCCGTCCGCCAGGATTCCTCCGCTGATGTTTTCCATATCGGGACGTTTCCATGCGCGATCGTTGATTTTTTGAGCCGTTATCATGTCGCCAATGCTTTTAAGGGAAGAGCAGATCATGGCTACGGTGAAGGGGAGCACCATCTCCCAACGAAAGGCCCACCCCGGATGCCGGGTGAACGGAAACCATCCAAATGACGCCGTTTTGATCTTTTCAAGGTCAGAAGGGGGAATGACCCCCAGGAAAATGGAAAGGAGATATCCGAAAATCATGCCCACCAACACGCTGAACATCTTTAGCTTTCCTTTCGTCCAGACGTTGATGGCAATCATCAGGGCAAGGGTGCTTGTGGCGACAAGGACGGAGCGGAGATCGGCACTCCTTTGAGACCCAGTGAGGCCGGCGAAATTCTTCGTTGCCAGTCCAACCACGGAGATGCCGACCATCGTGACGATCACGCCCGTCACCTCGGGAGGGAAAAGGACTCTAAGTTTTTTGATGAATCTGGAAAAAGCCATTTCCAAGCCTCCGGCGTACATGGTCATACCCAACATGAGGGGAACGCCACCCACTTGCGCAGCCAAAAGGGAAGAGGGGATAAAGGAGGGTCCACAGATTTGAGGAATTAGGAAACCGGATCCCATAGGTCGGGTTTTCATCGACTGGAGGATAACGCCGATGCCTCCCGCGATCATGGAGATGCTTACCAGGAACATGGCTTGTTCCGTGGGGGCACCGATGTTACGGACGATCATGACAGGAAACACGAGGGAGATGGCATAGACAGAAATATGCTGAAGCCCTTGAAGGAAGCTGATCCATGCAGGCGGGATTTCATCAACCCAATAGGTGACATTGTCCGGTCGTTTCACGGTGTTGCCTCGTTGGAGTTGATAGCTTCTTAAGAGAGAATTCCCTATTTCTACATTACAATTTTACCCTTTTGAGAAACCGATTGTCAAGGAATATGACGGGAAAGGCGGTTGAAAGTGTGAAACGGTGGGAACTAGGCAATTCGATGGAGACGGGGAAAGCCGTGTTGACAAAAAATGAAAAACATAGTAGCAAGTATTGAGAGAAATGTAACAGAAATGCGTCATAGTACTAAGGATTTAAAGAACTTATTCATTCATAGCGAGAAGGAGGGATTAAAAGATGAAGATGGCGATTGTTGGAGCGGGAGCATTGGGGGGTACGTTTGGGGCGCTATTAACGCGAGCGGGAATCGATGTAACGCTGATCGAAATTGATAAAAAACGCGTGGAGGCGATCCAGAAGAACGGCCTGATCATGCACATGCCGGATGGATCGGTGATTAATGTTCCGGTTAAGATCACAGACGATCCGGCTTCCGTCGGTGTGATGGATCTCGTTCAAATTTCCGTGAAAGGATATCACACGGAATCGGCCGTTAAGATGGCGCAACCCATGATTGGTCCGGATACGTATGTTATGTCCGTGCAAAACGGGTTGGGAAATCTGGATATCATAGCCAAGTATGTGCCGAAGGAAAGGGTCGTGGGGGGAGTGACGGCCCATAGCGCTATGGTTTTAGGGCCTAATGAAATCAAGTATAACGGGGGTGTCGGCGGTGTATGGATTGGCAGGTATGACGGAAGTGAAGATCCCCGGCTCAACGAAATTGCCAAGACACTGACGGAAGCGGGGTTTGAAACACAGATCATTGAGGGAAATATCCTGAACCCTATTTGGCGGAAGCTTCTCGCCAATGTGGCATGCAATTGTGTGGCGGCCATTACTGGCTTTACAGGAACCCAACTGATCGAGTGCGAAGAAACCAACCGGTTGATCCGGGATTTGGCTGTGGAAACGTTTCAGGTGGCGAAGGCATTGGGGTTGCATTTCTGGGGAATCGGGGGAGACCGAACCAAAGAAATGGATGACCCGGCGGAGTTTGTGATTCACGCCCTTTCAGGTGTTGGGGATAATAAGATTTCCATGTTGCAAGATATTGAGGCGGGACGCCGGACGGAAATCGATACCTTGAATGGGAAGGTATGGGAAATTGGGGAAAAGTTGGGGGTGCCGACGCCCCTCAACAAAGCAATGACTTTGCTTGTGAAGGCGATTGAAAAGAAACCATTAATCCAGAAAAAAAGTGGTGCGTGACAAGTATAAGGTGGTAAGGGGTTGGACGGGAAGAGGATCCGTGTTTTACTGATCGAGAGGGAAAGACTGTATGATGAGCTGATTACGGAAATTTTACAGGAGAATTATGATGTCGAGATAGAAAGGATGGAGACTCTTCCCCAACCTCATCAGCTGAAAGGCGCAGCGTTTGACGTCATCTTGACGGATCCTTTCGAGGAAAGTATCAATTTCGAAGATTTCGTATCGGAAGTCAAGACACTCTATCCTAGAATCCCAATCGTTTTTATCACAAGAAACAGGGATCCAGAAGCGATTATTAAGGGATTCCGGATGGGGATTACCGATTATCTCCTCAAACCTTTTCAGGAAGAGGATTTCAAGCGTATGTTTCAACGGGCGATTTTCGCGCTTCATTCTCTCCAATCCCCCGCTTCCGAAGGAATTTTTCAGGTTTGCCAGCAGTTGAATCTTTGTAGGAGTATCGATCGTTTTTTTTATATCTTGGCCTTGTATATTGCTAAAACATTAGCCTCGAAAAAGGCAGTGGTGTTGTTTAAGCATGCTCAAGCTGATAAAGGAATCGAGATTCTTCATACGATTGGCATACCTAAAACGATGGAGACATCTTTTCGGCATCTTTTGGTGAATGAGGAAGGATGCGATTTTTTAATTCCTGATGAGACAGTGCGATTAACTTCCGTGGAGAATCTACCCCTGGTGTTTCAGGAAGTTTTCGGTAAGACTGGGCAATGTCTCTTTGTTTCGTTGGGGGATGTGCGGACGGGAAAAGGGATGTTGGAATTTGATGTTGGTGAGCGTTCACATGAGTCTATTAGTACCCAGTTGCCATTGATTGAGGAACTTCTCAGCGAATCGAAAATTATCTTTTCCAATTTGATGGCATTCTTAGAAGCGCGGGAAATCGCATTGAAAGATGATGTGACAGATTTATACAACATGCGTTCCTTTCAGTATCTCGTAGAAAGGGAGCTTAAAGCAGCAGAGAAACATGGGTATCCGGTATCTGTTCTTTTTATGGATGTTGACG
The DNA here is from genome assembly GCA_964577975.1 of uncultured Thermodesulfobacteriota bacterium. Classification (GTDB taxonomy): domain Bacteria; phylum Desulfobacterota; class S145-22; order S145-22; family S145-22; genus JAOZMY01. The sequence goes on along the minus strand of CAZOBB010000162.1, from coordinate 20,326 downwards.
ATTTCAAAAAGGTCAACGATACATATGGCCATCTTGTCGGAAGCAAAGTCCTTCGGGAATTGGCGGACATTTTGAAATATAACCTTCGCAAGGGTGAGTTGATATTCCGTTTCGGAGGGGATGAATTCGTCGTTGTGTTGCCTGCGACGGATTTGGAGCAGGCGAAAGAGGTGGGTGAACGGATTCGATCATCCATTGCGTGTCACGTTTTTCAGTCGGATGAGAAAAAGAATATTCGGATAACCGTGAGTATGGGGATTGCCGTGTACCCTGATCACACTAAGTGTTTTCAAGATTTGCTGGAAGCGGCAGATGAGGCGATGTATCGTGGCAAACGGAAGACCAAAAACGTCGTCTTCGTGGCAGAAGGGCCTAAAAAATCAAAAAAAGAGTGACGTGCGGATTAGCTCGTTTTAGAGGTTCTTCTTCCGGTTAAGGTGTTTACAATATACCCTTTATCTGATAGATAGAGTCAACTTGAAAGGGAGAGGGATGCGTCTATGAAAGGGTGGAAAACAACGCTGATGGTTGTGCTAGCCATTTTGTTCAGTGCCATTTCCCTATTGGCCCAAAATGTGATTGTTCGGATTGAGATTGTGGGGAATCGCAAGGTGGGAAAAGACGCGATTATGGCGGTCATAAAGAGTAAGGTTGGAAAGCCCCTTGACAAGGAGACAGTGCAAAGTGATCTCAAGGCCATTTATGGGATGGGGTATTTCAAGGATGTTCAAGCGGATGTTAAAGATCTTCCAAATGGAAAGTTGTTGACTTTTTTCGTAGTCGAAAAACCCTATGTGGTTAGGGTCTTTTTTAAGGGAAACAAAGAATTAAAGCGTGAGGATGTATCTTCCAAGCTGGCAGGGCTGAAATATACCATTTTGAATACGACGAAGATACGCAAAGCCATCGACGAGCTGAAGGCGGAGTATGCCAATAAGGGGTTTTACAATGCCCGCATCGATTACAAAGTGGAATTACTAGAGGGAAACGAAGCAGCTATCCACTTTACCATTGATGAAGGTAAGCAGGGGTATGTGAAAGAGATAAAATTTGTAGGAAACGCCCATATAAAAAGCAAGGAATTGAAAAAGGCTATCCACACCAAAACGCGGAATTGGCTGTCGTGGCTAACGGGGACTGGTAAGTTGAACCGGGAAATCCTGAAGATGGATGTGGAGATGATTAAGGCGGCATATTATGACAAGGGTTTTTTGGAAGTCAAAGTGGATGATCCTATCGTGAAGATTTCAGAGGATGGAAAATCTATCTACATTACCTTCAAGATCCACGAAGGCCCTCAATACAAAGTGTCGTCAGTTGATTTGCGCGGGGATTTTTTGAGGCCCAAAAAAGAGTTGATGAAGTTGATAAAGAGTAGGGCAGGGGCCGTGTATAGTAGTTCGGTGGTTCGTTCTGACATCATGAAATTGACGGATCTCTATTCCGATCAGGGGTATGCATACGTCGATGTGGCACCTATCACTCAACTGGATAAAAAGAAAAAGACGGTAGCAATTATTTATGACATCAGCAAGGGAGTACAGGCGCATTTTGGGAGGATTCGGATTACGGGCAATCTTTCCACACGGGACAACGTGGTACGCCGGACGCTTGCCTTTTCCGAAGGGGAACTTTATTCGGGGAAGAAGTTGAAGATAAGCCGCCACAGATTGAAGGAAACCCGGCTTTTCGAAAAGGTGGATATAACGACGCGAAAAGCGAAGGGGAAGAAGAATGTTGTTGATGTAGATGTGAAGGTCGAGGAGGGCAAATGGGGATCCATCGGGATCGGAGCGGGGTATAGTACACAGGAAAACCTGATGGTAACGGGGAGCATTGAGCACAAAAATCTCTTTGGGCGTGGGTATAGCACGTCGTTGAGGGCAGATTTGGGGTCAAAAACGCAGTTTTTCCGTTGGAGTTTTGTTAATCCTGCCGTCCGCGATAGCCTCTATATGATGGGATTGGATCTGTATCACGACAAGTATGAATATGACAGTTTCAGCTCAAAGACGACGGGAGGAAGTATTCGTGTGGGACGTCCTTTGCCTTGGTGGGGGATTTATGGGCAGGTTCGATATACCCTCCAACAGGTCGATATTTATCATCTAGACGATACGGCATCTATCTATGTTCGGGATCAGGAGGGAAAGAGAACGGAAAGTAAAATGCGATTTACCCTTATCCGTGATCGGAGAAACAGCCGAGTGGATCCGACACGTGGGGGGAGACAATCGATTTCTTTCGAAAACGGTGGTGGTATCTTGGGGGGAGATGTAGATTTTTGGAAGGCAGTGGGAGACGCGAGTTGGTATCATCCCGTGTTTGGCGATATTACTTTCATGGCGCATGGGCGTGTGGGAAGTATGGATAGTTATGGTGGGAAAAGACTACTGATCACGGAGAAATTTTTTGTCGGTGGCCTTCGGACCATTCGGGGGTTTGAGTATGGCTACGCTGGTCCGAGGGATGAAAATGGGGATCCTATTGGTGCAAAAAATGAGCTGATTATGAATACGGAGCTGATTTTTCCGCTTTACAAGGAGATAGGGTTGAAAGGGGTTGTTTTCTTCGATGCCGGGAAGGGGTTTGATTCTTGGAGCAATATCGGAGAGATTCGAACGAGCGTGGGATTTGGTATTCGGTGGCTTTCACCCATGGGTCCCTTGCGCCTCGAGTGGGGATATAACTTGAATAAGAAGAATGACGAGAAACAGAGTGTTATGGAATTCACAATAGGTCAGTTTTTCTAAAAATGAAGGTGGAGGAGCAGAAAATGAAAGGTGGCTTGACAAGAAGAGATAGAAAGAAAGGGATAGTAAGTTTAATGGTAGGTGTCATTGGAGTGGCCCTGTTGGTGGCTCCTTCATTGAGTATGGCCCAGACGCCCACGAAGCTAGGATATGTAGATATGGAAAAGGCTGTCAATGAAAGTAAAGCGGGGAAAGCGGCGAGAGAGAAGTTTGTGGCCTTCATGAAAAAGAAACGAGCCGAATCGGAGAAGAAGAAGAAAGAGCTCGAGGCCATGAAGAAGATCTTGGAAAAACAGGGAGCGCTTCTGGCGGAAGATGTAAGAGTGGAGAAAGAGCGTGAATACCAAAAGAAGGTAAGGGAATATCAGCTCTATCTCAAGAACTTGAGGGATGACGCCCGGACGAAAGAGATGGAGATGTCGAAAAAGATTATCAGAGATATTCAAAGGGTGATTTTCAGTTTTGCGAAAAGAGAGGGATATGCAATGATATTCGAAAAATCCAGGAGTGGATTGCTCTATGCTCCAGATTCGCTGGATTTGACGGACACGATAATCAAAATTTACGATCAAGAGTATTCGAAAAGGAAATAAAAAGGTCTTTTTATCTCAAATGGCAGATGGAATTTTTATACCCCTGGATGAGTTGGCAGAAAAGCTAGACGCGGAGATCGTCGGAGATCCGAGCCTTAAGGTATCAAAAATCGCTCCCATTGATAGCGCTAAAGAGGGAGATCTTACCTTTTTGTCGGATCCGAGGAAATCCTCGCTCTTGGGAGAAACGGGGGCAAGCGCCATTATCGTTCCGAGGGGGGTGGAGGCTGAGGGGAAATCGTTGCTCGTGGTGCGTGATCCTTATGTGGCCTTTGCAAAAGCTCAATCCTTTTTTCATCCCAGAGCGAAATCGGATGGAAAGATAAGCCCTCTTTCGTTTGTCCATCCCGAAGCGAAGGTGGGGGAGAATGTTTCCATTGGTCCTTTTGCCTATGTGGAGGAGGGGGTGGAAATTGGGAAGGGAAGCATCTTGTTTCCCCATGTATATTTGGGTAAGGGCGTTATTATCGGAGAGGAATGCCTTCTTTATTCGGGTGTGAAGATCTATCACGATTGCCGCTTGGGGGATCATGTAATCGTCCATAGTGGAGCCGTGGTGGGTTCGGATGGCTTTGGGTATGCATGGGATGGCAAGGAGCATCTCAAGATACCGCAAGTGGGAAAGGTCATAATCGGCAATGAGGTAGAGATAGGAGCAAATACGACGATCGATCGAGGAACGTTGAAGGATACGATTATAGAGGATGGAGTAAAGATAGACAATCTTGTTCAGGTGGGACATAACGTTCGGGTTGGCCGCTTTACGATTTTGGTGGCTCAGGTAGGAATTGCAGGTAGCACGGAGATTGGAGAGGGAAGTGTACTGGCGGGGCAGGTAGGAGTAGCGGGCCACATAAAGTTGGGAAAAGGAACCAAAGTTGCGGCGAAGTCGGGCGTTCATCGCAGCACAAAGGATGGTGAGGTTTTGGCTGGAACGCCCGCGATGCCACACAAATCCCAGTTGAGGGTTTTGACGATGCTTCCTAAGCTTCCCGAGCTGCGTTCGAAAGTGAAACAAATGGAACGCCGTCTTGATGACTTGGAAGAGAAATTGTCCCAAATTATCTCTCAAGGAGAAGATCAATGATTTCTATTGAAAGGATTCAATCCCTCTTGCCCCATAGCTATCCTTTTTTGCTTGTGGATCGGGTTTTGGAGATTGAAAAAGGGAAGCGGATTCTAGCTTTGAAAAATGTGACGGTGAACGAGCCTTTTTTTCAAGGGCATTTTCCTGGCCGTCCTATTATGCCAGGCGTGCTTATCTTGGAGGCCTTGGCGCAAGCGGGGGGGATTTTGGCGTGTGAGACAATGGAAGAGGAAGTGAAGGACCGCGCCGTCTATTTCATGGGGATAGATAAAGCAAAGTTCCGGAAGATAGTGGTGCCGGGCGACCAGTTGCTTTTGGAAGCGGTGATCATAAAAAGGCGTGGTGTTTACTGGTCTTTTCAGTCATACGCCCGGGTGGACAATGCGGTGGTGGCGGAGGCGAAGATGCTTGCTGCCCTAGAAAAAAGATAGAAAAGAGGGAACCATTGAATAAAATTCATCCAACGGCAGTTATTTCTAAAGACGTTAGGTTAGGAGACGAGGTAGAGGTTGGACCTTATACGGTTATTGAAGGAGAGGTTCAAATAGGAGACGGCTGTTATATCGGTCCCCATGTCGTTATTAAAGGACCCACAAGGATCGGGAATTTTTGCCGAATTTATCAGTTTGCCTCTGTGGGAGAAATTCCTCAAGATCTGAAATTTAAAGGAGAGCGGACCGAGCTTATTATTGGTGACCGAAATGTCATCCGTGAATACGTAACCATCAATCGTGGCACGGCAGGAGGAGGTGGAAAGACCGTCATAGGTGACGGGAATTTTTTGATGTCCTATGTTCACGTGGCCCATGATTGTATTATTGGAAACTGTAATATCTTGGCCAATGTGGCCACATTGGCTGGTCACGTTACGATTGAAGAATTTTCGATTATTGGGGCCTTGTCCGCTGTGCATCAGTTTACGCGGATCGGATCGTATGCCTTTATAAGTGGTATGACGGGGGTGCCGCAAGACATTCCTCCGTACGTAAAGGCTTCAGGGAACCGATCGAAACTTTTTGGTTTGAATACCATAGGACTCAAAAGACATAACTTTTCGGATGAAACGATCTTTGCTCTAAAAAAGGCGTATCGAATTATCTTTCGATCGAAGCTTCGACTCGCCGTGGGAATCGAGAAAATCGAAGGGGATCCTATTTGGGAGGTTCCGGAAGTCCGAAAGTTTGTCGATTTTATTAAAACGTCGAAACGTGGAATATGTAGGTAATGCGTTCTTTGAAGGTGGGTGTGATCGGGATAGGGCGTTTGGGCTCTTTCCATCTACAAAAGTATCAAAACCTCGAAGGATGTCAGGTAACGGCTGTTGCGGATACCGATGCGAAACGTCTGAAACGGTTTGGTAGAACGCGAGAAATAAAGAGTGTTACCGACTATCGAGAGATTCTAGAGGATGTAGAAGCGGTTAGTATCGCAACCCCTACTTCCACCCATTTTGAGATTGCTCGGGAGTGCCTTCGCAGGGGAATCCACACCCTGGTCGAGAAACCTATATGTACGACCCCTTCGGAGGCAGAAATCTTATTGAAGGAAGCGGAACGGGCTGGGGTAAAGTTGCAGGTAGGACACGTGGAGCGCTTCAATCCAGCGGTGTTGAAGGCAGATGCGCTGGTTGATACCCCCCTTTTTTTGGAAATCCACCGGCTTGGAAATTTCTCCAAAAGGGGGACGGATGTGGATGTTATTCTGGATCTTATGATCCATGACCTCGACCTGGTGAATCACTACGTGAAGAGTCCGGTGAGGCTTGTCTCGGCGGCGGGTGTTCCGGTTTTGACCCCTCAAGGGGATATTGCCAATGTACGCCTCGAGTTTGAAAATGGGTGTGTGGCAAACTTAACCGCGAGCCGTGTGTCGAGGGAGAAAACCAGAAAGTTTCGTATCTTTCAGCCGAATGGTTATCTTTCGATTGATCTCTTGAACCATGAGGTTACATGGGTGAGGAAGATTACGAAACAGGTGTTGGGACGTCCCGTTGTCTTTCCGCGTAAACTTAAAGTGCCGAAGATAGATGCCTTGGAGGCGGAAATTTCCTCGTTTGTTCGGGCGGTTGTTCGGGACCAGCCGGTTGAGGTGTCGGGGGAGGATGGGCTCAACGCGCTGGTTTTGGCCATCAAGATTAAGGAAGAGATGCAAAAGCGTCTTCAAACCGCATTATCCCATTCTCGGTCATGAACAAAAGGGTTTTGATTGTGGCGGGGGAGACCTCGGGGGACCTCCATGGGGCTTCTCTCGTTTCGGAACTTAAAGAGCTGGATCCGTCCTTGGAATTCGTGGGAATAGGCGGTGACAAAATGGCGGAGGAAGGGGTAGAGCTGGGATGCCACGTTCGAGAATTGGCCGTGGTAGGACTTGTGGAGGTTTTTTCTGTTCTTCCAAGGCTGTATCGGGCGTATCGCTGGTTGATGAACCAACTCAAGACAACCCCTCCCAGCGTCATTGTTCTTGTCGATTATGCAGAGTTCAATCTCTTTTTTGCGGGACGCGCGAAGAAATACGGGATTCCCGTCGTCTTCTATATTAGTCCCCAGATATGGGCGTGGCGACAGGGGAGGGTGCGGCGGATTGCGAGAAATGTCAGTGAGATGGTGGTGATTCTCCCCTTTGAGAAGGACTTCTACGAAGCCCATGGAGTTAAAGTGAGCTTTGTCGGGCATCCATTGGTGGATAGGATGAGGAACGATGAAGGATTCTTTAACGAGTCCCGATCGTCAAAGCACGACCGTTCCTTCCGATTGGGTTGGATGCCGGGAAGCCGGGACACGGAGGTTAAGCGTCTTCTTCCTGTCATGGCGAAGGCGGCGTCCCTCTTGGAGCGCCGATCGGGACGTCCTCTTACCCATTTGGTTCCTTTGGCTCCGGGCATCTCGAGAAAAAGGGTAGAAGAGGCGTTCGGGGAGGAGGGGGTGACGGTAAACGTGTTTGAGGGGGAGTCCACACATATCATGCGTCAGTGCGACCTCATTGTTTTGGCTTCCGGTACGGCAACGTTAGAGGCCGCCCTCCTTGCGATACCTTCTATAATCGTTTATAAAATTTCCTTCATTTCTTATGTATTGGGACGGTTGCTGTTACGGATTCCGTGGATAGGTCTGGCGAATATCGTGGCCGGAAAAGAGGTTTATCCTGAGTTGATCCAGTATGAGGCAACACCGGAAAGGATAATGGAGAAATGTTTGCCCCTCATAGAGGATCCTGATAGATTGGAGGGGATGAGGAAAGAGCTGGAACAGATTCGAACAAAACTCGGAAACCCTGGAGCTTCCAAGAGAACGGCAGAGGTTATTTATCGTTATGTGGAGTCCTTCCCTACGTAATCATCCGGAAATAAAGCGCCTTTTTGCTTATGTTCGGCCGTTTATCGGGCGTTTGGTCGTTGCCATGGTCTGCATGGTTATTGTGGCGTTTGCCACCTCTTTTTCCGCTTACTTGGTAAAACCCGTTTTGGACGATATCTTCCTAAACAAGGATGTGTTCAAACTGATGGTCCTTCCCTTCGTAGTGATTGCTCTTTATCTTGTCAAGGGAGCCGCCATGTACGGGCAACGTTATCTTATGGCATTCATAGGTCAACGGATTGTGGCGAACATTCGGAGAGATTTGTATTACCATCTTCAAGAGTTGGACCTCTCTTATTTTATACGAAATTCCACGGGGACGATTCTATCCCGCCTTATCAATGACGTGAACTTGTTGAGGGGAGCAGTCTCGGGAGCCGTGACGAGTCTTTTAAGAGACTTCTTTACCATCGTGGGGCTGATTTTTGTCGTTTTTTACAGGAATTGGCAACTTGCATGTATCGCCATGCTTGTCCTCCCCCTTGCGGTGTACCCCATCGTGGCTTTTGGTCGGAAGTTTTTCAAGTTCAGCACGCGGAGTCAAGAGACAGTGGGGGATTTATCCATGTTGATCCATGAAACGATAACCGGCATCCGCATAGTCAAGGCCTTTGGGATGGAGGATTATGAAAAGGACCGTTTCAGCGTGGAAAACGAGAGGTTGTTTCGAATCTACATGAAGATTCAAAAGGTGCGAGCCCTCTCGTCTCCCGTGATGGAAACATTGGGTGGATTTGGCATTGCTGCGATCATCTGGGTAGGGGGCTATCAAGTCCTGAAGGGACATGCCACGCCCGGAACATTTTTTTCCTTTATGGCGGCTTTATTTATGCTTTATCAACCGATCCGCAAGATCAACAAATCAAACAGTATGGTTCAGGAAGGACTTTCCGCGGCAAGGAGAATCTTCGAGGTAATGGACATCAAGCCGTCGGTTCAAGAAGCTCCAAACGCGGTGGAGTTTCCCTCTTCGTGGTCATCGCTTCAGTTTGACAGAGTCTCTTTTTCTTACGGGGAAGAACCCGTGTTGAAGGATGTTTCCTTCGCCGTGCGAAGAGGGGAAATGGTTGCCTTTGTCGGAAAGAGTGGAAGCGGAAAATCGACGCTTCTTAATCTTATTCCGCGTTTCTATGATGTGACCCAAGGAAGGATTGCATTCGATGGAATGGATATCCGGAAATTTAAGATTCGTTCCTTGCGTTCACAGATCGCGATGGTCACGCAGGAGATAATATTATTTAACGACACGGTTCGAAATAATATCGCCTATGGGAATCGCAATGTCTCGATGGAGGAGATTGTTCAGGCAAGTAAACTCGCCAACGCCCATGATTTTATCGTTAAACTACCTCAAGGATATGACACGGTGATAGGTGAAAAGGGAGTGAAGCTCTCTGGTGGGGAACGGCAAAGGATTTCTATTGCACGTGCGATGCTAAAAGATGCCCCTCTGTTGATTTTGGATGAAGCGACGTCTTCCCTGGATGCGGCTGCGGAAATCGAAGTTCAAAAGGGATTAAACAATCTTATGAAAAGCCGCACCGTTCTCGTCGTGGCGCATCGCCTCTCCACCGTTGTGAATGCGGATCGGATCTATGTTCTTGAAGAAGGGAAAATCGTAGAAGAGGGAACCCATGAGAGTCTTTTTGAGGCGAATGGCCCGTATCGGCGCCTTTTTGATTTACAGGTGAGAAATGGCTACCTTGTGGAAGCGGATTCGTAATTATTTGACGATTCATTTTCTCCCTTATGTAGGGTTTATTATTATTAAATTCCTCGGCTGGACGATGCGGTTTGAACAGAAGGGGGAAGTGGAAGCGGCTTCCCGTTTTGATAAAGAGGGACGCCCTGCCCTGGGTGTCTTTTGGCATGGCCACATGTTGATGATGGTGATGTCTCCCTTTCGGGAAAATGCGTTTGTAATGGTAAGCAGGCATCGCGATGGAGAACTGATTAGCCGGATCATTCGCTTGTTCGGCGTGAGAAGTTTTCGGGGATCTACCACACGTGGTGGGTTTAGTGCGTTGAAAGAAGGGTTGAGGATCTTGAAAAGAGGTTATAAGGTGGTTTTGACACCGGATGGGCCGCGAGGGCCAAGGTACACCGTGCAAATGGGTGTGATCGAGATGGCTCGTTTGTCGGGGGCTCCAGTCGTTCCCATAGCCTTTTCTTCAACGAAGAAAAAGGTCTTCTCTTCGTGGGACCGCTTCATTTTTCCATACCCTTTTTCTAAAGGGGTATTCTATTATGGAACGCCTTTGTGGGTGCCACGGGATATTTCGAGAGACGAAAGGGAGGTCTGGCGCAGAAGACTGGAGAAGCAAATGCGACAAATAACGGAAAAGGTCGAACGGTATTGTGAAACGGGCCAGTGGGAAGAGGCATAGATGGCTATTCTCTATAATTTTCTCCAAATTCTTTTATTGGTGATTCTGGCTCCTGTTTGGGCGCTCGTCCTCTTGTTGAACAAGAGGGTTCGAAAAGGATTGAAAGGACGTTTTGGAATAGGGCGAGTGTGGAGTGAAAGAGGTGGGAAATCGACTGTTTGGATTCACGCAGCCTCCTTAGGAGAAGTGAGGGTATCCGCTCCGATATGTGCGGAATTGTCGAAAAGATTTCCTTCCTATGAAATGATCTTTTCCGCGAGCACTCCGGTTGGAAAGAAGCAGGCGATGAATCTCATTCCTTCGGCGCGAGAAATTTTCCTTTTGCCTTTAGATTTTTTTTGGGTCGTCTGTTCCGTCGTGAAGAAGTTTCGTCCCACTTTTTTTCTTGTGGCGGAGACGGAATTATGGCCCAATCTGTTTTTTTGCCTAAGAAGGCGAGGAGCGGGAATAGCCCTCTTCAATGGACGGATTTCGGATAAGTCGTTCAAAAGGTATAAGATTTTCCGCTTCTTTTTCAGGCGGGTGCTAGAATGTGTTGATCTCTTTTTGATGCAGACGGAAGAAGATGCCAGTAAAATTTCTCTCCTTGGAGCCCCTGCCCATAAGATTCGGGTGACAGGGAATGTAAAATTTGACGCGCCATATCAACCCCTCTCGGCTTCCCAGGCCCGGCGTCTCAGGACAAACCTTCATCTGAATGAGGGGGACTTCGCCTGGATAGCGGGGAGTATTCACCCAGAAGAATTTCCTATCCTTTTGGATGTATTTCGGCGGTTGAGAACATCGTTTCCACGGATTAAATGGATAGTAATCCCGAGGCATTTGTACGATATTTCGTTTTTTGAAGAGGCCCTAAAATCCGAGAGGTTTTCTTTCGAAGTCTGGAATGGGAAAAAGACCGTTGAAAAGGAATGGGATATCCTCCTTGTGAATGCGTTGGGGCAATTAATCCGGTTGTATCAACTGGGAATTGTGGCTTTCGTGGGAGGAAGTTTGGCTCCGGTGGGGGGGCATAATCCTTTGGAGCCTCTTAGGTATGGCATCCCAACAATTTTTGGACCAGAGATGGGGAATTTTAGGGAGATTCGAGAGATTACTTTGAAAGAAGGCGTCGCCTTTGAAGTTGGAGATGAGGATTCCTTATTTGATATTTTGTTGCGACTGTTAGAAAATCCTCGAGAACGCGGCGAGATTCGCGAACGGGCTTTCCGTATGTTCGAAAGGTATCAAGGGGCAATCCAGCGAACCATACGTCTCCTTGAGAGGTGGATGCGGGATCGCCAATGATTCGACTCGTTTACAGGGGGGGAGAGGGGGTTGGGTATCTCCCATATCCTAAAAGTTTTCCCTCCACATCACCAAAAAAGAGAACGTCTTTGGCGATGCCATACAGGGGGATCAGTTCGGAAGAGACCCAACCCTCTATTTCACCCCGCTTGGATTTGACAATATCCGGTGCAATACGCAAATAGATGAGGAATTTTGCCTTGTTATGAAGCGGAAAGTGCGACTTCCTCTTCATGGTTTCTTCCTTCGTGGCGATGCGAAGGGAAATATGTTTGACTTTTTTTCCGGGGATTGTATCAATCGTGTAGCTTTTTCCAAAGGCTGCGGGACCGTAGCTTCCGTACCGAAAGTTGTAGAAGGCGGTAAGAGGGTCATCATAAATGGTTCCCGGGGGAATCGGTTTCACACGGATGCTCTTCTTTTTTTTCTTGATCCGCGTGATCGTTAAGGTTCTTTTCTTGTAGTCCATTTCGAAAATTTTGGTGACGTGTTTTTTGCCTATTCTCGTGTCCCTGATGAGTCGGGTGCAAATGAATCGGTTTTTTTCCTCGTTTTCCATGATTTCACTGATGTGGGTATCTTCCCTGTGCCTGGTGATGAAACCGATGAGACCTCGTGTTTTCCCCCAGATCTTTGCCCGGTATCTTCCGGGGGAGTGGGTAGGAACAAGGCTTATTTCGGCATCACCGGCATGGGAGAAAAGGAAGAATCCTGCCGCGAATTTCATGAATTCGAAGGCAAAAGTCTTACCGATGGGGCTGCGGGATGGGAGAGAAGAAGAGGACAAGCTTGCACTGGCATGGAGGGGAGTGAGGGTAAATCGTAACAACCCCGCCCCGCCAAGGAACTTCAGGGTGAGTATGAGCCATCTTCTGCGAGTTAACATGATCGCGTACCCCTATTGGAGCAAGGAAAGCATTTCCTCATGAATGAGACCGTTGGTGCCAACAATGGTGTCGGCAAAAGGGGAGAAGGGGTCTCCTGTAAACGTGGTGACCATGCCGCCTGCTTCTTTGATGATTAAGGCCCCTGCGGCCACATCCCAAGGTTTAAGTTTTAATTCCCAGAAACCGTCGAAGACTCCCTCCGCGACTCGGCAGAGGTCTAAGGCCGCACTTCCGTCCCGCCGAACCCCTTGGGCATAACGGATGACCTTCGTGAATTCTCTCAGATTGTTTCTTTCCGAGATGCCGATGTCATAAGGAAAACCCGTGCACAACAAAGCCCTTTCCACACGTTTGACGGAAGAAACGCAGAGGGGTTGATTGTTCTTAAAAGCGCCTCCTTTTTTTGTGGCCGTGTAGGATTCTTGCGTAAGGGGGTTATGGATGACGCCAATGACGAGTTCTTTCTCCAGTTGGAGGGCAATCGATATACTGAAACAGGGGTAGCCATGCGCGTAATTTGTCGTACCATCTAGGGGATCGACGATCCAAAGGTTCGGAGAGGAAAAGTTTTTAGAAAAACCCTCTTCCGATAAGATTCCGATGGTGGGGCAGTTCTTTCGGAGATGGTGAACAATAATTTCTTCACATTTTTTGTCTACATCAGTTACAAGGTCAATGGCGCTTTTGTAGGTGATTTCCTTAGGGCGACGAAAACGCTCACGCTGAATCTGACCGGCTTTTAGAGCAGCGTCCAACGCCGTGCGCAGAAAAAATTCGTAATTTTCTTTCATCACTGCATAGTCATCCTTCTTATAAAAAAGGTGATCCTACTATATCAGATTTCGAGGGAAAAGAAACATGAAAACATTTGTACTTTACTTGAAATGAGTTGAAACTTATTGAATGGTGGTGGTACGTATGCTACTTTAAGGAATGTGAGTTGTGGTTGTCTATGAGGTTGAATCAGGAAGAGCCCATCGATTTGAAAAAGCCGGGCAGTGGTAGTTCGTTTGGTTTTTAGCCGCCCAGATAAAGATTGCTTGTTGTGATAAGGGCAATGTGTCGGGATGAGAAAACAAAAAAGGATTCCGATAGGTTAGAAGTGAGGTTCTATCGAATGAAAAGAAGGGCTGGGAAAAAAACAAACCGATTGTGACGATGAGAAGATTTGCCGTCCATTTTTTTCACTTTCTGATCCTAAAAAAGGGAAAATACGGTGCTGGAATGGGAATCCTTTTGATATTGGGGGGGATCCTCTTTGCGTTTGGATGCCAAAAGAGCCCCATATTGATTGGGTTTTCGATGAATTTTACGGGCCAAGGTGGTGGCATGGCAGTTTATGTGCGGGATGGTGCTCTTCTCGCGATGGAGGAAATCAACCGTTCGGGAGGAATCATGGGGCATCCTCTGCGGTTGTTGGTCCGAAATGATGGTGGTACGAAGGAGGGCATAGAAAAAGCGGATTTGGACCTGATTGGCCGAGGGGTGATTGCCATCATTGGGCACCGAAATTCCCGTGATACCTTGTGGGCCTATCCCCTTGTCATGCAGAAAGGAATTTTGTTGTTGAGTCCTGCATGTGCATCGTCCCAGCTGACGGGAAAGGATGACCTGTTTATTCGTACAACCTTTATCAATGATGATTTGGGAGAGAAGATTACCCGTTATTTTTCGGAAAAACATATTACGAATGTTCTATGCATTGTGGACTATTCGAACGAGGCGTTCTCATTAGATCTTTTTGAAAAGCTCAAGAAGCATTCTTCTTTGGTCTACTATCCGTTTTTTGTGAATACGGAAAAGGATAATACGTATCCGCTCTTGGCGGAGTTGGCCGTTTTGTCGCAACCACAGGCGATCCTTTTTATCACAGGGCCTGCCGTGACCGCTTTTCTTGCCCAAGGAGTTAGAAATTCTGGTTGTAACGCGCCGATGTATGCGACGTCATGGGCTCAGACACAAGATCTTTTTCGTTACGGAGGTCGTGCTGTAGTGGGTATGAAGATCTTCTCGTTTGTGCGACCAGACACGCCTTATCCACCCTTTCGTCATTTTGTTGACAGGTTGGAAAGAATGGGATTTACACCGAACATCCGGAATGCGCTGGGTTATGAGGCCGTTATGATTATTGCTGAGGGATTGAAAAGGGCGAAAGAACTTACTCCTAAAGCACTTAAAGAAGCCATGATAAACAATAAATTTGAGGGAGTTATCGCTCCTATCCCTTTGAATAAGTATGGAGATCCTTGCCGTCCTCTATGGCTTCTGGAGCTTTTTGAGAATGGCCATATGAGGACATTAAGAACATTGAAATGAAATCCCTTAAAATAACCCTGACTTTGTGGTTTGTTGTCCTGCTGATCGCTGTCCTTTTTGTGTTGACCATTGGGTTGAGTTTGCATAATTATCACCAAATTTCCCGGGACATGGGAACTTATCTAAAACAGACGAATCGGATGATCGCAAAGATAGTCCGACAGAAGGAAGAGAGTATTTTTCGGTATCTTTCCCGGGTGGCCCGGCGCATTCCAGAAAGTTCTGTTGAGGCTGAGGAGTATGTAAGGAAGATAGTTTTTTCCTATTTGCCTATTTCGGCAACCTTTTATTTACTTGATCGAGAAGGGAAGATAACTTGCGTCTTTGATGATTCGCTTCAGGGATTTGCAGGGTTGTCACTGGCCAATGTGAAGGACGTAAGAGATGCGCTGCTTACGCGTCGTGCGACGACGAGTGAGATCTACATTTCGCCGTTTACGGGAAACCGGGTTGTATCCATGAATTTTCCCTGCCCCCAGGGGTGGCTTCTCCGGGTGGATATCTCTGCAGATCTTTTCCTTAACCTGGTCGAAGATGCCCAACGATCGGTGGGGGTAGATCTTTTAATATTCAATAAGCGGGGCGATATTTACGGTCATCCAACCCAGAGATTCCCTGGCGATTTGGCCGTGATGGGTTTGATTGCAGATCATTGGTTGGAAATCAGGAAAGCTTCGGGAAAATTAATTGCATTTCGTTTCCGTGGTAAAAAGGTGGTAGGTATTTTCATGCCCTTAAAGCCCTTTGGAATGATCGTGGGAACGGTTATTCCAACCAGCCGCATTTTGCGGAAGGTTTTCCAGTCCATGGCGATTTCCGGAGGCATGGGGTTAGTTGCTCTGCTTTTCCTTACATTTATCAATTATTTGGTGATTCTTAGTTTCGTGGTTAAGCCGTTGGAGGAGATTACTTCCCACGTTGGTAGTCTTGAGGTGGAAAAGAATGTCAAACTCCCGAGAACTTTTGGGCGAGGAGTGAAGGAGCTGACGCTTCTCATAGAGAAATTCAACCAGATGAGTGAAAGGATCTATGGGCAGTTGCGGGAGATTGCACGCCTTGAGTCGATGATACGGAATATCCTCGATTCGTCCCCGGCGATTGTGGTAGCTTTGGATGCGCAGGGGAGGATTTGGTATCTCAACAGAGCTGGAGAGACTTTCTTCAAAACCACCTTGGAAGAGATTAAGGGCAGGACGTTGAAAGAGATGGATCCGCTTCTTGAACCCTATGAAGAAAGGGTTCAAGAAGTGATGCATACTTTAGAACCTCAATTTGTTCGAGCTCAAAGCTGGCTTTCGGATCGAATGGTCGATGGGGCTATTTACCCCCTCGTGGCGAATGGGACGGAAGGGGTTGTGGTTCAATGGATCGATGTTTCTGAGAACTACCGACTTCAAGAAAAATATCGTCGGCGCCTTGAGGAGATATTCTCTCAGATGGATGATCTCATCTATGTGGCAGATCAACACTATCGTATTGAGATGATGAATGAAAAGCTTGCGCGAAGATCGGGAGAGAAAGGGATTGGGCAACCATGCTACGAAGTGGTGAGAAATCGTCATGAGGTATGTCCCGACTGTTCTTTTCAGGAGGTGAGGAAAGGGGATGTGGTACGGAAACGGATCAAGAGTGAGGTGGATGGACGCTACTATGACGTTTTGAATATTCCTTTGGTAAACGATGATGGTTCCGTTTCAAAATTGACGATTCTCCGGGATGTTCATGAATATATAGCAATACAAGAAGCCTTAAAAGAATCAGAATCGTCATTTCGCTCTCTCTTTAATGAAGCTCCTGTAGGAATGGGGGTCCATCAAAACGGAAGGTTTGTGATGGTGAATGTGGCGCTGGCGAGGATTTGTGGTTACGAGCCGAAAGAACTCGTTGGCCAACCTATTTTGATCATTGTGCATCCCGAAGATCGGGAGTTTGTTAAAGAGAGGATCAAGATCATCTACCGTGATAAGAAAGTGGCGAAAGTGGCCCGTGAAAAGTATATCCGGAAGGATGGCAGTATCGCTGAGGTATTGGTGACAGGTATTCCCATTACCTATCAAGGAAAGCCCGCTGTTCATACCGTTGTAATCGATTTGAGCGAACAGGTTCGATTGCAGGCCTCTTTGTTGAGATCTGAGGCGTTGAGTGCCCAAATTCTGGAAAAGGCGATGGATCCTATCATCGTGACACGAAGTGATACCCTGGAAATTGTCGATGCGAATGAGTCTGCTGGTCAGTTTTTTGAAATGCCTTTGGAGAGAATTATAGGGAAGAATTACGTTGATTTTGTGGTATCGGAGGAGAAGCCTCAGGTATGGAGCAGTGTACGGGTGTTGGAAAAAGTGGGTTCTGTGAGTGTGACAGGGCGGAGGTTCCGTGTTGCCTCCGGTGAGAAGGTTGCCAATTTGAGTGTGGTTCGAGTCAGTACGGCGGAGGGAGAAGAGAGGGATGTTACGTTTATAAAAGATTTGACGGAGTTTTTGCAGTTACAGCAACGTCTGGCTCAGGCTCAAAAACAGGAAAGTCTGTGGCAGATGGCAGGCGGCTTTGCCCATGACTTCAACAATCTATTAGCCATAATGTTTGGTTATCTTGATATGATCGAGTTGACGCATGCGGAAGAAAAAAAGGAGGAGTATTTCCGGAAACTCCGAGACATTTCAATACGCGCGAAGGATCTTGTCCAAAATATCCTCCTTTTCTCGAGAGAAAGCCGGGGTATTCAACGGCCTTGCCTTGTCGAGAAGATTGTCACATCGGCCCTCGACCTGGTGCGGCCGACGTTGGGTCCTGCTATAGATTTGAAGATCGAAGTCGCTCATCCGGAAGATACGATACTTGTGGATGAGACCCAAATGGTTCAGGTGATTCTCAACCTCCTTATCAATGCCAAAGACGCCATTGGGGAGGGGGTGAAAGGGGTAATCACCCTGAAGGTGGATAGGTTCAATGTGTCCGATAAAGAAGCGAAAATATGGGAAGTGCGACGGGGCCGCTATGTCTGTTTCTGTGTTTCGGACTCGGGAAGAGGGATACCGGAAGAGATTAGAGACAAAATTTTTGATCCATTTTTTACGACAAAATCAAAGGGCGTGCGGAAAGGTACAGGCCTTGGCTTGGCTATCGTGCATAGTATTGTTAAAAATTTTGGGGGGCATATAGATTTTGAAACATCCAAGGAGGGAACCCGCTTTCGTGTCATTATCCCTTTGGAAAAAGAAGGGAAAAAACGGTTAGAAAAAACATACCAAGAATCTTTTGTCTTTGGAAAAGGACGATTGCTTGTTGTTGAAGATGAAGAGATGTTACGGGTTCTGTTGGAGGAGATGTTGAAAGGGTTAGGATATGAAATCGTTTTGGCGGAGGATGGCCAACATGCCCTTGAAATTTTGGAAAGAGACAAAGGACCGTGGGATCTTGTGATTATGGACCTGGCCATGCCGAGAATGGGGGGAGAAGAGGCTTTGAAATTGATGAAGAAAAGGTATCCTTTTTTGAAGGTGGTCATCATGAGTGGAATGGTGGATGAAGAAACGCAACGAAGGCTTCTTGAAGCGGGAGCGGAGGCGTTTATAAAAAAGCCTGTCTCTATCTCGGCCTTGTCCCAGATTATTCATCAGGCCCTTCACTAGGAATGCACTGAGTTGTCGGATTTTCCTTCTTCGTCAAAGATTTTGATTTCCTTGAAACAAAGAGAACCCTGTGGTAGAGATTCAGCGAGGTAAGGGGGCATGGAAATCATTCGGTACGAATTGGGGAAATCGGCAGCGCCGGGTTGGGAGAGAACAATCCCGGTTATAACCATAGGAAATTTCGATGGCGTTCATTTAGGTCACCAGGAAATCTTTCGTCGTGTCAAGCGAAGGGCCGAGGAGCGTCACGGAAAGGCCGTTGTTTTTACCTTTGAGCCCCACCCTTTGAAGGTGCTCCGACCCGACAAGTGTCCTCCTCTCATAACCCCCTACCCGAAGCGGATACGTCTGATCCAGCACTTTGGCATGGACGCCGTCGTCGTGGCAAAGTTCACGCGGGAGTTCGCCGCCCTCGACCCGGAGATATTTTTCAATATTCTGAGGGATGCGTTCAACGTTAAGGCCATCTATATCGGCTATGATTTTTCGTTTGGCCGGGACAGGAAGGGTTCCGTGGAAAAGCTCAAAGCCTTCGGCGGACGCAATGGGGTAGACGTGGAGGTCGTCGAACCCATTACACTCAACGGGGTTCCCGTGAGCAGCACGCAGATCCGCCGGCTGGTTGCGGAAGGTGACATGCGGGCCGCGCGGGCGTTTCTGGGGCGTTACTTTTTCCTGTCGGGGGAGGTGATTGAGGGACATAAGCGGGGCCAACGTTTCGGGTTCCCAACGGCGAATATCGAGACAGGTTACGAGCTTTTGCCTCCAAGGGGGGTTTATGCCACATTTCTTTTCCATCGCGGAAAGCGGTATCGGGCTGCGACGAACCTGGGCGTGAATCCCACCTTCGATAGCGGAAAAATGTCGATTGAATCGTATATCCTCGATTTTGACGGTTCCCTCTACGGGGAAGAGGTGAGTGTCTCCTTCGTTGAAAAGATTCGAGACGAGATCTGTTTCTCCACAGTGGAGGCGTTGGTGGATCAGATCAAGACAGACGTGGAAAGGGTGAACGAAATATTGGAGCGCGAGGAACGGGAAAATCCTCAGGAGAGCCCGGAAGGGTAAGGGTGGACATCTAAGTGTTGGAGGGATATCGCCTGTTAGATCTGTCCAGCCGGTTGCCCGGTCCCCTCTGTTCCCTGATCCTTTCGGACATGGGGATGGAGGTTATTCGCATCGAGCCCCCCGAACATCTCAAAAAGGGGGACCTGTTTCGCGAGATCCCGGAGAGAGACTCTCCCTATTATCCCATGCTGAACCGGGGAAAGAAGAGCGTGACCCTGAACCTGAAAAAGGAGAAGGGAAGGAAGCTTTTCCTTCGCCTTGTGAAACAGGCGGATGTGGTTTTGGAAGGGTTCCGGCCGGGGGTGATGAAACGACTGGGAATAGATTATGAGGTCTTGAAAGAAGTCAATCCGGGGATTATCCTCGTTTCCATCTCCGGCTACGGCCAGGAGGGTCCTTATCGGGATCGGGCCGGCCACGACCTGAACTATCTGGGTTATAGCGGTATCCTGGGGCTGAACGCCCCTGCGGACGGGGGGCTTCCCGTCATGCCCCCGGTTCAGATCGCCGATGTGGCGGGCGGGACGTTGCCGGCGGTCATTGGCACACTCGTGGCGCTTGTCGAGAGGGAAAAGACCCGGAAGGGACGTTGGGTTGATATCGCCATGCTGGAGGGGAGCCTGTTCCTGATGGGACTCGCCTTCTTTGACTGGGGAATCGGAAAGCCCATTTCCCCCGGAAGACCACCGATTTCGCGGGGGGCCGTGAACTTCAACGTTTATGAGACGAAAGACGGGAGGCATCTCGCGTTGGGGGCTCTCGAGGACAACTTCTGGTATCCTTTTTGTGAGGCCATTGGGAAACCGGAATGGAAGGAGATCTTCGGGGACGAGGCTGGAATGCGGGACGAATCATTGATTCGGGAATTGAGGGAAATCTTTCTGGCGAAGACGCGCGAGGAGTGGCTCGCTTTTTTTGAGGATCACGATGTTTGCCTTTCCCCCGTTTACTCCCTCGATGAAGTGG
>CAZOBB010000161.1:0-3894 GCA_964577975.1 uncultured Thermodesulfobacteriota bacterium | reverse complement strand
AGCTTTTCATGGGGGGCGCCCGGCATGACCTTGTCCGCGACCCGGCACATCTTTTTCAGCTCCTCCATGAGGTTCTTCTTCGTGTGGAGGCGTCCCGCCGTGTCCACGAGGACGAAATCGGCGAGCCGGTGCTGGGCGGACTGGATGGCGTCGTACACCACGGCGGAGGGATCGGACCCTTCCTGATGGGTGATGACCTCGACGCCCGCGCGTTTTCCCCACAAGACGAGCTGGGGAGTTGCGGCGGCACGGAAGGTATCGGCGGCAGCCAGGACGACCTTCTTTCCCGCGTTCTTGAGCCGCGCGGCCAGTTTCCCGATGGTGGTGGTCTTCCCCACGCCGTTGACCCCTATGAAGAAGACGACATAGGGCGCGATGGGGAGGTCATCGACGGGAAGGCTTCCCTCGCAGGAGGCCAGCATCTTCTTCATCTCGTCCCTGATGGCCGCCTTCAACTGCTCGATGTTGTTGATGTCTTTTCGTTTGACCCTTTTCCGGACGGCATCGATCAGGGCCTGCGTGGTTTCGAACCCGATGTCGGAGGTGATGAGGACCTCTTCCAGCTCCTCCAGGGTTTCCTCGTCGATCTCCTTGCGCCCGATGAAGGCGACTTCCAGCTTTTCATTCAGTTGTTCCCGCGAACGGCTGAGCCCCGAACGCAGGCGTTTGAAGAATTTTCCCACGGTTAGATCTTTCCTTTCTCTTTGGCGATGCGCAGGAATTTTTCGGCGGTGTTCCGCGGGGGAGGGGTCCAGTTTTCACGACGGACCATCGTCATGGCCTCCGTGGGGCACCCCGAGGCGCAGACCCCGCATCCGAGGCAGCGATCGGCGTTGATAATCGGTGTGTTCTCCGTGTCCTCAAGCGCGATGGCGTTGACCGGGCATCTCTCCGCGCAGAGCCCGCACCCGACACAGACCTCGCGGTCCACCTGGGGGAGAAAGCCGGAGGGGGCCACGGCGTGGGGGATGTCCAGCTGGTTGATGCCGGCGAGAAGACCGCAGCAGCAGGAGCAACAGTGGCAGATGAAGGCCACGCCTTCCTGGACGTTGTCGGCGATGTGAACCAGGCCCAGCTTTTCCGTCCGGTCGAGCACCTCCAGCATTTCATCCACGCTGGCCTTCCGGGCGAATCCGCGCCGGATGAGGTAGTCGGCCGCGGGCCCCAGGGCCGTGCAGACGTCCTCGATGGGGGCGTCGCAGACCGTTCCCCGGTGCTGGGCCTCGTGACGGCAGTAGCACATCTGGAGGGAGCCGATCTCGGCCCGGCGGATGATCTCCGAGGCCTTCTCATAGGGAAGCACCTCGGTCTTGACGGGTTTGATGAGGTCTTCGAAGACGAGGGTCCGGGACATCTGGGTCTCGGAACCGAAAAATTCCCTGCCCAGCCCGTCTTCCATCCGGTAGCGGTGCATCAGCTCCGCCAGGCGTTTCATGGGCAGTCCCGTGCCGGCCCGCATAAACGTGAACTCAAAGAGACCGATCATGAGGGGCGTCAGCCGCCAGTAGGTTTTCCCGTTTTTCACCGTGTCCACGACCAGCCCCTTGTTGGCCATCGTCTCGAGGAGGCCTTCGAGTTTTTCTCTTTCCAGGCCGAGGCGCCCGGCCAGGTCCTCCGTCGTCGTGGCGTGGAGGGGAAAGTTTGCCCCGATTTTTGCCTCTTCCTCGGTGTAGAGGATCTGGAGGATCTCTATCAAGGAATCGGCGAAGGGGGCCCCGATGGGATTTTTGTCCAGTCTCTCGATCAGGTCGAGGAAGGATTGTTTAATCTGGGTTAAGTGGGCCATGTTACCTCACAAAAAAGGGCTCGGGTTTCTTGGTGACTTTCCTCTCGCCGAGGGAGGTGCCGCAGCGGCGGCACTTGTACTCGTAGAGTTCCCCGTCGGGCAGGATCAGCAGGAGGCGTTCAACGACCGGCATGGCGGCCTTGCATTTGGGACAGTAGAGGCTCGTCGCGTTGAGAGATTCGAAATGCTTTTCCGTTTCATGAGATCGTTGATGGAAATGGTAAAGAAGGGTTTCGTCTCCATGATGAGGTGAATTTCTTCTCATATATCCTTTCCTATCAAATACTAAAGAAGAACACAAGGCTCATTTTGTTTGAAGATGCTGAAATATTAAGCAAAGTAATAGGTTAGAAGGGGAGATGTATGATTTTTTCTTTTGCTTGATAACATGAGTAAATCGCGCGAGTTGCGGTTATGTTGTGGATGCCGATACCCGCGCGGAACAAGTTAGTCCCGCAAGAGGGAGAATCCCTATGGGAACTTCGGGGCGTCTCGCCGTTTTCGGGGATGTTGTCTATTGCATTGACACCCCGGCAACGGCGCTCTATCATAGGGTGATGATGAAGGATGCGGATAGGGGACGATGGAGGAAGCGCTAAAGAGGGTTTCCGTAAAATTCGGCGATTTATTGCCTCGGCGGAAATTGCGGGTGTCTTGCGAGACGGCGTTTGCCCCGATGAATGCCCTGTTTGCGGGGCAAAGAGCGAGCATTTCGAGGAAGTTTGACCTTGAACAATGTTATGAAAAGGAGTTTAGAGATGTCAGATCAAAATCAGCGGGCATTGGAGATGTTGAAAACAGCCCTCTCCATGGAGGAAGAGGGGGAGAAGTTCTACAAGAAGGCCATGGAGTCCAGTAAAAACGACCTGGGCCGGGCCATTTTCGAGACCCTGATGAAGGATGAAAGGGTTCATTACGGGAGGATCCTCAAGATCTACAACGAGTTGAAAGACAAGAGCGCGTGGACGGACGAATGGAAATCGATGAACGTGGGGCATAAGGATGTGACCGAGCTTTTCCGGGAAATGGCCGCGAAACACGGCGAAACCCTTGAAGCGGATCCCGGGGAGCTGGAGGCCCTGGATGTGGGAATCGACTTTGAATACAAGACGATGAAATTTTACCAGGACTATCTTCCCAAGGCCCAGGATCCCCTCGAGAAACAGTTTATCGAAAAGATGGTGGAGGAGGAACGAGGCCACTACACCGCGCTGAAGGATATGAAATATTACATGTCGGATCCCGCCGCCTGGTATCAGGAGATGGAACGGGGCGGTTTGGACGGCGCGTAAAACGGGAGTAAAAACTTGGGACGAATGGAAATCTGTGAAATTCTAGAGGAGGAAGGAGAATTGAAAAAGGTCGTACTGTTTGCCTTCAACGGGGACAAGATGTGTTTTATCCACGTGTTGCTGAATGCCCTGGACATGCACGAAAAAGGTTACGAAGTGAAGATCGTGGTGGAGGGATCCGCCACGAAGCTGGTGCCGGAGATGGCGAAGGAAGGGGATTTCCTGAATCCCCTCTATACCCAGGCGAAGGAGAAGGGACTCTTCGCCATCGTGTGCAAGGCCTGTTCCGCCAAGATGAAGGTCCTCGATGCCGTGGAGAAGGAGGGGCTTCCCGTAGGGGGGACCTTGAAGGGCCACCCAAGCATGTCGGAATACCTCGACAACGGGTATCAGTTGATCACGTTTTAAAAGCTTGAAGGAAAGAGTCTGATGGGTGAAGTCTGAAATTTGCGGGCTTCAGCCTTCTACCTTCAGCCTTCAGACTGAAGATAACCGAACCAACGAGACCAACGAAAAAGGGAGTTGAACCTTGAAGATATTGGGTATTTATGGAAGTCCAAGAAAAGGCGGCAACAGCGAGACCGTCCTCGACAGGGTCCTCGAGGGGGCGGCCGCCGCGGGAGCAGAGATCGAGCGTATTTACGTCCGCGACCTGACGATGTCGGGATGCACCGCGTGTGGGGCCTGTGAGAAGGACGGACAGTGTATCGTGAAGGATGACATGCAGCAGGTCTATCCCCTCATGGAAGAAGCGGATGTGATTGTTTTGGCTTCCTCTATCTTCTTTTACGGAATCACCGCCCAGGCCAAGGCCCT
>CAZOBB010000160.1:0-13307 GCA_964577975.1 uncultured Thermodesulfobacteriota bacterium | reverse complement strand
CTTTTGACGAAGTTCGAGACGGAGTGGGGCACGAAGTATGTCTGGACCACCTTCAGCGCCGACCAGATCGACCTGAACTACAAGAACCCCGAGGTCTTGATGCGGATGATCGACGTGCTCCTCTTCTACCTGGCCCAAGGGGTGGAAATCATCCGCCTCGACGCGGTGGGATACGTGTGGAAGGAGGCCCACACGAGCTGCGTGAACCTCTCCAAGACCCACCAGATCGTCAAGCTCTTCCGCCACGTCCTGAGATATGTCGCCCCCTACGCCATGATGCTGGCGGAGGCCAACTTTCCCTACAAGGACAATGTCTCCTACTTTGGGGAGGGGGACGAAGCGCACATGGTCTACCAGTTTTCCCTGCCCCCCCTGGTGCTGGATGCCTTTGCCCGGAAAGACGCCTCCCGGATCAACCGGCTCAACGAGGTTACCCGGGGGGACCTCCTCTTTTTCGACTTCCTGGCCTCCCATGACGGGATCGGTGTCCTGGGCGCCGAGGGATTTCTCTCCGAGGAGGAGATCGAAAACCTCGTGAAATTGACCCTTGCCCACCGGGGGCTGGTTTCCTACCGGGTGAAGAACGGCGTGAAAAAACCCTACGAGCTCAACATCACCTACTTCGACGCCATCAACGATCCCAACGTCCCGGAGGACCCTCTCGCGGTTCGGCGTTTCATGGCCTCCCAGGCCGTGATGCTCTCTTTGAGAGGCGTGCCGGGGATCTACATCCACAGCCTCCTCGGCTCGAGGAACTACTACGAAGGGGTAAAGAAGACGGGCGTCAACCGAATGATCAACCGGGAGAAGCTGTCCCTGCGGGAACTCGAGGCCGAGCTGCGGGACAAGCATTCGCTCCGCTATCAGGTGCTGGAAAGTTACCTAAAGCTCCTCGACGCGAGGAAGGAGATCCGCTCCTTCCACCCGGGAAGCCAAAGAGAGGTCGTGGAACTCGATCGCCGGCTCGTCGCCGTGGAGCGGCGTTACCGCGGGCAGAAGGTCCTGGCCATCGTCAATGTGAGTGACGAGGAGATTCCGCTTCCCAACTATGAGATGCGGTTCAACCTCATAGACCGGTCCTTTTTCGACGGAAAGGTGGAACCCTATGGCGTTTACGCCCTCGAGTGATTCAGCCGGCGGTCAGGGCCTCTTTCAGGGCCTTGACGGCCCGGGTGGCGGGGGATTGAATAAAGATGTCCGTCAGGCCGCCGGTGTAGGCCGACGGTTCCAGGTTGATCTCAATGAGTTTGACGCCGTTTTGCTTCGCCTGCCGGGGGATCTGCCCGGCCGGAAAGACGACACCCGTCGTGCCGATGACAATCATGACCTCCAGGTCCTTCAGGAGCTCTTCCGTCCCGCGCCAGGCGGCGAAAGGGATGCCTTCCCCGAAAAAGACGAAATCCGGCTTCAGGATGGAGCCGCACTGGGGACAGACGGGCGGAAGTCCGAGCCGGTTGAAGTCGGCCGGTTCCTGGTTTCCGCAGTGGGTACAGACGAGGCGGCGGGTGTTGCCGTGAAACTCCACCACGTACCGGCTTCCCGCCTTGTGGTGGAGGTTGTCAATGTTTTGGGTGATGACCCCCGCGAGGAACCCCTTTTCTTCCATCCAGGCAAGTCCCTCGTGGGCGGCGTTGGGCCGGGCCTTCTGTAAAGGGTTGAAAAACATCTCATGGATGACTTTCCAGCAGGTCTCCCGATGGCGTTTGAAATAGTGTATGTCGAGATACTTGGTGTCGATCTTGGACCACACGCCGTCGGGGCCTCGGAAGTCCGGAATCCCGCTTTCCACGGAGATTCCCGCTCCCGTGAAGGCAATGGTCTTTCGGCTCGACCGGATGAGTTCAGCGGCCGTTCGAATGGGATCGGTTTGGGGATTTATTCGCATGAGGGAAGTTTAAAAGATGCCGTTCGACTTGACAATCCCTTTCCCGATTCGGTATGATCTTTGCCGATGCCGGAGTGGTGAAACTGGTAGACGCAGGGGACTCAAAATCCCCCGGGCCTCGCGCCCATGTCGGTTCGAGTCCGACCTCCGGCACCAAGATTTCCAGTTTTCCTTGTTATCCCACTTGTCTTATTGATTTCGTTTTCGATCCTTAGATTCTTTCCGCCTCTTCGTGGAATCGGAGGAAGGCAAGGATCGCAAGGCTTGCCAGGGTTGCTATGCCCACGATACTGATCCCCATTCCGAAGGATCCAAGATCCCCCGCCAGGCCGATCAGGGCCGGAAGCAACCCTCCTCCGAAGAGAAAGCTGAAGGGGATCGTAAGCGAGACTACCAGGTTCCTGATCTCGTCTGATGTGATTTTGGATAGGGCGGCAAAGCCGGGGGGGAAAAAGCAGGTGGAGAAGACCGGCTGCAGGAAGATGAGGGGAAGGATGAAGCCCCCCTTGAGGAGGCCGAGGAAGATGGTCGTGATACCGCTGGTGGCAAAGATGAGACCGATGGCCTTCTTGGGGCCGATCTTGTCCGTGAGCCATCCGGCCACCAGGGTCATGAACAGACCGGAAATTCTCGAAAGCCCGATGAGGGTGTTGATCCACGTCTTGTCGAATCCCCGTTCTGTCACGAGGTAGAGGGGCAGCATCGTGTAGATCCCGAAGGCCCCTCCCACGCCCATACCGAAGACGAAGACCATGACCCAGAAGCTGCGGTTGGTGAAGAGGATTTTCAGGATGGATAAATTGGGAGATTGACCGCGAAATTTTCCGCCTTTTCCGAACTTCAGGAAGGCGAGAGTCACCAGGAGGATGCCACTGCCGATGACGAGGAAGACCCCGCGCCACGAGGTCCACTTCAGCAGGAGTTCCGCCCATAGCGGGGCGGTGATAAATCCCAGGTTGGGGGCCCACTCGTGGATGGAGAAGGCCTTTCCCCAATTCTTGGGGGCGACCAGGTGGGTGATGGCCGCGATGCCGGAGGGGAGGTAAAGCCCCGTGAAGAGCCCGAGAAGGATTAAACAAAAGATAATCATCTGATAAGATGGAAATAATGGAAGAATAAGCAAGATCAAGCCGATCCCGGTTCCGCTTAACACGATGGTGCCTTTGTGGCTGATGCGCGCGTTGACGAACCCGGAAAAGAGCATGGAAACGCAGTATCCCAGCGTGATGAAAAAGAAGAAGGAGCCTGACTTGGTGTGGCTGATGGCAAGGCTCTTTTCGATGGTCGGCAACAACGGCGCGAAGATGATCCGTGACAGGAAATTGAGATAGAAGATCCCCGCCAGGAAGATGATATGGGGGACGGCGGCGCGGAGCGATCCGGAGATGGGGACCGATTTTTCTTGAGAGTTGCTTGGGTCTATGGTGTTCGTTTTTTTCATCATGTCTGGCGAGATTGCCAGATTTTCAAGGGAATGACAATGGGGCGGGAGGTAAAAGGGGGAAACGACCCTTTATTTTGCGAGCGAGGTTTTCACGTTTTCGGACACCTTTCCTCATTGGAAACTTGCCGGATCCATCGCAGGGCCTCATCGGGAGTCAATCGGTTTCGACCCATTCCCGGAAGGGGAGGAGACCCTTCTTTTCGAGAAATTCCCGGACATACGGGGGGAGGGGGGTGCCGGCGAAGGTTTCTGCGGCACGAAGAATATCCCCGTTGGAGATCGGGGCTCCCCTGAACGTGGTGTAGAAGGCCCGGAGGAAGTCTCGGAATCCCGTCCGTCCCTTGTTGCGGAAAAATCGGTCGAGCCCGTGGATCAGCAGGATTCCCCCTTCTGTTTCGTAGGAGTGTGTCGTTCGGGCCTCGAGGAGGGCCGGGTTTTTCCCGATAATCATTTCCGCCGCCCGAAGATAGGTTTCGCCGGATTGCGACAAGAGCTCGTGACGGTGGTCGCGGGTGAGGAAGCCGAGCGCTTGGGCTGCGGTCATGGCGCACCAGGAGGCCGTTCCTTCCAGGAACCATTTCACACCGGGTTCCCCGGCGTGGATGTCTTGGCCCAGCCACTGGTGGGCCAGCTCATGGAGGATGAGCCAGGCGTTGGCTTTCGACGACGCCGTCAGCTGAAGGAATATTCCGCGATGGAACGACAGCCCGCTTCCGATGGCCTTTTCTCCGGGGGCCGGGGATCGGGGCGCCTTGAAGATGAACATGGACAGGGTTTCGGACGGAGTTTCTCCGAAGATGCGGGTCATCTCTTGGACGAGAAGGGACGAGAGGGATGTTATCTCTTCCCGGAGGCCTTCCATTCCCCTGTCGAAAAGGAGAGACAGGGGAATGCCGCCCCCCGAGGCGCCCGTTTCCGTGAAATCGCCGCAAACGAATCCTCCGAGGGAGAGCTGGCGGCCGTTGCGGGCCGTCCAATAGTGGCCTGTGGCCGGGAGGGATGAGCTCGCATGCCCTGCTATGCGGATTTCGTAACGGACCTCTTCGGAAAGGAGGGCCCTCAAGAAGACGCCGTTTCCGAGAAAAAAGGTAGAACCTGTCCCTTTCACGACGGGGAGAATTCCGTGTTTCCACGCTTTCGCGAACCGGGTGGGGACGGAATAGCGGAAACGGGTGTTTCCGCGTTTCAACGGGAGGCGCCAGACACCCGTATCGACGGTGTCGAATCCAATCTCGGAAGGGGGGATGGGGGTGAGATTCCGAATGGCATGGGTGAGGAACCCCGAGACGTCCATCAACCGGAGTTCCTTGGCCGTCCCGTGCACCTCGGCCTGCACGTCGAGCGCGTCGCCGGCTTCGGGGTTGAGAAAATATCGTATCAGCATTGCCGATGATCCTTACGACCCTGCGCTGTTGTATCGTTGCAGTCCTCGGTAGAAGATCGTTACCGCCACGGCAAGACATGCGAGCGCGCAGAGGGTGATTCCTTTCAGGGAAAAGGCGAACCCCCGGGGACCGGGGGGGATTCCGAGGAGGTATTGGGCCGGGTAATAGGCGGTGAAGGCGAGGGGAAGGACGAAGCTTAGAAATACCTGGATGGCGTGGGGATAGATGGATAGAGGGTATTGGCCCAGCTGGGTCAGGCTGAGAAAGGCCATGGCGGCGTCGCTTCGCCGGATCATCCAGAAGCCCGTGGAGGCAATGGTCAGGAGGATACCGGCGTGAACGGCCGCGCCTGCCATGGCGAGTTCCGCCGTCTTCATCAGGGTTACGGGCGTCCAGGCAAGGGGTAGGTGGGGGGCCGCGATCAGGATGATGGCAATCCCTTTCAGCACGATGACGCCGTCGAGGACGTTGAGGTTGTGCAGGATGACGTTGAGCAGCGGTGGAACGGGTTGAACCAGCAGCTGATCCAGGCCCCCCCCGACGATGTAGGTGGCGTTGAGGGAGAAGTAGGTCCGGAAAATAAAGATGGAATTGAGTCCGAAGGCGATGTCCGAGAGTCCGAACAGGAAAAGGATGTCGTAGAAACCCCATCCGTTGATGGATTGGCCGAATTTCAGGAAGGTCCCGATGAAGACGACGCTCAGTAGGGTGAAGAGGAGCTGACCCACGATGCCGATGATCAGGTTGAAACGATAGCTCAGCTCTACCTTGAGTTGCTGAACGAGGTAGTAACCGATGAGTTTCAGGAACACCCTTTATCCTCCGAAAATAGCCAGCCGTTTCAGCCCGGAAGCACAGACCCATCGTCCCGTCAGATGGAGTATGATCAGCCAGGTCAGAGCCGTGACGAGGGCGTGAGAAAAGCCGGCCGCATCGATCTTTCCGATCCACATTTGAATCGGGATGTAATAGATCATCTGGAAGGGAAGCAGCGTCAGAAGGCGGTTCACGAAATCGGGAAAGAGGCTGAGAGGGATGATCAGGCCGGACATCAGTCGGATCGTCATGTCCGTGATCCAGATGATCTGATGGTTGACGGTGAAAAAGAAGGCCGCGCAGCCGATGATGTACTGGATTTCAAAACTGATGAAAAACCCGATGAGGGAGAGGACCAGGAATTTAAGGAGCGTGGCGTCCCAGACGAGGATGAAGCGCTTGACGAAGATCGACAAGAGGAAGAAGGCCGGAAGGCTGTAGAAGATTATCCTCCCGAAGGCCTTGCCCGCGGCTTCGGCCATTCGGTAGTGGTGGTGATGAACGGGCTTGACGAGTATGTTGACGATGTCGCCCGTTAGGATGGACTGGCCGATGGCGATATCGGCGCCATGATGGTTGATCATTCGCAGCAGCCACCCCACGGAGTAATAGGTGAGAAGCTGCGGGATCGTGTATCCCGTCTGATGAAGCTTTCCCTCAAAGGCCCCGGTGATGAAGAAGAAAAAGGAGGCGAAAACGACGGGGTAGGTGAAAAAATGGATTACGATGTCCGTCTTGTAGGCGGTGAGCCGGAGAAAGCTCATCTTGGCGATGGTGAAATATTTTCCGGCAGTCAACGTTGATTTCCCGCTGGTGGCGTGTTTGGGTCGGGGTTGAAGAGGGTGAGGATGAGGTCGTTGAGACTCGGCTTTTCGAGATAAAATTCGTAGATGTCCAGGTCTTCCCGGGACACCAAGGACCTGAGGATCCTCACGAGGTCGTCGAGGGAGAGGGTTTCCTGGTCGAACGTCAGGATCATCCTGTTTCCCTCCAGACTTTCCACATGACATTGGGGAGGGATCAGCCTGACCAGCTCCTGAATCTTTTCCCGTTCGTTGGTTGCGATTCGGAGGCGCCTGCGCCGGACGAAACGGCGGATGGCATTGGTGAAATGGCCGTGAAAGAGGATCTCGCCCTCGTTAAGGAGAATCATCTTCCGACACAGCCTTTCCACGACGGTAAGATCGTGGGAGGTGATGAAGACGGTGGTTTCCCTTTCCGCGTTCATCTTGCCGATGATCGACAGCAGCTGATCGGTGGCCAGGATGTCCAGGCCGATGGTCGGCTCATCGAGAAAGAGAATGTCCGGGTTATGGAGCATGGCGGCCGCGATGGTGCATCGTAGTTTTTGCCCCAGGCTGAGCATTCGGACCGGCTGCGAAAGCCATTGACTCAACCCGAAGGTTTCCACGAGGTAGGCGTGGGTTTGGCGGTATTCTTCCCGGGGGATCTTGTAGATTCTCCGAAGGAGTTCAAACGAATCGCTTACCGGGAGATCCCACCACAGGGGGGAGCGCTGTCCGAAGACGACCCCAATTCTGCGCACATATTCTTGACGCTGGGAGAAGGGATCCATCCCGGAGACCCGTACCTGTCCCCCGTCCGGTTTCAGGATGCCCACGAGGATCTTGACGAGAGAGGACTTTCCGGCGCCGTTCGGGCCCACCAGCCCCACCATTTCCCCCCTTTCGACCTGAAAGCTTATGTCACGTAGGGCCTTCCGGATGACGATGTCGGGGCGGAAAAAACCGGATACGGCCCCCAAGAACCCTTTCCGGCGCCGAACGACACGATAATCCTTGCGGAGAGAAACGACGTCAATCGCCGGCATGGGTGGCCTCCTTTCTCGCGAGAAAGAGGATCTGACTTTTCCCCCGGCGGGGGAGAAGGAGCTTCGTCATGCCGGTGATGGCGGTGTACAGGATGCGGGAACGGATCAGGCGGAGTGCCCCCTGACGGACGAGAGGAATGGCGATTCTGTCCATGAACCAGGAAGGTCGGAGTAAGAGGTAATTCCATTTTCCGGGATAGAAGCTGCGGTTCAGCTTCAGGATGTTGGGAGTAAAGATCCGCAGTTTTTCCAGGTAATTCAGCTCATCGATGAGGCGGATGATCTTTAGCTCGAATCGGTAGTAGACATTGCGGTAGATCGGTTTCTCGGCGACGAGATGGAAATGACGCTGGAGGAGCCCTCGGACGGTCTCCTCCGTGAACCGGCTTCCCCGGAACACGTTTACGCTCATGAGAAAAAAGCCTCCCGGTTTCAGCAGCTCCACGATCCGCTGCATGAAGAGCTCTTGTTCCTCTCGGGAGAAATAGTAAAGGATTTCGAGAGCCGTGACCAGATCCGGGGGGTCTGACGGAATCGGATCGCGCAGGATGTCCAGGCAGACGAAGCGGAGGTTTGTTAGATCTTTGTACCTGTTCTTGTTTCCTTCGATGCGCCCCTTGTGCCTGTCGATGGCGAGGACCCTTCGGGCCACGGAGGCGAGTTTGAGACTGAACTGACCGTCCGCGCAGCCGATATCGCAGGCCAGATCCAGGTCGCCGCAGTAGCGCTGGATCAAGGCCAGCGCCTTCCCGAAACGATCCTTTTGAGAGGCCCTCGTGGAGACGTACCAGGGTTCGTTTTCGATTCGAAAGTCGAGGAACCGGTCTTCCATGTCCCTTGCCTTATTCACCTGCCACCTCGAGAATTTTTCCCATCGCTTCGTCAACGGACGCGAAGCTTAATCGGAATATCCTGCCGGGTTTCAGGAAACTGACCAGTGTCTGGAAGTGTTGTGGGGTCATCGTCTTCCTGTTCGGACACAAGGCCATCAATTCTTCAAGGGCCTCGAGGGTCGGGATTTCGCGGCATCGCGCGGGTCCCTCGGGTTTTCTTGTCAGGAAGAAGAAAATGGGGTCGAAGAGGCCCGCCTTCGCGAGATTCCCCGTCTCGGGGAGGTCGGGATAGATGCGGCCGTCGAGCTTATGCAGAATATTCTTTTCCGAGGGACGGAGGGCGTGGCGTTCGATCCAGGGATTCCCCCTTTTGAGGAGAATCTTGCGGGGGAATGGAATCAGGGAGCCATCTTCGCGGAATCCCAGCCATTCGTCCGATCCGAAGTCGTATCCTTGCATCGAAAACCCGTAGGCGAGGGTGCTCTTGCCGCTGTCCCCTCGGCCCGGGAACACGAAGGCCCTGGGGCCCCTTGTGGACCAGGCGGCATGGAAAAGCACGGTGCCTTTCATCCTTTGCATCGGCTCCTGGAATGCCTTGAATTCGAGATTTAAAACGGCCGTGGGGAGATGAGGGTAAACCTCGGCTTTCGTGTCGTGAGCGAGCCGGTATTTTTCCCCCGTCCGGGTAAGCTCGATGCGGAAGCGGACGGGGGATGAACTTCCCCGGAGACGTAGGTACTCAAAGATGTGCCGGAAGTGGTTGCCGACCTCGGGGATCGTCGTGCTGAATCTGCAAGGAATTCCCATGACGTCGTAATCAATGATGGTTCGCATCGCCCTTTCCGTCCTCGAGGAGACCGTTTTCTATCATGACGGTAAGGACCTCCGAGATGTCTTTTTCGGCCTCCGATTCGGGTATGTCGAAGTATTGGGTATATTCCTTGACGATTTCCTCCAGAGAGACCGGTTCCATGCAAATCTGGAAGATGGCCCGGGCCGTTTCGTTGAATTCGTGGACTCGGCCCGAGTCGACGTCCAGGACGTAAAGGATGTTATTCCTTTCCGCCAGGAGGACCCCTTCCTTAACCTTGAAAACCTTCTTCATCGAGAATTTCCTCTTCGAGTTGGGGTGTCCATATATTTCTGATCCGTCTGGGGGCGATCTTTTTGATTTTCCTGATCATCCACGTCAACCGTTCGAGACGCTCCCTTTCCCCGTTGGTGAAACGCCCCTTCACGCTGTTGAGCAACATGAACGCTCCGAGGGGCCGGCCCCAGACGTCCATGCCCGGAACGGCGAGGAGGCAGCGGGTGCGGAATCCCGTGTAGTGATCCCTGACCCGGCAGAGGGATCTCGGGTCGTGGGCGGGATCGTTGACGATGAGGG
This sequence comes from uncultured Thermodesulfobacteriota bacterium, assembly GCA_964577975.1. Lineage (GTDB taxonomy): Bacteria > Desulfobacterota > S145-22 > S145-22 > S145-22 > JAOZMY01. Next base: position 3,726 of record CAZOBB010000160.1, on the reverse strand, counting down.
ACCGTTTCTGTTGGAGGGCCTTCCCCGCGATCCCCTCTCCGGGTTTAACGTCTATGGTCATTCCTTCGACGCCCTGGGCCACGATTGTCAGGAATCGATTTCCCGAGGCCCTGAGGAAGATGGAGACCCGTTCGCACGTGAAATCTTCTCGCAGGCGGCAGGCCAGGGCGACCAGGAGCCTTCGATAGTCGTGGTATCGGGAGAACAGGTCTCGGTATGCGAGAGATGGAGGGCCTTTCCCGGTCATAGGGTGAAAACGGCGATCATTTTTTCACTGTTGGCGTTGAAGGGGACGTCCAGGCTGTAGTCCCCGTAGCTGGTCGCAAACGTGAACCCCTCTTCGCGGAACAGGCGTTGGATGGTTTCGAGGGGCATGCGCCGGAGAAGGGTCTTGGAGCGGGTTTCGCGAATGACTTTTCCGTGTTTCGACCAGGTAAAAGTGAAGATAATCTCTTTCAGGTCGTCATTCAGGAGGCGATTGGTGCTCGACACCACGTATTGAACCCCGTCGGGTTTTTCTTCCCGGAATATTTCAAAATATCCTCCGACGGGATACCTGCGGAGATTGTTTTCCTCGGGGAGAAGCTCGATGATCAGGAGACCGCCGGGTTGGAGGGAGGAGCGGATGGATTTCAAACACCTTTTTTGATCCTCCTCCGTCCGGAGGGCATCCTGAAAGGAGTAGAACATATTGAGGACGGCCGAGAAACGGCGATGGAGATCGAACCGTCGCATGTCCCCCTGATACAGCGTGACGGTCACCCCGCTCTTTTCGGCCTTTTCCCGAACCTTTTCGAGCATTTCGGGGTTTAGATCAAGGGCCGAACAGTCGTATCCCATCTTCGCGAGCTGGCAGATGTGGGTTCCCGTTCCACAGGCCAGATCCAGGAGGGAACTGCCGGGACCGAAGCCGTGTCCTTTCAGAATCTCGTTGATGAAGAGAGATTCACGCGCGTAGTCTTTCAGGATACCGTATTTTTCGTCGTAGGTATCTGCGTAGTTGTCCCGTTGCGAATCGTTCATGTCCTTCTCAACACTCTACGTCGATGGAACCCGACGGGGTGCCTGCGTCCGGCAGGGTCACGAGGCCGTTGCGCGCCATCTTGTGGAGGGTGTTTCGGACGTCCTGGATGGCGACGTCCATGGGGATTCCGTAAACGGATGTGAGGTGCTCCGCGATGTCTTTTACCGTATTTTTCCCGTTGCAGGCCTCGAAGATTTCCAAGGCAGGGCCGTTCAGGAGGTATTCCCCGGAAGTCTCCCGGTTCAAGAGACGATGGTTTCCCTCCCGAGATTCCAGAACGGTCCTGCGCTGCGAGGGGATATCCGTTTCCTTTAGGTAGTCGGTCCCGAGGAGCCGTTTAAGTACATCGGGAGATCGGTCTTCGAGCTCTGACAGCAACCAGCACGAAAGTTTGATGAGGTGACGCATGATTCGGCAATTTTTCGGGACGGGGGTCAAAAAATCGCCGTTGTAGTGGTAGTTGTCGCTCGCACAGAGCCCGCCGCAAATGAATCGTGCCCAGCATGTTCGACAGGGGTGGCGGGACAAGACGTTTTTATGCCATAGTTCATCGTAGAAGGAGTTGTCGAACCCAGTGGAAACATGGCCCATCCTGGAAGTCGGCAATCCGATCAGTTTGTGGCAGGGGTAAATATCCCCATTGGAAGCAATGGTTACGTAATCCACCCCCATATTGCACCCGTGGAACCGGGGGATCCCGTTGGACAGCTTTTTCATGAGAATGACGAAGTTGTCCTGAATGTGAAACCCGCCCGAGAGCAGAAAGTCCCGGTACATCGTTGCCATTTTTGAGAATTCTTTCTTGACCGTTTCCACGTCGTTGTCGTCGAGGGCGTAGGGGCTTTTACGTTCCGTCAGGCCCCGTTCGTAGCGGGTCTGACGGATTCCCGTCTCAAGAAAAAACCGGAAGCTTTCCGAGAGCTCGAGGGTCTGTTTGAAATAGGTGATGTTGACCTTGTATCGGGCGCCGGGAACCCGCCGGATGAGCCGGGTCAGGTTGCCAAAGGCCCTGTCAAACACGCTTCCCTTCCCGTTCTTGAAGATCCTGAGCCTGTCATTGCGTTCGCGATCCCCGTCGATGCTGAAGACCAGACCGATGCGGTGTTTTTCGATGAAGTCGATGGCCTCGTCCGTGAGAAGGGTGCCGTTCGTGATGATGTTGAAAAAAAACCTGCCCGGATAGTGGGTCTCGGCATACGTGACCAGTTTCTTCATCAGCGGGAACTCGAGGAACGGTTCCCCGCCGAAGAAGGTCAGGCTTACGGGGGAAGGAACGCCCGCCTCGTGGAGAAAATCGATGGCGTTTCTGCCCGTTTCTTCCGTCATGCCGTCAGGGACGCCGTAGTAGCCTTCCTTGAGGGAGTCCAGAGCCATGAGGCAGTAGCGGCAGGCCATGTTGCACTGGTGGGTGAGGTTGATCAGGGCCGAAAAGATTCCCGTGGGCTTGAGGTCTTCATTCCCTCCATCCACCTGCCCCCCCAATGCGCCTAAAGTGAATTTTTCTTCGATTTCCTTTCGTGCTTGTTCGATTTCTTCGCCGGAGAAATGGTGCTTGAGGTCGTTTCCGTTGTTTGTCTTGCAGGCGACTATCAGCTCCCATGCGCATTCACTGATCTTTTTTGGAAAACCGGAAGGCAAGTCGATCAGGAAACGCTTGTCGAAAACCTGGAACGGGTAAAGCAGATTCAATTTTTGTGAATCGATCATGGTTGCAGTAATCCGTTTCGGATTCAAAAGAGAACCGCTGGCATTCAAGCATCTCCTGATCCATCTGCCAGCGGTTGGTCTATTCCACTAAATTCGGGTACTCGGCGTGACGGATTTGCTCCCTCACGCCCCCTTCATCTGTAGGCCCATGTGACCTGAAACGTCACTGCCTTTATCGGAAATGTTTCGCTATCTTTCTGCCGGACGTTCTTCCCCCGGGCCGTAAAAGGCACAAGGTTGCTCCAGATCGCGGATTTCCTTCGGAGTCACGGACGTCTTGACGACCGGTTTCTCGTAGGTCCTTTTGTCTTTCCCTTGTTCCTTTTTCATGTTTCTCTCCTTTCGTGCTGGTTAGGTTGTTCGTTGTTGCTTCCACCTACCCACCTTAAAATTCCCTGAATTTCTAACAAAAGATTGAAAGATTGTCAAGATGCGACGTGTCGGGAAAGGCTTTTTTGTCATTGGTTGTTTGAAGGAGGAGATTGTGCCGTGAGAGCGGAATAATGCGATTTGCTATTCCGGGTGGAGGATGAGGGGGGATTGACAGGTTTTTATTCATCTAATAAAGGAGAAGGTGGAGACACGTTCTGGTAACAGGGAAGTTGATCTCCTTTGGTTTGTCATGATGGAGGGGAAGGTGTGGCGCCGTCGAAAATTCAGGGGGAAAAGAGGATGAAAAATGTCGTTAGACTGGGGCTGTGGCTGGTAATTTTTGGAATCCTGGCTTGGATGACTCCTTCCTATGCCGGGTCGGCGAACGGGTTTGACCGATCCTATGTTTCAAATCCTTGGTATGCGGCGGGATTCCCCGCTCCCAGGAACGGGGATCTTTTGCTGCGATTTCCCATGCGGGTGGCGCCATGGTTTTTGCCGACGACAGTCTTGGGGGCGCGGCGGATGAAATGGTTGCCGAGTGGGACCAGATGCTGATGTGGGGAGTGGATGGTATTCAAACGGATCACCCGGGAATGCTTATCGAGTATTTGAGAAACAGG